>DATJUK010000162.1:0-3421 GCA_035502495.1 Solirubrobacterales bacterium
CCACGAAAGGCTCGGCGTCCCGGGCGTCTCGTGGCGGCCACAGCCTGCCCGGGTCGCCACGAGACGCCCGGGACGCCGGTCCCCCGCCGCCCGGGCCACGAACCACGCCGTCCCGCCGCAATCGCGAATCGCATGCGGGGGCCGTGCCGCAGCTGCCGGCGAGGCCTAAACAAGGCAGGCGACGAGGGCCGCTCCCCCCGGAACGACCCTCGCTCTCCCGCCGTAAATTCGTGACTACTTGACGTGGACGCCGGAGATCGCGCGCGCGATGACGAGGCGCTGGATCTCGGAGGTGCCCTCGAAGATGGTGTAGATCTTGGCGTCGCGGTGCATCCGCTCGACCGGGAACTCGCGGGTGTACCCGTTGCCGCCGAGGATCTGGATCGCCCGCTCGGTCGCCCACACGGCGACCTCGCCGCCCTTGAGCTTCGACATCGAGCCCTCGGCGTTCTCGAACTTCTTGCCGGTGCGGCCCATCCAGGCGGCGCGCCAGACCAGGAGCCGGGCGGCGTCGATCTCGAGTTTCATGTCGGCGAGGGTGAAGGCGATCGACTGGTTCTCGACGATCGCGCGGCCGAACTGGCGGCGCTCTTTGGCGTACTCGAGCGCGTATTCGTAGGCTGCCCGGGCGATCCCCAGGGCCTGCGCGCCGACCACCGGCCGGCTCGCCTCGAAGGTCTGCATCGCCGCCTGCGATTTCGACTTCTTGCCTTCGCGTACCCGCGCCAGCCGTTCGTCGAGCTTCTCTTTGCCGCCCAGCAGGCAGGAGCCCGGGACGCGGCAGTCGTCGAGGTGGACGTCGGCGGTGTGCGAGGCGCGCAGGCCGTGCTTCTTCACCTTGGCGCCCTGCTCGCAGCCCGCCGTCCCCGGCGGGATCACGAAGGCGGCGTGTCCGCGCGAGCCGAGCTCGCGGTCGACCGAGGCGATCACCACGTGGACGTTGGCGATGCCGCCGTTGGTCGCCCAGGCCTTCTGGCCGTTCAGCACCCATTCGTCCTTGGCCTCGTCGTACTTGGCCGTGGTGCGGATCGCCGAGACGTCGGAGCCCGCGTCAGGCTCGGAGGCGCAGAACGCGGCCAGCTTGACGTCGTCGGGCGTGCCGAAGCACTGGGGGATCCACTCCCCCATCTGCTCCGGCGTCCCCTGCCCGAAGATCGCGGCGACCGCCAGCGAGGTGCCCATGATCGCCATGCCGATTCCGGCGTCGCCCCAGAAGAGCTCCTCGTTGGCGATCGGCAGCGTCAGCCCGGTGTCGTCGGCCCAGAACTGGCCCATCGCTTCGAAGCTGTAGAGGCCGATCTTGGCGGCCTCCTGGATCACCGGCCAGGGCGTCTCCTCGCGCTCGTCCCATTCGTGGGCGGCAGGCCGGACGACCCCCTCGGCGAAGCCGTGGACCCACTCTTTGATGTCCTTCTGGTCCTGGGTGAGCTCGATCGTGAAGCGCGGGCCGCCGTCGGCGACAGGTGGCTCACCGGCCATCCCGGTCAGGACCTCTTCCGACTCCAGCTCGGGAGCAGTGGTGGTGGCATCACTCACGGGCGGCGGATACTACATCAATCCGTGTCGCCTTACGCGGATTCGTGTGAAGGTCCGGACGGCGGCCGACGCGAGCCCACCCGCCCCGCCGCCGGAGCCGCGCGGGCCGCCCCGCGAAGCCGAGAGGCCAGGTCCCTCCGGCGTCCCTCGCCGGCCTCCTCTTCCCCCGCCCCTACGACCCGCGACGAGCCGCGAATCAGGCCCTAGACCGCGTCGCGGAGATCGAAGGCGCGCAGGCCCTCGCCGCCCTCGTCGGTGCAGTCGAAGAAGCGGCGATTGACGCAGTCGTAGGACTCCCCTTCGCCGTCGTAGGCCCGCTCGACCGAGAACTGGCAGTGAGGGAGCGGCGTACCGGTCATCTTCACGCCGCCGAAGCCGCCCTTCTCCAGCACCGCGGCGAGGTCGACCTGGGCACCGAAGACTTCCTGCATGCAGCCGACGTACTGGCGCCCGTCGAGGCGGTCGACGTAGCTGTAGAGGAAGCGGCAGCCAAGTTCGATGCAGCCGCGCGGCTCGACCATCTTGTCGCAGAAGGAGCGGCACTGGCGGCACTCGCCGACCTCGGTGCGGGTTACTGACATGGATGAAGTCTAGGGAGGTGCGAGGGCGGGACCAAGCCGTTTGCGGCTTTCAGGCCGCGACGGCGTCGGTGCCCAGCAGCTGCCCGATCTCGTAGCGCAGATTCGGCGAAGGCTGAACCTTGTACCGGGCGCCGAAACAGAGCTTCTTCGGACCGCTCGAGGTCTGCACCACGAGGTGGACGTCGGACTCCCCTTTGTGGTCCTCGAACAGCGTCTTCAGCTCGGCGACCACCTCCGGGTCGAGCGCCTTCTCCGCCGGCAGCGAGAACTGGAACGGCCCGCCCGGGACCCCGCTCCCGCCGGGGGCGCTCCGCCGCACCGCGGGCGCGTTCTTCGCCGCCCGCTCGACCTCCGCCGCGTCGGGTTCGAAACGCTGCGCTTCCTGCACCACCAGCTTGGTCTCGCCGCGGTCCTTGTGGTCGACCCGGCCGCGGACGATGACTATCGCGTCGGGAGCGATCACCTGGGCGCTCTCCGCCTCGTCGGCCTTGAAGACGAGCATCTCGATCTGCCCCTCGACGTCGTCGAGCGTCGCGAACATCATCTGGCTGCCGCTCTTGGTGCGGATCTTTTTGCACTCGACGACGATGCCGCCGACCGTCACCCAGGCGCCGTCCGGCTTGCGGTCGAGCTCGGAGAGGCTGCAGTCGACGCGGGCGCGGAGCGCGGGCCCGACTTCGGTCAGCGGATGCGAGGAGAGGTAGGTGCCGAGCGTCTCCTTCTCCATCGCCAAGAGCTCCGCGCGGTCGAACTCGGCGGCCGGGATCGGCGGGCGCGCCTGCGCCTGGGCGGTGCCGCCGCCGGGGCCACCGTCCATCTCGCCGAAGTCGAAAATCGAGCCCTGGCCGAGCTGGGCGTCTTCCTGCGCCTTCTGGCCCGAGGCCTGGGCCGCGGGCAGCGCCTCCAGCATCCCTTTGCGGCTGGCACCGGTGCTGTCGAGCGCGCCGCACTTGACCAGGCATTCGATCGCCCGTTTGTTGACCGCGCGCGAGTCGACCCGTTCGCAGAAGTCGTAGATCGAGCTGATCGGCTGGTCCTCGCGGGCGCGCAGGATCGCCTCGACCGCCGCGTGGCCGACGTTCTTCACCGCGTCGAGGCCGAAGCGGATCGCGTTTTCGGAGACGACGAAGCTGTGGTCGGACTCGTTGACGTCGGGCGGCAGGACGTCGATCCCCATCTCCGCGCAGCGGTTGACGAAGAACGGCACCTTGTCTTTGGTGTTCATCACCGAGGAGATCACCGCCGCCATGTACTCGGCCGGATAGTTGGCCTTGAGGTAGGCGGTGCGGTAGGAGATCAGCCCG
>DATJUK010000163.1:0-6601 GCA_035502495.1 Solirubrobacterales bacterium
AACCCACTTGGGGGGGCGGGGTCGAGGGCCTCGCGGGCGGTCTTTGCCCAGGCGTCGCGCCGGGCCAGCTGACGGGCGGTCGAGCGCAGCAGCACCGGCCAGAGGAACCAGGTGTAGAGCGTGTAGACCTGACCGATCAGGAAACCGGCCACCCAGCCCGGCGGCCCCTGCTCCGCCCGCGCGGCGATCGTGCCCAGCGAGGTCCCGCCGAAGGCGAGCAGGTAGAAGAAGACGAGCTGGTAGGTGGGCCCGCCACCCCAGAACGGCGCCGTGCCGGAGACCGCCAGGACCACCGCGCCGACCAGGCCGAGCCCGATGATCCCCTGCCAGAAGGGCATGAAGAGGTAGGCCATCTGCTCGACCCGCGGCCCGAAGCCCAGCGACGGCGTCCGCATCACCTGGTGCCAGAGCGCGATCGCCTGCAGGTTGCCCTGCGACCAGCGGGTCCGCTGGCGGAACAGCGGCCGCGCCTTCGAGAGCCCCTGCTGCTCGACCACCGCGCGCAGGTCCTGCCTGCCCTCCCACCCCGCCGCGATCAGCCGCAGCCCGAGATCCTGGTCCTCGGTCAGCTTGTCGCGCCAGGGGCCCTCCGCGTCGGCGACCTCGTCCAGGGCGCTCAGCCGGTTGAACTGCCCGTTGCCACCCATCCCGGCGGTGCCCCAGTGGTTGCGCCCGGCCTGGAACAGGTGCCCGTAGACGCCGAACTCGACGTCCTGCAGCCAGACCAACGGGTGCCGGCGGTTGTACATCCGCACCAGTGCCTGGACGCCGCCCACCCGCGGGTCGGCGAAGTGGCCGGCGGCAAAGCGGGGAGCCGCGGCGTCGAGGCGGCCGTCGGCGTCGACGATCGCGACGATCGTCCGCTCGCGGTCGAGGTGGTCGCGCAGCGCCCGATAGGCGTAGTTCAACACCGCCGCCTTGCCCTTCTGGGCGTCGGGCTTGTCACGGCGCAGGACGAAGAGGTCGGGATGGTCGATGGCGGCCAGAATGTCAGGCGTCCGATCGTCGGAGGCGTCGTCGATGACGACGATCCGCTTGCGCGCCACCGGCACCTCGACCAGGCGCCGGACCGAGTCGGCGATCACCACCTCCTCGTTCATCGCCGGCACCAGGAAGACCCAGACGAAGCCGTCGGCCCCCTCGGCGGGCGGCTGCGGCGGGTGCAGGATCGCGCCGTGGCCGCGGACGAACAGCAGCAGGGTCCAGCCGAACATCGCGACCACCACCACCAGGCAGGCGGTGAAGAGGACCACCCACGGCAACGCCAGCCCTTCGAAGGGCCAGGACGGCGCGGCCGTCGCCATCAGGCCCCCATCGCCCGGCACGGCTACCCCTCGATGAGGGGCCCGCTCCGGTGGGCGGCCTCGTCGAGCTCGACCAGCTCCTCCTCCAGCTCGGCCTCGCCGATCGTCGGGACGGCGGCGGCCGCCAGCGTCGCCTCGTCGACGACCGCCCGCAGCTGCTCGATCCCGACCTCGCGCCCGGAGCGCATGCCGCTGGCGATCGCCACCGCCGCGCGGCTGTAGCCGGTGCCGAACTGGGCGGGCGGGTTGGTGCCGAGCAGCAGGTGTTCGAGCGCGGCGACGATCCGCTCGGCGGCGTGCCCGTCGCCGTAGGGGTTCTCCGCCTCGGCCATCGCGCGGTAGGCCTCCTCGCTCGCCAGCAGGCGGTCGGCCTCGTCGAAGATCACCTGCGGGTTGGTGCCGACCAGGCGCAGGGTGCCCGCGGCGATGCCCTCGGTGCGCTCGGTGGTCTCGCGCGTCACCAGCACCGGCTTGCCCAGCGAGGGAGCCTCTTCCTGGATCCCGCCGGAGTCGGTGATCACGAGGTGGCAGCGGCCCAGCAGGCGGGCGAAGGTGGCGTAGCCGAGCGGCTCGGCGAGGAGGACGTTGCCGAGCCCCCGGAGGCGCTCGGTCAGCACCTCGCGCACGCGCGGGTTCGGGTGGACCGGGAGCACGAAGCCGACCTCGGGATGGCGGTCGGCGAGGCGGTGGATGCCCTCGGCGATGCCGCGCAGCCCGTCGCCCCAGTTCTCCCGCCGGTGGGCGGTGACGACGACGATGCGGCGGTCGGAGTCGACCAGCGCCTGCAGCTCGGGGTTGGCGAAGTCGACGTTCATCCGCGAGGACCAGTGCAGCGCGTCGATGCCGGTGTTGCCGGTGACGAAGACCTGCTCGACCGGGATGTTCTCCCGCACCAGGTTGCCGAGGTTCTCCGAGGTCGGGGCGAAGTGCATCGCGGCGATCGTCGAGATCACCTGCCGGTTCAGCTCCTCCGGAAACGGGACCAGGTTGTTGCCGCCGGTGCGCAGGCCGGCCTCGACGTGCATCACCGGGATCCGCATGTGGAAGGCGGCCAGCGCCGCCGCCATCGCCGAGCTGGTGTCGCCGTGGACCATGACCAGCGCCGGGTGCCTGCCGGCGAGCACGTCCTCGCGGGTCGGCAGCCGGTCGGGGTCGATGTCGAAGCGCTCGACGCAGAAGTCTTCGAAGCGCTGCATCACCGCGGCGACCCGCTCGTTCAGCGCCGCGCGCCGGGAGCCCGCCCAGAGGGTGACGTCGGGCTTGATGTCGGCGAGCTCGAAGATGTACTCGACCAGGCGGTTGTGCTGCCCGGTCGAGACGACTATCGGGTTGTAGTTCTCGCTCTCACGCAGGGCGAGGATCAGCGAGACGAGCTTGATCGCCTCGGGTCGCGTGCCGACGACGATCGGGACCTGGAGCTTGTGTTCCGCCATGTTTCTCTATATCGGCGGGCCCTTACCCGGTTCTTGAATCAGGGCAGGTTCTTGAATCAGGGCAGGAGTTCTTCCAGCGCGTTGCCGATCCCGCTGAGGAAGCTTTCGCCGCTGAGGAACTTTTTCGCGTCCTGGACCAGTTCGATCCCCTGTTCGAGCGGCACGTGTTCGACCGTGACCCGCAGCGGCGCGGCGATGATCGCGTTCAGCCGGCCGTGTTCTTCGGCGTCGTCGATCGCCCGCAGGAGCCCGGCGCGGATCGCCTTGGCGAGCCGTTCGTCGTCGATGTGGAAGCGCTTGCTGAAGCGTTCCCGGTTCTCCTTGGTGGCGAGCGCGCGGGCCAGCTGCTCGCGGGTCACGCCGAGCTGGCAGGCGGCCCCGTCGAGCGCCGAGAGCGTGAATTCCTCCGCCAGGCCTTCGAGGCCGCCGCCGGTTTCGTGCCAGGGGCGCGGTTCGCACGGATTGCGGGACTTCTCCGGCGTGTAGGAGGTCCCGCCCGCGGCGAGGTAGACGCCGACCAGCGCCAGCGAGACGACCAGCGCGCCGACCACCAGCACCCGGGCCCGGGTCACAGATCGATCCTCCGCGCCAGCCCGATCGGGATCAGCGCCAGCAGGCCGATCAGGGCGGCGATCGCGAAGGAGGGCTGGAAGGCGTGGGTGGCCCCGCGGTCGAGCTGTTCCTGCAGTTCTTCGCGCAGCTGGACGACTTCGGTGCGTTCGCCTTCGTCGTCGGGGAGCGGTTCGAGGACGTGGCCGAGGTTCGGCACCTTGCCGTCCTCGCCTTCCAGGTGTTCGGAGATCTTCTTCGCCAGGTCGAGCTTCAGCAGCGGGTTGATCGGCGAGTCGAGGATCACCGCGGTGCCGGCGTTGATCGCGTCCTTCTGCTGCACCGCGATGTCATGGGTGAAGATCGGGGTGAGCGCGAGCAGGCCGATGACGACGCCCGCGTGACGGGCGGAGATCGTCCAGCCGCCGTGGATCGCCTGCGGAGCGCGGCCCGCGAGGGCGGTCTCGGTGAGCGCCGAGAGAACCAGCGAGAGGCCGATGCCGATCAGGATCTGCGGCGGCACGGTCAGCGCCACCTCGGCGCTCGGCAAGAGCGCCAGGCCGCCGAGCCCGCCGGCGAGGAGGATCGCCCCGGCGGCGGCGCGGGCGCGGGCGTCGGGGACCCAGCCGCCGAGCCGCGAGCCGACCACGGCGGCCAGCGGCATCACCGAGACGACGATCGCGGCGCCGATCGGGCTGAGGCGCCAGCCTTCGATCAAGAGCAGGACGAGGAGGAAGAGCGCCGCCGCGATCGAGGCCGAGACCATCGCCAGCGCCACGTTCGCCCAGAGGTGCGGGCGCCCGGTCGGGCGCAGCTCGCGCTCGATCACCCGGGTCGACATCTCGGCGCGGGCGACGGTGAGGATCGGCACCGCGGCGGCAAGCGCGATCGGCACCTGGATCAGGAAGATCGACTGCCAGGAGACGAGCTGGGTGAGGATGCCGCCGAGCGCCGGCCCGACCGCCGCCCCGGTGGCCCCGGCGGTCGCCCAGACCATCGTCGCGCGGCGCTCCGAGCCGACCGTCGCGGGCAGCAGCTCGAGCGAGGCGGTGACCGCCAGGGCGCCGCCCAGGGCCTGCACGGAGCGGGCGATGATCAGGGTCGAGAGCTGGTCTGACACCCCGCAGGCGAACCCGGCCCCGGCGAAGATCGCCAGCCCTACCGCCGCCGCCCGCCCCGGCCCCACCCGGCGCGCCGCCATCGCCGCGGGCACCGCGGCGAGCGCCATCACCAGGTTGAAGGAGACCAGGACCCAGGTGACCCCGAAGACCGAGGTGTCGAGGTCCCGGTAGATGTCGGGCAGGGCGAGGACGACGATCGAGGAGTCCGCCAGCACGATGCCGACGGCCAATGCGAGCGCCCAGACGCGCGGATTCCCCCTAGCCCTTTCCATGCACGTACCCCAACTCCGAACCGTACCTGTCGCGGTACTCCTTCTGCCGTTCGAGCACGAGTTCGACGTAGGCGCGCGTTTCCGGGTATTCGATGTCGCCGATCTTCAGGTCGCTGCCGCCCCACTTTTCCACCGGCCCGGGCCCGGCGTTGTAGGAGGCCAGGGCGGCGACCACGTTGCCTTCGTAGAAGGCGATCCGTTCGGCCAGCAGATAGGTCCCGTATTTGATGTTGATTTCCGGATCGGAGAGGTCGGAGGTGTGGAAGGTGGTGGCGCCGCTGTGGCGGGCGATGTCCCTGGCCGCTTCCGGGGTGATCTGCATCAGGCCGCGCGCCCCGGCGCTCGATTCGGCGTCGGTGAACTTCGACTCGGTGTCGATCACCGCCGCGATCAGCGCCGCGTCGACGCCCTTTTCCTTGGCCTGCTGGCGGATGATGTCTTCGTGCTGCAGCGGCAGGGTGAGTTCGTTGTAGGCCTTGTTGACGGTGCCGTTCAAGACCAGGATCAGGATCGCCGCCAGCACCCCCAGGACGGCCAGCCCGCCCAGCGCCTTGCCCAGACCGGTCTGGTACCAACGGGGTCGCCGACGCCGTGCCCTCCCACTCATCCCTGCAGCTTCGCCAGCAGCGCGGACAGGGCCGCCTCGAGGTCGGCTACCGAGCCGTCGTTGACGATCACGTGCTCGGCCCGGTCGGCCTTCTCCTCCTGGGTCAGCTGGCGGGCCTCGCGGGCGTCGACCAGGGCATGGCCGCGGGCGGCGGCGCGCTCGCGGCGGACGTCCTCGGCGGCGACCACCGAGACCGTGGTGTCGAAGACCTTCTCGCGGCCGCCCTCGAAGAGCAGCGGCACCTCGATCACGGCGAACTCGACGTCGGCGGGGAGCGCCTCGATCCAGGCGGCGGTCGCGGCGCCGACCGCCGGGTGGATCTTCGACTCCAGCCAGCCCAGCTCGGCCGGGTCGGCGAAGACGATGCCGCCGATCCTGCCGCGGTCGGTGGGCGCGCCGGGCGGGGCGACCTCGGGCCCCCAGCGCTCCGTCATCGCGGCCCGCAGCGACTCGCCTTCGAGCAGGTCGTGGACCACCGCGTCGCTGGAGAGCGTCGCCGCGCCGAGCCGGCCGAACGCGGCAAGCGCCTCGGACTTCCCCGCGGCGATGCCGCCGGTGAGTCCGATCGTCAGCGGCGGCGCCACACGGCCCCGCCGCTCAGTCCCCTTGGGACTCGCTGCTGTCGCTGTCGCCGGACGCCTCGTCGGTGTCGTCCGGTGCGTCGGGGCGCTCGGCGACCGATTCGCCCTCGTGCGCCTCGCCCGCGTCGTCCCCATCGCCATCGGAACCATCGGAACCCGACTCGGCGGGATTCGACTCGGCGACGGGCGCCTCGGCGGCCTCGGGCGCGGCCTCGGCGGCCTCCGCCTGGGAAGCGTCCTCGATCGCGGCCTCGGCGGTGGCGCCCTCGGGCACCTCGGCGGCCACCGTCTCGGTCTCCACCGCGGGCGACTCGACTTCCTGCTCCTCGACCGCGGCGTCCTCGGCGAGGTCGATCGCGGCCTCCTCGGACCCGCCCTCGGCGGGCGCCTCCGGCGCCTCGGTGACGATGCCCTGGGCGGCGGCGATCTGCGCGCTGAGGTCCTGCATCGGCATGTTCTGGCCCTCGACCCGCTTGATCGAGAGCGACAGGCGCCGGCGGTCTTCGTCGATCTCGAGGATCTTGACGTTCAGTTTGGCGTTCGGCTCGACCACTTCGGAGGGGTTCTCGACGTGGTGGTCGGCAAGCTCGGAAATGTGGACCAGGCCCTCGACCCCGGGCAGGATTTCGACGAAGGCGCCGAAGGCGACGACCTTGGTGACCGTGCCCTCGAGCACGTCGCCGGGCCGGTGGGTCGAGATCACCCGCTGCCACGGGTCCTCCTGGGTCTGCTTC
>DATJUK010000164.1:0-9723 GCA_035502495.1 Solirubrobacterales bacterium
GAAGAAGAAGAAGAAGAAGAAGAAAGGGGCGGGCACATGGCCCGCCCCTTTCATCACACGTCTAGAGCGTAGATGCCCTATTCGTTTTCGCCATTCCCCCAGGTCGCACCGCCTTGGCAGGCATCAGTGCCCTTGGTGCAGTTGTATTCGAAGGTACCTTCATCGTCTTTGAGTTCGTAAAGTTCGCCGTTAGACGTTTCCGACGTCAGGGTGTAGCCGGTTTTTTCCGGCGTGGCCGTGAGATCCTTGCCAGCAGTGGCAGGAATGGTCCCTTCTTTTTCATTCAGTTTGCTCTGCGCGCATTCAGTTTCGTCGAACACGCCGCCATTTTCGTTCGCGCAAGTCTGCATCGCGATCTGACCGGAGTGGATGTTCTCCTTGGCGTTGGCGGCATTCGCCTTCGAGGCCTGGTTGAAGAACGCGGGGATCGCGATCGCGGCCAGGATGCCGAGGATGAGCATCACGACGAGGAGCTCGATAAGGGTGAAGCCTGCCTCACCCTCACCGCTGAGCCGGGCGCCAATCTTTGCCCGGATGTTCTGGAGCAACATAGGTACCTCCATGGTCCTGTGTTTGCGCCAGAGCCCGGGAGTTTGCCGTCTGGCACCGGAGCGTCTGGCTTGCTTACCTCGCGTTCATCGGGCGCGATTTGCGTCAGCTTTAGCCTTGAATGACTCGATTTTTCGTCCGCGTGATTTTCGGTATATCCGTCCCCAAAAGTGAGGGCGAAAGTGGGAAAAACCGAGGCTCGGAGACCCCGCCCGGGAGCCGGGGAGCAACGAACGTCCAGGCGGCTGCCGAGCGGCCCCTCGGCCGTCGACGCGGTAGGCGCCGCGCAACCGTCAGCCGGCGCCGAACCGGTTACCCGACGTGTTCGTAGATGCTCAGGATCGGCAGGTACATCGAGATCACGATGAACCCGACGGCGCCGCCGATGAACATGATCAGGAGGGGCTCGATCAGCGAGGTGAGGGCTTTCACCCGGGCATCGACCTCGGCCTCGTAGAAGTCGGCAACCTTGGTCAGCATTTCCTCGAGCTGGCCGGTTTCCTCGCCGATGGCGACCATGTTGGAGACCATCGGCGGAAAGATGTCGTGCTGGGAGATCGGGGCGGCGATCGAGCCGCCGCGTTTGACCGATTCGTAGACGTCCTCCATCGCTTCCTCGACGACGATGTTGCCGGAGGTTTCGCCGGTGATCTGGATCGCCTGGAGGATCGGCACGCCGGCGCTCACCGACCCGGAGAAGGTGCGCGACCAGCGGGCGAGGGCGAGCTTCTGGACGACATCGCCGATTTTGAACGGCAGCCGGAGCTTCAGCCGATCGAAGACCTCGCGACCATGTTCGGTCGATTTGTAGCGGAAGGCCGCCCAGACCAAGAGGAAGAAGGCCGGGAAGGTGATGAACCAGTAGCCGGTCACGGCATTGGAGATGCCGACCGTGACCTGGGTCATCAACGGCAGTTCGATCGATTCTTCGGGGTGTTCGGCGGCGAGTTCTTCGAAGATCCCGATGAAGACCGGGACGACGAAGGCGACGATCGCGATCATCGCCAGAATCGCCGCGGTGAACACCAGCGCCGGGTACATCAGCGCCGATTTGACCTCCCGCCGCAGCGTGTCCAGCTTCTCGATGTGGGTCGCCATCCGGTCGAGCGCGTCCTCCAGCCGCCCGGCCTGCTCACCGGAGCGGACCATCGCCCGGTAGAGCCGATCGAATACACGCGGCTTGCGCTCCATCGCCGCGCCCAGCGAAGCGCCCGCCTCGACGTCGCGACGGACGCTTGAGATCGCCTCCTTGATCTCGTCGTCCTCGGTCTGCGCTTCCAGGGTCGAGAGCGCCCGCAACATCGGCATCCCGGAGGAGACGAGGGTGGCGAACTGGCGCGAGACGATCGCCAGATCGCGCATCGGCACGCTCTTGTACCTGCGCAGGACGTCCTCGATCTTGATCGGCGCCGACTTCTCCGAGACGTCGAGCACCACCAGCCCGCGCTGGCGCAGCTGCTCGGCCACCTGGGCCTTCGAGTCGGCCTCGATTTCGCCCTTCGTCGGCACCCCGGTGAGGTCGATCGCCTCGAAGCCGAAGGTCGCGCCCGCCATCCCTACGCCCCCGCCCCGGCGCCCGCATAGGCATTGGTCATGCCATTGCCGTTGCCGGCGTAGCCACCGCCGAGCAGGCGCCGGAGCTCCTCCGGCACCGAGGCGCGCTGTTCGGCCATCTCGATGGTGATCTTGCCCTCGCGGACCAACCGCACCAGGTCGGCGTCCATCGTCTGCATGCCGATCGAGCCGGCGGTCTGGATCGCCGAGTAGATCTGGTGGGTCTTCGACTCGCGGATCAGATTGCGCACCGCCGGGTTCGGCACCAGGACCTCACAGGCGACCGCGCGGCCCTGGCCGTCGGCGGTGGGCAGCAACTGCTGGGTGACGATCCCCTGCAGCGCCACCGAGAGCTGGGTCCGCACCTGCTGCTGCTGCTCGGCCGGGAAGACGTCGATGATCCGGTCGACGGTCTGCGCGGTCGACTGGGTGTGCAGGGTGGCGAAGACGAGGTGGCCGGTCTCGGCCGCGGTCAGCGCGGTGGCGATCGTCTCCATGTCGCGCATCTCGCCGACCAGGATCACATCGGGGTCCTGCCGCAGCGCCGCGCGCAGGCCGAGCGTGAAGTTCTCGGCATCGCTGCCGATCTCGCGCTGGTTGACGATCGAGCGTTTGTGTTGGTGCAGGAACTCGATCGGATCCTCGATCGTGAGGATGTGGTCCTCGCGTTCGCGATTGATCAGATCGATCATCGCCGCCAGCGTCGTGCTCTTGCCGGAGCCGGTCGGCCCGGTGACGAGGACGAAGCCGCGCGGTTTGCGGGTGAACTCGCGCAGCACCGCCGGGACCCCGAGGTCGTCCAGCGAAGGGATGCCTTGAGGCACCAGTCGGAACGCCGCCGAAACCGCGCCGCGCTGCATGTAGCAGTTGACGCGGAAGCGGGCGACGTTCGGGATCGCGTAGGCGAAATCGAGCTGGCGGGCCGTCTCGAAGCGTTTGCGCTGGTCCTCGCTGAGGATGCCGAAGACGACGTCGCGGGTCTGCTGCGCGGTCAGCACCGGGAAGCCCTCCATCGGCTGCACCTTGCCCT
This sequence comes from Solirubrobacterales bacterium, assembly GCA_035502495.1. Taxonomy (GTDB): domain Bacteria; phylum Actinomycetota; class Thermoleophilia; order Solirubrobacterales; family 70-9; genus VAYN01. The sequence goes on from DATJUK010000164.1 coordinate 3,134, forward strand.
TGTCACGGATCGCCGGCGGCGCCCCCGCGGTGAGGTGGAGGTCGGACGCCTGGCGCTGCGCGACCGTCGCCAGCACGGCGGCGAAATCGAAGCCTTGCGGATCCATCAGGTCGTCACCCTCACTACCTCGTCGAAGCTGGTCAGGCCGGCGCGCGCCTTGGCGAGGCCGTCCTCGCGCAGCGTCGCCATCCCCTCCTGCCGGGCGATGGTCGAGATCTCCGCCTGCGAAGCCTGGTTCACGGTCATGTCCTTGATCCGCTCGGACATCCGCATCACCGAGTAGAGGCCGACCCGGCCGCGGTAGCCGCTGTTGCCGCAGCGCGAACAGCCGACCGGCTCGTAGGCCTCGATCGCGGTCGCCGTCTGGAAGCCCGCTTCGCCGAGCGACTTCGGCGTCACCACGGCGCGTCGCTTGCAGCTCGGGCAGAGCGTCCGCGCCAGCCGCTGGGCGACGATGCAGTCGACGGCCGAGGCGGTGAGGAAGGACTCGATCCCCATCTTCTGCAGGCGGGTGATCGTCCCCGGGGCATCGTTGGTGTGCAGGGTCGAGAGCACGAGGTGACCGGTCAACGCCGCCTCGATCGCGATCCGCGCCGTCTCCGCGTCGCGGATCTCCCCCACCATCAGCACGTCGGGGTCGGCGCGCAGGACCGAGCGCAGCCCGGCGGCGAAGGTCAGCCCCGCCTTCGGGTTGACGTTGATCTGGTTGACCCCCTCGATCTGGTACTCGACCGGGTCCTCGATCGTGATCACGTTCTTCTCGATCGAGTTGATCGCCGCGAGCGCCGCGTACAGGGTCGTCGACTTGCCCGAGCCGGTCGGCCCGGTCACCAGCACCGCGCCGTAGGGCCGGCGCACGGCGGCCTCGAACGGCTCACGGGCGTCCTCGCTCATCCCCAACTGGTCGAGCGAGCGCATCGCGTTGCGCGTGTCGAGGATGCGGATCGTCGCCCCCTCCCCGCGCTGGGTCGGCAGCGTGGTGACGCGCAGGTCGATCCGGCTGTCGTCGACGGTGACCGCGACGCGACCGTCCTGCGGCACGCGCCGCTCGGCGATGTCGAGGTCGGACATGATCTTGATCCGCGAGACCACCGCCGAGACCATCCGCCGCGGCACGTGGGCGGCCTCGTGGAGGACGCCGTCGACGCGGAAGCGGACCCGCATGTCCTCGGTCTCGGGCTCGAAGTGGACGTCGGAGACGCCGGCGTTGACCGCCTGGCCGAGGATCGAGTAGACGAGCTTCACCACCGGCGCGTCCTCGGCCGACGCGTGCAGGCCTCCGAGCGGGTCGTACTCGTCGTCCTCGGCACCCGCGATGTCGTCGTCCTGCACCGCCTCGGTGACCGCACTCTGCAGAGAGTTGACGCGTGAGAGCAGCTGTTCGATGTCGCCGGTGTCGGCGACGACCAGCCGGCACTGCATGCCGGTCGCCATCTTGATGTCGTCGGCGGCGAGGACGTTGGCCGGATCGGCCATCGCGACCAGCAGCGTGGAACCGTCGAGATAGCCGATCGGCACTGCCTGGTAGCGGCGGGCCGAGGCGATCGGCACCAGGTTGGCGGCCGCCATGTCGACCGGGTAGACGGAGAGGTCGACGTGGTCGAGTCCGTAGCGCTCGGCGATCGCCAGCGAGAGCTGGCGCGCGTCGACCGCCCCCTGCTCGAGCAGGATGCGCTCCGGCGGCCGGCCGGCGAGGCGGCTCTCCGCCACCGCGGCTTCGACTCGTTCGGCGCTGACGTGGCCGAGCGAGACCAGCACGTCGGTGACGAAGTTGGCGTTGCGGCCCTGGCCGCTCGGGTGGGTGATCCCGGGGGGCGCCTCGGCCGCGGGCGCGGCGCCGGTCGGCCCCTCGAACGCGGCGGACTCGACCGCGACCTGCGGCTCCTCGGCGGGGCCGGGCAAGGCTTCCAGGTGGGCGGCGTTCTCGGACATCGGGCGTCGGGCGGACCAGGCTCAGTTCGGCGCGTACGACGGTTCGGGTCCGGCGTAGCCGGCGTCGATCACGGCCTGTCGGACTTCCTCGGGACCTTGGAAGCCGTAGGTGACCGTGGCCGGGGCCGGTTCCAGATCGCCCTTCTTGCGCGCGCGGACGACGATCAGGGCGGGCGCGCGGTTGACCCCGACCGGACCGGTGATCGCCGAGTAGCGGGCGATCTTGCCGGTGGGCGCGTCGAAGAAGGCGACTCCGGGCATCGTCTGGATCACGGCCGAGGCCGCACCCACCGCCTGGTCGTCGATTCCCCCGCGGCGGTAGATCAGCAAGGCGATCGTCTCGCCGCGGTCGTAGGCGGCTTCAACCGCGTGCGGCAGCCGCTTGTCGACCGGCGCCGCGACGGCGGAGGTGGCAGCCGCCGGTTCGGCGGATTCGACTTCGGCCGATTCGGTGGCCGCTTCCGAGGATCCGCCGCCCATGCTGCTCAGCAGCAGGTAACCGCCGACCAGCACCAGGACGGCGATCAGGGCGATCTGCGCCACCGGATTGTCGTTCAGCTTCTCTCGCATCGGATCCTCACGCCTACTTCAGATCGTCAGCGGGGGCCCTGAGCTTGACCCCACTTTTCAGCAGCCGGACGCGGGGCTACCGGAATCGGGCGGCGTCGCCGAGCATTCGTCGAAGCTCGATTTCTTGAAGCTGGTGTTGGCGGCGGAGCCGGAGCCGGGGTTGGCCAGATTTTCCCAGGCGACCAGTTCGTTCTGTTTTTCGACGATTTCGTCGGTGATTTTTTCGATCGGCGCCTTGTTGATCGCTTCGATTTCGTGCGTGATCCGGATGATTTCTTCGTCCAGGATCCGTTTTTCTTCCTTGTGTTTCGCCAGTTCGGTTTTGACCGTTTCCGTGGTCGGGACTTTGACTTTTTCGGTCACGACTTCCGGCGCGACGAATTCGGTGCTGCTCGGCGGCGTGAAGACGCCTGCTTTGTTGATGTTGGCGCCGCCGGCAAGTTCCAGCGTCTGGCCGATGATGGTCCCGCTCAGGTTCACCCCGTTGTTGGCGACGATCGTCGACCGCGGGGCATAGAGCACGAACTGGGAGATTTCGGAGCCGCCGCCGAGTTCGATCTTGCTCGGTTCGGTTTTCTGGTTCGCGGAGCCGAGGAAGTAGAGGCCGGGGCCCTGATTGGAATCGGGCCCGATCGTGGTCCCGTTGTCGACCACCAACTGCGCGGCGCCGTTCAGGCCCGGGCACTTCGTTTTGGTCGGTTCCTGGAAGAAGATCCGGATCGACTTGCCTTTCCCCATCAGCAGCTTCGATCCGCCGGACAGGGTGAGACGGCAGAGGAAGTAAGGCAGGCTGCCTTCCAGGATCAGGGTGCTGCCGTTGCTGATGCTGAGTTCCTTGTTCGCTTCGCCCCACTTGATGTTGTCGCGCATCCAGCTCGCCGTCACCGGATCGAGGCTGGCCAGCCGCGCGTTCGAGTTGGCGGTTTCGATGTTGCTCGGGGGCTGAACCGGCGGGTATTTGTAGGTGCCTTTGACGAAGGTGCGGGAGCTGCAGTACGACGGCGGGTTGTTGGAGCCGTTGGTGGCGCTGTATTCGGTCCCGTAGCGCACCGTCGGGCAGGCGTTGGCGTTGCCGGTCAGCGTGACCTTGCCGTTCGAGCCGACGCCGCCGTTGTAGACGTTGCTGCCCCCGTTCATCAGCAGGCTTTCGATCCCGGCCACCTGGCCGGCCGAGAAGACCGGCGGGGCGACTTCGTGGGTGACTTCTTCTTCTTTGTAGCCGGCTTTGCTTTCGGTTTCTTTTTTGCCTTCGGCTTCTTCTTTGAGGATCGTTTCTTCGAGTTTCGTGCGTTCGGTTTCTTTTTTCGTCCGCGTCGCTTCCAGCGTCAGGCCGGGTTCTTCAAGGCTGTGTTTTTTTTCTTCGAGTTCTTTGAGTTCGGTGCGCTGGGCTTCCCGTTTGAATTCCCATTCGGGGGGCAGGCTGAAGCTGCCCGCGCAACCGCTGAGCTCGACCCGGCGTTTGACCTTGACGCCGGCGACCAGGGCGGTGCCGGTCGAGACGATCTCGACCGGCGCTTCGGTGCAGCCGACCGAGGAGGCGACGGCGGCGCAGCCCGCGGAGGACTTGCCGGTCCCGAAGCAGGGCAGCACCTGGTAGGTGTAGGTGGCGAGACCGATCGAGCCAGGGGCGACCGCCTTGGTGGTCGTCGAGACCGGTTCCTCCGGGCACCAGCCGCTGGTCACGCTGGTGCTCGACACACAGAGCTGGGAGTCCCCTTCTGCGATGTGGAGGATGCCCTGTGCGCGCAGGGCGAATTCGGCGCCGGTTTCGGCCGCCGCCAACGCTTCGTTGGCGCCTTGGTTGTGCTGATTCCCGCCCTGGGAATTGATCGAGGCGACGATCGGGACGGCGGCCAGGCCCATGCCGACCACGGTGACCATCAATGCCATCGGCAGCGCGATCCCTCGCTCCGAGCGGAGCAGGCGGCCGAACGCGGCGCAAATTCGATTCCTCACGAGAGCACTCCTTCGGGACTGGCCAGTTGCTCGATGCCGCTCGCCCGCTGGCCGCCTGCGGCGAGCATCAGTTTGAAGTCGTGCGGGCTGGTGGCGGTTTCATAGGCCACCTCCTCGCTGATCCGGCCGGCGGTGACGTGGCCGAGGAGGTCCTGGTCGAAGGTCTGCATGCCGTAGTAGGAGCCCTCGGCGATGGCTTCGGAGATCTTGCCGGTCTCCTCGGGCGAGAGGATCAGATCTTTGACCCGACCGGTGGCGACGAGGATCTCGGCGACGGGAACCCGGCCGCCGGCAAGGCCCGGGACGAGGCGCTGGGAGATCACTCCGGCCAGCGTGGTCGCCAGCATCACCCGGGCCTGCTGCTGGAGGTGGGGCGGGAAGAAGTCGAGGATGCGGTTGATCGTCTCCGGCGCGTCCAAGGTGTGGAGGGTCGAGAGCACGAGGTGGCCGGTCTCCGCCGCCGAGAGGGCGGTGCGGACGGTCTCCTCGTCGCGCATCTCACCGATCAGGATCACGTCGGGGTCCTGCCGGAGGATGCGGCGCATGGCGCGGGGGAAGCTCTCGGTGTCGGCCCCGACTTCGCGCTGGTTGACGATCGAGCGTTTGTCTTGGTGCAGGTACTCGACCGGATCCTCGAGCGTCACGATGTGGCGCGAGCGGGTCGAGTTGATGTGGTCGATCATCGCCGCCAGGGTCGTGCTCTTGCCGGAGCCGGTGGTGCCGGTGAGGAGGACGATGCCGCGGCTGACCTCGGCCAGTTGGAGGATCGTGCGGGGCAGGCCGAGGTCCTCGGCGCTGCGGATTTCGAACGGGATCGAGCGGCAGGCCAGCGAGACCGAGCCGCGCTGGCGAAAGGCGTTGATACGAAAGCGGCCCACGCTGGGGATCGCGTAGGCGAAGTCGGCCTCGCCTTCGGCGGTGAATTCCTCCCGCGTCCGCTCCTCCGCGATCTGGTTGAAGCCGGCCTCGGTCTCCTCGGGGGCCAGCGGCTCCTGATCGGACCAGAGCGGCCTGAGCTCACCCTCCACCCGGCCCATGGCCGGCGACCCCACCTTGACGTGGAGGTCCGAGCCGCCCTGTTCGACCAGGGCTCGCAGTGCCGTCTCGATCTCGAACATCCCGGCCCTAATCGACCGAAATCAGGACCTCTTGATACCCCTAGCCAGGTGTCCGAGCAGTAATGGTGATCCAAACGCCCGGTCGGCCTTGCGCAAAGGATTTCGCGGGCCAAAGAAAAGGCGCCCCGCGAAATGGATCGCGGGGCGCCTTTGCCGAGGGCTTCGCTGCCGAGGACGCCGGGAGCGGCTCCCTACGCGACCTCGCGCAGTTTCTGCGCCTCGCCGAGGCTCTGGAGCTTTTTCAGGCTCTGGTTCTCGATCTGGCGGATCCGCTCGCGGGTGACGTTGAACGTGCGGCCGACCTCGTCCAGGGTCCGGGGGTGCTCGCCGCCGAGTCCGTAGCGGAGCTCGAGCACGCGGCGCTCGCGGTAGGAGAGGTTCTCGAGGGCTTCCTTGAGGGCCTCTTTGGTGAGCAGGTCGGCCGCCCGGTCGAAGGGTGACTCGGCCTTCTCGTCGGCGATGAACTGGCCGAACTCGGACTCCTCCTCGTCGCCGACCGGCTTCTCGAGGGAGACCGGGGCCTGGGCGGAGCGCTTGATCGAGTCGACCTCCTCCGGGTCGATGCCGGTGACCTCGGCGATCTCCTCCGGGGTGGGCTCACGGCCCAGCTCGGTGACCAGCTTGCGCTCGGCGCGGCCGATCTTGTTCAGCTTCTCGACCACGTGGACCGGGATGCGGATCGTGCGCGCCTTGTCGGCCAGGGCGCGGGCGATCGCCTGGCGGATCCACCAGGTCGCGTAGGTGGAGAACTTGAACCCCTTGCGGTAGTCGAACTTCTCCGCCGCGCGGACCAGGCCGAGGGTCCCCTCCTGGATCAGGTCGAGGAAGGGCAGGCCCTGGTTGCGGTAATTTTTCGCGATCGAGACGACCAGACGGAGGTTCGACTCGACCATTTTCTGCTTGGCATCGAGGTCACCGCGCTCGATCCGCTTCGCCAGTTCGACCTCCTCCGCCGCGGTCAGCAGGCGGACTTTGCCGATGTCCTTGAGGAACAGCTGCAAGGAATCGGTGGTC
>DATJUK010000165.1:0-8817 GCA_035502495.1 Solirubrobacterales bacterium
ATGTGGACCAGGCCCTCGACCCCGGGCAGGATTTCGACGAAGGCGCCGAAGGCGACGACCTTGGTGACCGTGCCCTCGAGCACGTCGCCGGGCCGGTGGGTCGAGATCACCCGCTGCCACGGGTCCTCCTGGGTCTGCTTCAGCCCGAGGGAGATGCGCTGGCGGTCGCGGTCGATGTCGAGGACTTTGATCCGCACCGTGTCGCCGATCGCCACCACTTCGGAGGGGTGGTTGACGTGGCTCCAGGAAAGCTCGGAGATGTGGATGAGGCCGTCGATCCCGTCGAGGTCGACGAAGGCGCCGAAGTCGACGATGTTGGAGATCTTGCCTTCCACCACCTGGCCCGGCTCGAGCCGGCCGAGGATCTGCTCGCGGACCTCCTTGCGCTCCTCCTCCAGCACCGCGCGGCGCGAGAGGACGACGTTGTTGCGGGAGCGGTTCAGCTCGATCACTTTGCACTCGAGCGTCTGGCCCATGAACTCGTCCAGGTTGTGGACGCGGCGGATGTCGACCAGCGAGGCGGGCAGGAAGCCGCGCACCCCGAGGTCGAGGATCAGGCCGCCCTTGACGACCTCGATCACGCTGCCTTCGACCGGTTCGCCGGAGTCGGCGGCGACCTCGATGCGGCGCCACGCCTTCTCGAAGCGGGCGCGCTTCTTGGAGAGGATCAGGCGGCCGTCGGCGTCCTCCTTGGTGAGGACCAGGGCGTCGACCTCCTCGCCGAGCTCGACCTCTTCGGCCGGGTTGACCGACTTGCGGATCGAGAGCTCGTTGCTGGGGATGACGCCCTCGGCCTTGTAGCCGATGTCGACGAGGACCTCGTCTTTGTCGATGCGGACGACTTTGCCGTTGACCACGTCCCCCTCGTCGAAGGAAACCATCGTCGCCGCGTAGTTGGGGACGACTTTTCCGTCGATTTCCAGTAGGAGGCCGCCACTGCCTTCGACGGGCGTGGCGCTGGGCGCAGGGGTCAGGGTCTCGGTCGCAGCCATCGGGTTGGGCATTGTGGCAGATAAGAGACGGCGACCGAGCCTCGCCGGTACCCTGCCGGGCGGTGCCTACCCGAGCGACCAAACGCGGTGACGAGCGGACCTCCCTCGCGGGGGCTCACGACGTGCTGATCTGCGGAGCGAGCTTCGCCGGGCTGATGGTGGCGCGGGAGCTCGCCGGGTCCGGAGCCGACGTGCTGATCGTCGACCGCTACGAGATCGGCGAGCGCCAGACGTCGGCCTGCGGGATCCCCACGCCGTGGCTGGAAAAGCTGGGGCTGATGGCGGCGGAGCGCCAGCGCTTCGACAACCTGGTGATCCACACCGCGCACGGCGATTCGCGCTACCGGCTGCCCTGGACCTTCTCCACCTTCGACTACCGCGAGCTCTGCGCGCTGCTCTGGCAGGGCTGCGACGCGCGCTTCGAGACGGCGAAGGTCGAGGGCCTGGCGAACGGGGCGGCGAACGGGTCCGACGCGATCGAGGTGGAGACCGACCGCGGGGTGATCACGGCGCCGCTGGTGGTCGACGCGCTCGGCTGGCGCCGGGTGCTGGCCGGGCCGGCGGGCTACCAGCCGCCGGAGGCGCCGCTGTCGCGGGGGCTCGAGGTGCATCCCGAGGGCGGCGCCGTCGACCTGGAGATCTGGATCGACCGCCGCTACGTGCCCGCCGGGTACGGCTGGAGCTTCCCGTCGGGCGAGGAGACCCGGATCGGGGTCGGCTCCTTCGACCCCCGGTTCCACGTGCGCGAGACCACCGAGCTCCTGGCCGAGGACCTGGAGCGCGAGCGGGTCCGCTACCAGGGCAACTGGATCCCCCACAAGCTGCGGGCGGCGACCGGGCGCGGCGTCTTCTTCGTCGGCGACTCCGCCGGGCACTGCCTGCCGCTGACCGCGGAGGGCATCCGCACCGCGCTCTATTTCGGGATGGACCTGGGACGGGAGCTGCGCGCGGTGGTCGAGGGGCGCCAGACGCGCGAGCAGGCCGCCGCCCGCTACGCCGAGTTCAGCGACTCCCACGAGTGGAAGTTCAAGTGGATGCTGCGGACGCAGAAGCTCGTGCCGCGGGTCCCGCCGTGGCTGCTCGGCCCGCTGATCCGCCTCTTCGGCGTCAGGCGCTTCGTCGACTGGTCCTTCGGCCACTACCTGAACATCGCCCCGCCCGAGTTCGCCGACCCGGCCCCGAGCCCGGCCAACCCCGAGGTCCCCACCCCGGCCTGAGCCCGCCGCTCGGCACGCCGCCAAGAGAGGCGGCGACGCCTACTTGGCGTTCAGCCAGTCGGTGCCGACGCCGGCCTCGACCTCGAGCGGCGGATCGAGCTCGTAGGCGGAGGTCATCTCCGTCCGCACCAGCTCGAGCGCCGCGTCCATCTCCTCCGGCGGGCCCTCGAAGAGGAGCTCGTCGTGGATCTGCAGGACGAGGCGGGTCGCCATCCGCTCCTCGCGCAGGCGCGCCCAGCAGCGCACCATCGCCACCTTGATGATGTCGGCGGCGGTGCCCTGGATCACGGTGTTGACGGCGAGGCGCTCGCCGAGCCGGCGGGTGTTCGGGTTGCCGGAGCGCAGCTCGGGGATCGGCCGGCGCCGTCCCATCAGCGTCGTCACGTAGCCCTCCTCCTGCGCCCGCTCGATCACCTCCTCGCGGAAGCGGCGCACCGCCGGGAAGCGTTCGAGGTAGCGGGCGACGAATTCCTCGCCCTCTTTGCGCGGGATGTTGAGGCGGTCGGCGAGGCCGAAGCCGGTCAGCCCGTAGACGATGCCGAAGTTGACCATTTTGGCTTTCGAGCGCCGGCCGACGTCGATCTCGTCCGGGGAGACGTCGAAGACCTCGGCGGCGGTCGCGGTGTGGACGTCCTCGCCGGCGTGGAAGACGTCCTTCAGCACCTGCTCGTCGGCGACGTGGGCGAGCACCCGGAGCTCCACCTGGCTGTAGTCGGCGGAGAGCAGGCGGGCGCCCTCCGCGGCGACGAAGCAGGCGCGCACCGGCCGGCCGATCTCGGTGCGGATCGGGATGTTCTGCAGGTTCGGGTTGGTGCTGGAGAGGCGGCCGGTGGTCGTCGCCGCCTGGTTGAAGGTGGTGTGGACGCGGCCGGTGTCGGGATCGATCAGGTCCGGCAGCGAGTCGAGGTAGGTGTTCTTCAGCTTGGTCAGCTCGCGCCAGGACTCGATCTTCTCGACGATCGGGTGCTCGTCGCGGATCTGGGCGAGGACGCGGGCGTCGGTCGAGTAGCCGGTCTTGCCGCGGCGCTTTTTCGTCAGCTCGAGTTTCTCGAAGAGGATGCGCCCTACCTGCTGCGGCGAGCCGATCGTGAACTCCTCCCCGGCCAGCTCGTAGATCTCGGCTTCCAGCTGGTCGATCCGCTCGCCGAAGCCGGCGCCGACCGCGGCCAGGCGCTCGGCGTCGAGCTTCAGCCCCTCGCGTTCCATCGCCGCGAGGACGGCGATCAGCGGCAGCTCGACCTCGCGCATCAGCGCCTCCAGGCCGAGGCCGATCACCCGCGGCAGCTGGTCCTCGGCGAGGGCGGCGACGAGGCGCGCCTCCTCGGCCGGGTCGAGCCCCGCCTCGACCTCCTCGCCGAGCGACATCTGCCCGTCGTCCTCCGCGTCGTCCTTGCCGTTGCCCGCCGCGGCGCCCGCGGCGAGGCCGATGCCGGCGTCGGCGGCGAGCTCGGTCAGCTCGTAGGTGCGGCGCTGCGGCTCGAGCAGGTAGGCGGCGAGCATCGTGTCGTGCTCGAGCCCCAGCTCCACCCCCTCGCGGGCGGCGGCGGCGAGCAGGCCATGGCGGCCGCCGCCGAGCGACTTCAGGTCGTGGCCGGCGAGCGGCCTGTCGGCGAGGGCGACCGCGAGCTCGTCGTGGGACGCGGTGCCGGTGAGGATGCGCTCGCCCGCGGCGGCGGCCCAGCGGTCGCCGTCGAGGGCCATCGCGATCCGCGGCGCGTCGCCGATCTCGGCCGGGGTCGCCTCGACCGTCTCGATCTCCAGCTCGGTCTCCACCTTGCGCCCGGGGACCGCGTCGCCCTCGGGCAGCGCTTCTTCGAGCCGCTCCATCACCGCGCGGAGCTCGAACTCGCGCATGAAGTCGCGCAGGGCGCCGCGGTCGGGCTCGCTCTCCAGCGCGGCGGCCAGGTCCACCCCGGTCTCGATGTCGTACTGGAGCGTCGCCAGCTCCCTCGACATCCGCGCGTCCTCGGCGTGGTTGGTGAGGTTTTCCTTGCGTTTGGCGCCGGAGATCTCGTCGACGCTCTCCAGCACCTTGTCCAGCGAGCCGAATTTCTGCAGCAGCTGCGTGGCGGTCTTCTCGCCGATCCCGGGGACGCCGGGGATGTTGTCGGAGGTGTCGCCGCGCAGCCCCATCAGGTCGGTGATCAGCGCCGGCGGCACGCCGTAGCGCTCCTCGACCGCGGCGGCGTCGTAGATCTTCGTCTCGGTGATCCCGCGCGAGGTGCTCATCACCCGGATCCCGTCGCCGACCAGCTGGTAGGCGTCGCGGTCGCCGGTCACCACCATCACCTCGATCCCCTGCTCGCGCGCCTGCCTGGCGAGCGAGGCGATCACGTCGTCGGCCTCGAAGCCTTCGACCTTGACGTTGGTGTAGCCGAAGGCCTCGACCAGCGGCATCAGGTGCGGCCACTGCTCGCGCAGCAGGTCGGGGCGCGGTTTGCGCTGCGCCTTGTAGAGGTCGTAGGTCTTCTCGCGGCCGCTCCAGCCGGCGTCCCAGGCGACGATCACCCCCTGGGGGTGGTGCTCGTCGATGATTTTCACCAGCATCGAGGCGAGCCCGAAGATCGCGTTGGTCGGCCGCCCGTCGCTGGTGCCGATCGACTCCGGCAGGGCGAAGAAGGCCCGGTAGGCGAGGCTGTTGCCGTCGATCAGGAAGAGCTCGGGTGCGTCGGCCATCGCCGCAACTCTAGGGAGCGGGCGATGGCTTCGACGCTCCCGGTCGACGAGACGAAACGAGCATCGAGGCGGATGCGGCGCCAACGTCGTCGGAGAAGCGACGAGAAGCGCCCGGTGAAGTCGCAGGCGACCGTCGCCACGCCGGCGTCGCTCACCGCGGCCGAGCCGCGACAGGCGGCCCACGCACGGTTGCCGTAGCTGCCGCGCAAGATCGCGCGACCGGGGCCGGGGACGTCGAGGCGCAACGCGATCGAGTCGCCTCGGTGCGCGACGCGGACGACCGCGAGCCCGGCGGACGTCGTCGGGGCGCCGGGCGGCGTCGGGCCCGGGCTCGACGCCGCGCCGGGACCGACCACGGGAGCGTCGGGTGAACCGTCGTCCGCCTTGGGTTCGGGTTCCGGTTCCGGTTCCGGTTCGGCTTCCGGTTCGACGAAACCGCCGATCGGCCGCAGCGGCGGGCACGCGGGTTCGCTGCCGGGCGGCGGCGCCGGTTCGCCGAGGAAGGCCGCCAGCTCCCCGGGGCGAGAGGCGATGAAGGCCCGGGTCGCGGCCACTTCGTCGGTCTCCTTCTGCAGGTTTTCGGCGGCGTCCTCGGCTGGATCGGGGAGCCGCAGCCAGTTGGATTCGGTCGCTTCCCGCTCCTGCCAGGGGCGCAGCTCGAGCGCGGCGCAGCGGGCGACCGTGTCCAGGGTCGTCGCGTCCAGCGCGCTCAGCCCTTCGCGGGCGGCCTGGAGATAGGTCTGCCGACAGCCGGCGAGATCGGCCATGCACTCGCTGAAGAGGATGCCGCCGCCGGTGCCGAAGTCCACGTGCTCGTCGCTCTGCCAGGTCTGGTCGGTCCCCCAGGGCATCAGCTGGAAGCGGCCCGCGGTGTCGCTGTAGAGATAGAAGTTGTTGGGGCGGTAGTAGTCGGGGGCGATGCCCGCGTAGCCGTCGAAGTTGCCGACGAACTTTTCGACCAGGAAGTCCTTGGTCATCTCGGTCAGGTCGGCGACGCCCGCGACGCGCTCGGAGAAGCTCGGCGTGGTCCCTTCGACCGCCGCCACCAGAGCTTCGAGGTCGCCTTTTTCCTTCTTCTTGCCTTCCGAGACTTCGAGTGCTTCCCATTTCTTCTGGGCCGTTTCGTGGAGCAATTCGTTGCTGACGTCGGCGCCGTATTCGCCCGAGTAGAGGTGCTGGGGCGGCGCGGTGAAGGGCGTCCCGAACTCGTTTTCCAGCGACTGGGCGTCCTGCGTTTCGATGTTCAGGTGGACGCCGTAGCTTTCGCCGTTGACGGTGAGGTAGGTGTAGCCGACGTGCGGCGCCGGGACGCCCATCCGGTGAAAGGCCTCGTAGGTGGTCGCCTCGTGGACCATCGACGGGTCCTGGACCATGTTGTTCAGGGTCATCTTTTCGAGGCCGAGGAAGGACTGGCCGTCGACGAATTTGTCGAACTTGATCTTGAAGGCCGCCTTTTCGCTGAGCCGCCGCATCGACCCGAGGCTGCCCTTCAGCTCGATCCCGACGGTCAGCGGCGCCGAGAACGGGCCGGCCGACCCCGGCGTGCCGTCGGTTTCCGCGATCGAGAACGTGCCTTCGACGTATTCCTTCGGTTCGGCTTCGAGGGCGGTGATCGAGGCCTGGGGCAGCGTCAGGTGGACTTCGGTGAAGCTCGTCGGTTCGTACATCCAGTTGGCCGGCCCACCGACCGCCGACGCCGCCGGGCAGGTGCCCGCGAGCGCGATCAGTGCCCCGCAGACCGCGCCGATCGACAGCTTCCCCCTCACCTTACGGCAACCTACGCTGTTTTCAATTTTGTAACAAGCCGTTCACGGCCCCGGGGGGAGCGCGGCGCGCAGGTCGGCGACGACCGCCTCCGCCGCCCCTTCGAGCTGTTCGCCGGTGTAGCGGCGCGTCTCGATCCCGTGGGCGCGGAGCGCCAGCTCGCGCGCGCGGTCGTCCTCCATCGAGACCGAGCCGCGGTGGTACTCCCAGCTGTCGGTCTCCACCGCGAGGTCGTGGGCGGCGAAGAAGAAGTCGACGAGGTGGCCGTGGACGCGGTGATTGACCAGCGGGCGCGGGAGGTCGTGGCGCTCGCAGAGGGCGAGGAAGAGGAGCTCGAGGTCGGAGCGGGTGCGCTTCGTCGCGGAGAGGAGCGGGACGCGGTGCCCGACGAGCTCCGCCTGGCGCAGGGCGCGGCGGAAGAGATAGGGCGCGACCGCGGTGCGGATGTCCTCGATCGTGCGGGCCGGGGTGGTGACCGCGATGCCGTGGCGACGGGTGACGTGGGACGGCGACAGGGTCCGGGAGCGGTGCACCTGGATGCCGCGACGCCGAGCCCGGCCGGCCTGGGTGGCGAGGGTGACGTGGATCGCCCCCGGCATGGGCCGCAGGAACCGCCACAGCGCCGCGGCGCTCGCGTGGCTGAGGACGGCGCCGTCGCCGAGCGCGAGTACCGCCGCCAGCCATCGCCCGCGCCACGAGAGGCTGAGGTGTCCCACCGCGTACACGCCGCGATGGAGGCGATGCAGACGCCCCGCCTGCACCCGCCGTTCGACGCCGCTCTTGTCGATCCCGAGCGCGACGAGCTGCCCGAACGTCACGACGCCGTGCTGCCGCCCTGCGACAGCCGCCAATCTCCAATCGGGCGTGGCGAGTTGTTCTCGCATACCGAGAGCAAGTCGCCACGGACCTCGACTTCACCCCCCTCGGACGGCCGAATCGCGGAATCTGATTCGATTCCCCGCATGCCGGTCAGCGCCCAATACAGCGTCACCATCCGCGTCGAGCTCGACGCGCGGCAGGAGCCGCTCGGCAAACTGACCGCGGCGATCGCCGAGGCGGGCGGGCAGCTGCAGGGCGTCGACCTCGTGCCCGGCGCCGGGCCGGAGGGCAAACGGGTCCGCGAGTTCACCATCGACGCCTCCGACCAGGACCACTGGGAGCGGATCCTCCGCGCGATCGGGTCGACCCGCGGCGCCCGGGTGCTCGACTACGTCGACCGCACGATGCAGATGCACCGCGGCGGCAAGATCGACATGCACAACAAGTACCCGGTGAAGACGCGCGACGACCTCTCGATGGCCTACACGCCCGGCGTCGCCCGCGTCTGCATGGACATCCACCACGACCGCAGCAAAGCCTTCGAGTACACGATCAAGAAAAACACCGTGGCGGTCGTCTCCGACGGCTCGGCGGTGCTCGGGCTCGGCAACATCGGCCCCGAGGCGGCGATGCCGGTGATGGAGGGCAAGTGCATGCTCTTCAAAGAGTTCGCCGGGGTCGACGCCTTCCCGATCTGCCTCGACACCCAGGACGCCGAGGAGATCATCCGCGCGGTCGAGCTGATGGCGCCCACCTTCGGCGGCGTCAACCTCGAGGACATCTCCGCCCCGCGCTGCTTCGAGATCGAGGACCGGCTGAAGGAGATGCTCGACATCCCGATCTTCCACGACGACCAGCACGGCACCGCGGTGGTGACGATGGCGGCGCTCTTCAACGCGCTGAAGATCGTCGACAAGCCGATCGAGGACCTCCGCGTCCTCGTCGTCGGCCTCGGCGCGGCGGGCGTCGCGGTGACCAAAATGATGCTCGCCGCGGGGATCACCCAGATCATCGGCGCCGACCGCCAGGGCGCCCTCTCGACCGAGCGCGCCGACTACGTCGCCGGGGAGATGAACCCGACCAAGCGCTGGTACGCGGAGAACTCCAACCCGGAACACATCCACGGGCAGCCCGACGACGTAATCGACGGCATGGACCTCTTCATCGGCCTCTCCGGGCCGGGGATCATCGCGGCGGACTCGCTGGCCAAGATGAACGACGACGCGATCGTCTTCGCGATGGCCAACCCGACCCCCGAGGTGATGCCCGAGGACGCCGCCCCGCACGTGCGGATCATGGCCACCGGCCGCTCCGACTACCCGAACCAGATCAACAACGTGCTCGCCTTC
>DATJUK010000166.1:0-54351 GCA_035502495.1 Solirubrobacterales bacterium
GAGGAAGCGCCGCAGCCGCCTCTCCCCCGCCGCCCGCTCGGCGAAGGCCTTCTCGATCTGCCCCAGCATCGCGTTCAGGGACCGTCCCAGCCTCCCCACCTCGGTGCGCCCGTTGTCCGGCTCGACCCGGCGCGAGAGGTCGCCGGCGGCGATCTGCCCGGCCACCTCGCCCATCCGCCGCAGCGGGCGCAGCCCGACCCCGATCAGCCACCAGGCGGCGACGCCGAGCGCGATCAGGATCGCCGCGCTGACCACGAGCTCGATCAGCGCCAGGTGGCTGAGCGTCGCCTCGGTGTCGCCGAGCGGCACCGCGACGACGGCGGTCAGGCCGGTGCCGGGGATCGTCACCGCCGCGGCGCGGAACCGTTCCGAACCGCCGCCGCGCTCGCCGACCGTCACCGGGGAGATCGCCCCGCCGGAGGTGGCCTCGAGGTGGGCCGGCAGCTCCGGCGTCGGCACCGCTTCGCCGAAGAAGCGGTTGCCGGTCTGGGCGAGGACTTCGCCGCCCGCGCCGCGCAGCTGGCCGTAGGCGCTGCCCGGCAGGTGCCCTTCCGGCCCCGGGCCGGCGGGCCCGCCTTCCCCCGGACCGGGCCCGAACCCCTGCGCCGGCTCCCCCTCGCCGGCCTTCGCCGTGAGCGCTCCCGAGACCGGCGCGACCGCCGATTCCAGCTGCTGGTCCACGCGGTCGAAGAGGTAGTCGTGCAGCGCCCGGTAGGAGGCGAAGTCGGCCGCCGCCAGGCCGACCACCGCGAGGCCGACCAGCAGCAGCAGGAGCCGCGTGCGCAGCGACCAGTCAGGCAGGCGGAAGGCGGAGCGCATAGCCGACCCCTCGCACCGTGTGGATCAGGCGCGGGCCCCGCGCCTCGAGCTTCTTGCGCAGGTAGCTGACGTAGGTCTCGAGCACGCGGGCGTCGCCGCCGAAGTCGTAGTCCCAGACGTGGTCGAGGATCTGCGCCCGGGTGAGCACGCGCCGCGGGTGCGACATCAGGTAGCGGAGCAGCCGGTACTCGGTGTCGGTGAGGTCGATCGAGGCGCCCGCGCGGAAGACCTCGCGGGTGTCGTCGTCGAGCTCGAGGTCGCCGAAGCGCAGCACGCTCTCGCCGCCGCCCGCGTTGCCGAAGCGCCGCAGCACCGAGCCGACCCGGGCGAGCAGCTCCTCGACCGAGAACGGCTTGGTGACGTAGTCGTCGCCGCCGATCGTCAGGCCGCGGACCTTGTCCTCGGTGGTGTCGCGGGCGGTGAGGAAGAGGATCGGGGTGTCGTCGGCGCGCTCGCGCATCCGCCTGGCCACCTCGAAGCCGTCGAGGTCGGGCAGCATCACGTCGAGCAGGACGAGGTCGGGACGGAACTCGCTCACCGCCCGCAGGGCCGCCTGCCCGTCACCGGCCGTCTCCACCTCGTAGTTGTTGAAGCGCAGGGCGATCGAGAGGACGTCGGCGATGTTCGACTCGTCGTCGACGACGAGGACCTTGCCGGCGGAGGTGGTCGGGGCGGCGCTCACGGCTCCATGTTCTCGGAACTTCCTGTGTGAATCCTGAGAAAGCGAGGGCGGCGCGCTCCCAGGGAACCCTGAGGTCGCGCCCACGCTGCGCTGACGGACGGGGCGCACCCTCGGGTCGCATGAGACCCACCGTCGAGATCGCCATCCCCGTCTTCAACGAGGAGGCGGCGCTGGAGCAGAGCGTCCGCCGCCTGCACGACTTCTGCCGCCAGGCACTCCCCTACTCCTTCCGCATCGTGATCGCCGACAACGCGAGCGAGGACGGGACCGCGGCGATCGGCGCCCGGCTGGCCGCCGAGCTCGACGCGGTCGCCTACCTGCGCCTCTCCGAGAAGGGACGCGGGCGGGCGCTGCGCCGGGTCTGGTCGCGCAGCGAGGCCGACGTCGTCGCCTACATGGACGTCGACCTCTCGACCGGCCTCGAGGCGCTGCTGCCGCTGATCGCGCCGCTGATCTCGGGCCACTCCGACCTGGCGATCGGCACCCGGCTGGCGCGCGGCTCGCGGGTCGTCCGCGGGCCCAGGCGCGAGGTCATCTCCCGCCTCTACAACCGCCTCCTCCACCTCACCCTGCGCAGCCGCTTCTCCGACGCCCAGTGCGGCTTCAAGGCGGGCCGCGCCGCCGTGGTCAAGGCGCTCCTGCCGCGGGTCGAGGACCAGGCCTGGTTCTTCGACACCGAGCTGCTGGTGCTCGCCGAGCGCTCCGGCCTGCGCATCCACGAGGTGCCGGTCGACTGGGTCGACGACCCCGACTCGCGGGTCGACATCGTCCGCACCGCGCTCGACGACCTGCGCGGGATCGCCCGGATGGGCGGCGAAGCCGGGCGCTTCGCCCTGGTCGGCGTCGCCAGCACCGCCCTCTACCTGCTGCTCTTCCTCGCCCTGCGCGCGGTCGCGGCGCCGCTTGCCGCGAACGCCGCCGCGCTCGCCCTCAGCGCCGTCTTCAACACCGCCGCCAACCGCCGCTTCACCTTCGGCCGTCGCGGTCGCGAGGCGCTCCTCACCCACCACTTCCAGGGCCTGGTCGTCTTCGGCCTCTGCCTCGGCCTGACGACGGGGGCGCTGGCGGCGCTCGGCGCGCTCGCGCCGGGGGCCTCGCAGGCGGTCGAGGTCGGCGTCCTGGTCGCCGCCAACGCGGCCGCGACGCTGCTCCGCTACTGGCTCCTGCGGCTCTGGGTCTTCGGCCCGCGCGCCGGCGGCGGGCGGCCGGATCCCGAGTTGCAAGGATTGGCGGCGTGTCCGACGCCCCGTCTCCGGTCCCGCCGAGCGGCCCGCACCACCGCACGCCGCGCCTGAGCGCCGCCCGCCGCGAGGGCGAGCGGGTCACCCCGCTGGAGCTCTTCTTCGACCTCGTCTTCGTCCTCGCGATCACCGAGTGCACCTCGCTGATGTCCCACCACCCGAGCTGGTCGGGACTGGCGCAGGGCCTGCTGGTGCTCGGGGTGCTCTGGTGGGCCTGGGCCTCCTACGCCTGGCTGACCAGCGTGATCGACCCCGAGGCGGGGCCGGTCCGCCTCGTCTTCTTCGCCGCGATCGCCTCGATGCTGATCGCGGCGATCTGCGTGCCGGAGGCGTTCGGCAGCCTCGGCCTCGCCTTCGCGCTGGCGATCGGCTTCTTCCGCGTCGCCCACATCGCGCTCTTCGCGATCGCCGATCCCGACAGCGACGCCCTGCTCCGCTCGGTCCGCGGCCTCGCCGTCTCCACCGTCATCGCGGTGGCCCTGCTGGCCGCCGCCTCCGCCTTCGACGGCCCCACCCAGGCCGCCTTCTGGGTGGTGGCGCTGGCGCTCGACTTCGGCGGCCCCTACTTCTTCGGCGTCGAGGGCTGGCAGCTGGTCCCGGCCCACTTCGCCGAGCGCCACGGGCTGATCATCATCATCGCGCTCGGCGAGTCGATCGCCGAGATCGGCGCCGGGGCCGCCGGGCGGCTCGACCTCGGGATCGGCGTCGCGGCGGTGCTCGGCGTCGCGGTCGCGGCGGCGATGTGGTGGACCTACTTCGACGTCGTCGCCCTGGTCTCGGCGCGCCGCCTGGTCGAGGCGGAGCCAGGCCGGGTCCAGAACGCGCTGGCGCGCGACTCCTACTCCTTCCTGCACCTCCTCCTGGTCGCCGGGATCGTGCTGACCGCCTTCGGCCTGAAGACCGTGATCGAGCACACCGACGAGCACCTCGGGTGGGTGACCGCCTTCGCCCTGCTCGGCGGGATCGCCACCTATCTGCTCGGGCTGGTCGCCTTCCGCTACCGCCACGTGCGGACCTGGAACCGCCGGAAACTGATCGCCGCCGCGGTCCTGGTGGTGCTGATCCCGCCCGCCACCGCGATGCCGGCCCTCCTCACCCTGGCGATCGCCGCCGCGCTGCTGGCGCTGCTGGTGTCCCGGGAGTACGCCTCCTACGACGAGCGCCGCGACGAGCTGCGCGCCCGCAACACGATGACCGAGGCCGAGGCGGAGCTGCTCGCCGGCGAGGGCGAGTGACCTCGACGCCGCTCGCCCGCCGCCGTCCGGTCTCTCCGTACCGCGGTGTTTTTGACGGACGGACGTACGACTTCGACATACTGGCGGTCCTATGACGACTTCCAACGACGTTCCCAAGCTTCTCGACGAACTGCTGCGGGCGGGCGCGCCGTCCGGCTACGAGGGTCCCGCGGCCGCGGTCTGGCGCCAGGCGGCGTCGGCGTTCGCCGAGCTCTCCTACGACGGCATCGGCTCCACCTTCGCCCGCGTCGGCGAGGCCGAGCCGCTGGTCGCGATCGTCGGCCACATCGACGAGATCGGGCTGATCGTCACCCACATCGACGAGAAGGGCTTCCTCTGGTTCGAGCCGATCGGCGGCTGGGACCCGCAGATCCTGGTCGGCCAGCGGGTAGAGGTGACCGGGCGCGAGGGGATCGTCCCCGGCGTCGCCGGGCGCAAGCCGATCCACCTGCTGGAGCCCGAGCAGCGCAAAAAGGTCGTCGAACTCAAATCGATGCACATCGACATCGGCGCCGCCGACCGCGAGGAGGCGGAGACGATGGTCCGGGTCGGCGACCCGGTGGTGATCCGCACCGAACCGATGCAGGTGGCGGGCTCGCGGCTCGTCTCCAAGTCGATGGACAACCGGCTCGGCGCCTTCGTCGCGCTCGAATCGACCCGTCGGTGCGCCGAGGGCGCCGGCCCGGGCGGCTCGATGGCGGGCGTCGCCGCGGTGCAGGAGGAGATCGGCCTGTTCGGCGCGCGCACCTCGGCCTTCGAGCTGAAACCCGACCTCGCCGTCGCCGTCGACGTCACCCACGCCACCGACGCGCCGGGGGTCGACGAGAAGGAGGTCGGCGTGCACCCGCTCGGCTCCGGCCCGGTGATCGGCCGCGGCTCGACGCTGTCGCCGAAGGTCTTCGAGCTGCTGGTCGAGACCGCCGAGGCGGAGGGGATCGAGTACTCGATCGCCGCCAGCGGTCGCAGCACCGGCACCGACGCGGACGCGATCCAGATCGCCCGCTCGGGGATCCCGACCGGCCTGGTCTCGATCCCGCTGCGCTACATGCACTCGCCGGTCGAGATGGTCGACCTGCGCGACGTCGAGGCGGCGATCGCGCTGCTCGCCGCGTTCGGCAGCCGGATCAAGGCCGGCGTCGACCTTTCGCGCTGAGCCCTATCGACTTTTTGGCCCCTATAGGGGCCAAAAAGTCGAGCGCGACCGTCAGTCGACGAAGGTCAGCTCCTTGGGGAGCGAGGAGAGGTTCCGCAGGCCGTCGTCGGTGACGACGACCAGGTCCTCGATCCGCACCCCGAGGTCGCCGGCCAGGTAGATCCCCGGCTCGACCGTGACGACTTCGTTCGCCGCCAGGACGTCGTCGGAGCGCAGCGAGAGACGCGGGCCCTCGTGGATGTCGAGTCCCACCCCGTGGCCGAGGCCGTGGCCGAAGTGCTCGCCGTGGCCGGCCGCGTCGATCACCTTGCGCGCGGCGGCGTCGACGTCCTCGCCGGTCTCGCCCGGGCGGATCGCCTCCAGCGCCGCCTGCTGGGCGGCGAGCACGGTCGCGTAGACGCGGCGCCCTTCCTCGCCCGGGTCACCGGTGGCGTAGGTGCGGGTGCCGTCGGAGCAGTAGCCGTCGAGCTTGGCGCCCATGTCGAAGACGATCAGCTCGCCGTGGCCGATCTGGCGCGGGCCGGGCTCGGCGTGCGGCTGGGCGCCGTCGGGGCCGGCGGCGACGATCGTGTCGAAGGAGAGCGTGCCGCCGAAGCCGCGGACCCGCTCCTCGAAGAAGTCGGCGACCTCGCGCTCGGTCTTGCCGACGAAGCCGCTTTCGACGGTCTGCTTCAGCGCCGCGTCGGCCAGCTTCGAGGCCTCGGCGATCGCCGCCAGCTCCTCGGCGTCCTTGACCCGGCGCAGCGCCTCGACCACCCCGCCGGCGGGGACCGCCTCGACCCCGGCGGGAAGCTTCTCCTCCAGTTTGGTCAGCGTGCGGACCGAGACGTGGTCGTCCTCGAAGCCGGACTTGCCCGCGAGTCGCTCGCCGATCCCGCCCAGCCAGTCGCCGCTCAGGGTCACGCACTCCCATTCGGAGACCTCGGCGGCGGCGCGCTCGGTGTAGCGGAAGTCGGTGAGGAAGACGCGGACGCCGGGACCGCAGATCGCCGCCCCGTTGGTGCCGGTGAAGCCGGTCAGGTAGCGGACGTTGGTCAGGTCGGTGACCAGCATCCGGTCGAGGCCCCGCTCCGCCAGGGCCGCCTCGAGCCGGTCGCCGCGCCCGCGCATCAGGCGCCCACCCCGAGCTCCCGGGCGATCACGGCGAGCGCGTCGCGATAGCCCTCGGCGCCCTTGCCGACGATCTTCTCCACCACCAGGCCGTCGAAGACCGACACCTTGCGCCAGTCCTCGCGCGCCTCGACGTCGGAGAGGTGCACCTCGACCGCGGGCAGCCCGGCGACGTCGAGCGCGTCGGCGATCGCGCGGCTGTAGTGGGTCCAGGCGCCGGCGTTGATCACCGAGCCGTCGGCCAGATCGGGCAGCCGGTGCAGGTACTCGACGAACTCACCCTCGTGGTTGGTCTGGAAGAACATCGGTTCGAGCCCCGCCTCGCGCGCCCACCCTTCGATCTGGTGTTCCAGCTCGTTCAGCGAGCGACCGCCGTAGAACGACGGATCGCGGCGCTCGAGGATGTCGAAGTTGACGCCGTGCATCACGGCTACCCGGTTGCGGGTGGTCGGGGTCACCCGCGCCACGATATCCAAGCGCCGCCGGGACGTTGGAACAGGGAGGGTCCGGGCGTGCCGTGGCGACTTGTTCTCGCATAGCGAGAGTTTCTCTCCACGGCAAGCCTCCCGGCGCCGGGGCGCCGGGAGGGGCTCCGTCGCTTACCGGGCTTAGGACAGCAGCTCGCGGATCGCGCTCTCGACCCTCGCCGGGTCGACCAACTGGCCGATCTGGGGCTCGCCCGGGCGGCGGAGGAGGACGAAGCCGACGCCGGCGGCGGTGCGCTTCTTGTCGCGACCGAGGGCGTCGAGGATGTCGGGGACCTCGATCGGGACCTCGAGGCGGGTCGGCAGGTCGTGGCGGGCGAGGATCTCCTTCACCTCGGCGCGCAGCTCGTCGGCCGCGGAGAGGCGCAGCGCGGCGAGGAGTCCCAGGCCTACCGCCTCGCCGTGGCGGTAGGCGGTGTAGCCGGTCGCCGCCTCGATCGCGTGGCCGACCGTGTGGCCGAGGTTGAGGACGTTGCGCAGGCCGAGGTCGAGCTCGTCGGCGGCGACGATCGCGCACTTGTAGCGGGCGCAGGCGAAGACGACGTCGTCGAGCTCGGCGGGGACGATCTGCTCGATCGACCGCACCCGCTCCCAGAGCGCGCCGCCGGCGAGGAGGCCGGTCTTCAGCACCTCGACGAAGCCGGCGGCGAGCTCGGCCGGGGGCAGCGTCGTCAACACCTCGGGGTCGGCGATCACCGCGGCCGGCTGCTGGAAGGCGCCCGCGTAGTTCTTGCCCTCGGGGAGGTCGACGCCGACCTTGCCGCCGTAGGCCGAGTCGACCTGGGCGACGAGGGTGGTCGGCACCTGGACCACCGGGACGCCGCGCTGGTAGAGGTGGGCGACGAGGCCGCCGAGGTCGCCGACCACGCCGCCGCCGAGCGCCACCACGTGGTCCTGGCGGGTCATCCCCCCGCGGGTCAGCGCGCGCAGCACCGCCGCGGTGTTGGCGAGCGTCTTCGCCGCCTCCCCCGCCTCGATCTCGGCGCCGCCGGCGACCGGGGCGAGGCGCTCCTGGTAGAGCGGGCCGACCGAGCGATCGCTGACGAGGAAACGGCGGCTCGCCAGCGGCCACCAGCCGCAGCCGAGCAGGCCGCGGCCGACCAGCACCGGGTACTCGCCACCGGGGGCGCTCGCCCAGAGCATCTTCGTCCCGGCGGGCAGCTCGGCCAGCCTGCGCAGCATCGGCAGGGCGCGGCTGACGATCGAGCGGTCGCCCATCGGCACCACCGCGTCGGCCAGCTGTTCGTAGAGCGGCAGGCGCGTCTCCAGCAGGGTGCCGACCGTCTCGGCGTCGCTCGCCAGCGGGCGGTCGGAGTGGGCGATCCGGCGCCAGGCCTCGGCCGCGTCGACCTGGAGCCAGACGACCGTGTGGCGCGCCATCGCCGCGCGGATCCGCGGCGAGAGCACGCTGCCGCCGCCGAGCGCGATCGCGCCGCCGTCGTCGGCGTTCTCCAGCAGCGAGCCGACCACCTCGGCCTCGCGCTCGCGGAAGCCCTCCTCGCCGTGGCGCTCGAAGGCCTGCGGGATGGTGCTCCCGAACGAGGCTTCCATCAGCTCGTCGATCTCGACCGTCGGCAGCCCTTCGGCCCGCGCCGCCGCCAGCGCCGTCGACTTCCCGGCCCCCATGAAGCCGACGAAGACGAGCGAGGGTCTCACCGCGTGCCCCTCGTGCTCCCCGGCCCGGGCGCGCTCACCGCGCGTCGATCCGCGCCTTGTAGGCGTCGATCGCGGCGCGCACGTCGTCGATGTGGTCGCCGCCGAACTTCTCCCGGTAGGCGCGCGCCAGGGTCAGGCAGACCATCGCCTCGGCGACCACGGCGGCGGCCGGGACGACGGTCGAGTCGGTCCGCTCGCGCAGCGCCTGGGCGGGCTGGTGGGTCTCGGTGTCGACCGAGCGCAGCGGTTTCGTCAGGGTGGAGATCGGCTTGATCGCGGCCCGCACCGAGAGCGGCCGGCCGTTCGTCATCCCGCCCTCAAGGCCGCCGGCGCGGTTGGTTTCGCGGAAGTAGCCCTGCGCCTCCGACCAGAAGATCTCGTCGTGGGCTTCCGAGCCGGGGCGGGTCGCGACGTCCCACGCTTCGCCGATCGAGACGCCCTTGATCGATTGGATCGAGCAGACCGCCTGGGCGAGCCGGCCGTCGAGGCGGTCTTCCCAGGAGACGTGCGAGCCGAGCCCGGGGACGAGCCCGAAGGCGATCACCTCGAAGGTGCCGCCGAGGCTCTCGTTGGCCTTGCGCAGGCGGTTGATCTCCTCGACCATCGCCTTGCTCGCCTCCTGGTCGAGGGTGCGGACCGGGTCCTCGTCGACGCCGGCGAAGTCGGCCGGGGTGAGGTCCTCGCGCTCCGCGGCGACCACCGAGGCGATCCGGGTCACGTGGCTGTGGACCTCGACCCCGAGCGCGGTGAGGAAGCCGCGGGCGACCGAGCCGGCGGCGACGCGGGCGGCGGTCTCGCGGGCGCTGGCCCGCTCGAGGATGTTGCGGATGTCGGAGTGGCCGTACTTCTGGGCGCCGACCAGGTCGGCGTGGCCGGGCCGCGGCAGGTGGACCTCTTCGGGCTCGAAGCCCTCCACCGGCCAGGGGTTCATCCGGTCTTCCCAGTTCTTGTAGTCGCGGTTGGCGACCAGCAGGGCGATCGGGCCGCCCAGCGTACGGCCATGGCGGACGCCGGAGCGCACCTCGACCGTGTCGGTCTCGATCCGCATGCGGCCGCCGCGGCCGTGGCCGAGCTGGCGGCGGGCCATGTCGCGGTCGAGCGCCTCGCGGTCGAGCTCGAGCCCGGCGGGCATCCCCTCGACGATCGCGGTGAGGCCGGGGCCGTGGGACTCCCCGGCGGTGGTAAAGCGGAAGGCGGTCATGAGCGCCACAGGCTATCGGCGCGCGGCGGCGCGGCGATCGGCGGCGCGCCGCCGACGCACGGCCCTGCCCAGGGCCCCGACCGCCTAACGCCCCACGGCGGTGCGCATCGCCTCCAGCGAAGGCTCCTCCCCGGTCCAGATCCGCAGCGACAGCGCGCCCTGCTGGACGAGCATCTCGAGCCCGTCGACGGTGGCCGCCCCGGCGGCCGCGGCGGCGGCGAGCAGCGGGCTCGGCTCCTCCCCGTACACCATGTCGACGACGACCTGCCCGGAGGCGAACGAGGCGGCGGCGAGCGGCA
The DNA here is from genome assembly GCA_035502495.1 of Solirubrobacterales bacterium. GTDB lineage: Bacteria > Actinomycetota > Thermoleophilia > Solirubrobacterales > 70-9 > VAYN01. Next base: position 9,882 of record DATJUK010000166.1, read on the forward strand.
GGTGCTCGAAGGGGTCCTCGCCGGCCAGGCCGACGGCGGTGGTGTTGACGATCAGGGCGTAGTCGGTCGTGCGCGGCTCGACGACGGCGCGCGCGCCCAGCTCCGCGGCGACGGCCTCCCCCCGCTCCGCGGTGCGATTCCAGACGTCGACCTTTGCCCCGACGTCGGCCAGGGCCCAGATCGCCGCCCGGGCGGCCCCGCCCGCGCCGAGGACGAGCGCGCGCTCCCCCTCCGGCAGCGCCGACAACGAACGCAGCAAGCCGCCCGCATCCGTGTTGTCGGCGACGATGCGGCCGTCGCGGAAGCTCAGCGTGTTGGCGGCGCCGATCGCGCGGGCGGCCGCGCTCGCCTCGTCGGCCATCGCCAGCGCCGCCTCCTTGTGCGGGACGGTCACGTTGACCCCGGCGTACTCCCCCGCCGCGGCCAGCTCGGCGACCTCGGCCTCGAAGTCCTCCGGCGCCACGTCGAGCGCCCCGTAGGTCCACTCGCCGGCCAGGCCGAGCTCGCTCAGCGCCGCCGTCTGCATCGCCGGCGAGCGCGAGTGCCCGACCGGGTGCCCGATCACCGCCAGGTTCGGCACCGCGACCTCCCCGCCCTCACTTGCAGGTGCTGGGCTGGTTGCCGCCGTTCTTTTCGCGCGCCTTTTCGTACTTGGCCGCGTCGGCGAAGAATTCTTCTTCGGTCTTGGCGAAGGTGAGTTCGTTGCACGAGTCGGGATCGGTGACGTAGAAGAGGTACTTGGTCTTCGCCGGGTGCGCGGCGGCCTGGATCGCTGCCAGGCCGGGGCTGTTGATCGGGCCCGGCGGCAGGCCCGCGTGGGTGCGCGTGTTGTAGGGCGAGCTGCTTTCCAGTTCCGACTGGGTCAGCGGCTTTTCGTAATTGCCGGTGGCGAAGCGGATCGTCGAGTCGATCCCCAGCGTCATCCCTTCATGCAGGCGGTTGTAGATCACCGAGGCGACCAGCTTGCGCTGCTTCGGCACTCCCGCCTCGCGTTCCACCATCGAGGCGATCGTGACCACGTCGAAGACGGTCAGGTTCTTCGACTTCGCGTACTTCATGTTGACCTTCTTGATCTTCTTCTTGAAGTCTTCGAGCTGCAGGCGGACGAGGTAGGAGATCGGCTCCTTGGTCTTCACTTCCCAGGTGTCGGGGAAGAGGAAGCCCTCGAGGTCCTTGGCGCCCTTGCCGCCGTATTCGGCGGGGTTCAGGTACTTCGACTTCTTGGTCGCCTTCAGGTAGTTGCCCTTGATCCCGTCTTCCTTGACGAGCTTGGCGGTGATCGGCCGGCTCTGGCCCTCGGGGATCGTCACCGTGACGATCCCGGGCTTCGCCCCTTGCTTCGGTTCCGGTTCCTTGGAGAGCTCGTCGATCGCGTCGCCGTAGCTCATGTCCTTCCGCATCTGGAACTTGCCCGCGAAGAGGTCGGAGCGCTTGCCGGCGAGGGTGACGCGGGCCTGGAAGAGGGTCGAGCCGGAGATGAAGAAGCCGCCGCCGATGACGCCTTCCTTTTCCAGCAGGTCGCCGACTTCGCCGACGCTCGAGCCCTTCGGGATCGACACCGCGACCCGGCCTTCGCCGCCGCCGTGGAACGGCTGGAAGAGGGCGTTGAGGAAGAGCAGGACGACGATCGCGACGATCACCGCGAGGATCCGGAACGGGTGGCGCAGGAGCGCGCCGACGATGCCGCCGCGGCGCCGGCGGTCCTCGCCGTGCCGCCTGCCGGTGCGGGCGGCGCCGGCCATCCGCGGATCGCCCTCGTCGTGGAAGTCGTGGTCGTCGTCGAACCAGTCGTCGTCGCGCGGCGGTGGCGGCTCCCAGTCCCCGGCGCCGGTCTCCTCCGGCGGTCGCGGCGGCAGCGCCCGTCGTTTCCCGCCGCCCGGCCCCGATCCCCCCGCGACCGCCTTGCTCCCGGTCGGCTGGTTGGGATCGCGCCGCGGCCCCGCCGCCGTCTCCCGCCCGGGATCAGGCTGAGGGCTTTCGGCGGTCGGCCCCTGCTGGGCTTCGGTCTGCGGCGGGATCGGCTCTTCGCCCGTCGGCGATCCGGGCTGCGGCGCCTGCTTCTCGCCGGGCGGGGACCCGGGCTGCGGCGTCGGGTCGCCGGTGGGCGATCCGGACCGCGCCGCATGCTCGCCCGGCGGCGATCCGGGCTGCGGCGGTCGGTCGGGCTGTCCGGGCTGTTTCGGCATCGGCTGTTCTGCGGTCGGCGGGCCGGCGTCGGCGAGCGGCCGTTCGCCCGTCGCCGGTACCCGCCCTTTCGGCCGCGCCGATTCTCCCGGTGGGGGCGGCGCCTTCGCCGCCGGCGTCGCGGCGGCCGGCTTTGCCGCCGCGCCCTCGGCGCCGCTCGCCACTTCGGGCCCGCCGGCAGGCGTGGCATCCTCGCCACCGCCCGCTGCCGCGGCACCGCTCGCCGCCGCGGCCCCGCCGGCGGCCGCGGCGCCGGCGGCCGCCGCCTTGCCTTTCTTGCGCCCGAAGAGTCGCTTGCGGCCCCGCTCGGCCTTCGCGGGATCGGCCTTCGGCAGGCCTCCGGGCTCCTGGCCCGGGACCGGCGGAGCGGGCTCGGGGGGCTCGTCCCAGAACTCCTGCTCGGGGGTGCGCGGCACCGCCGGCGGCGCCTCTTTCGGCGGCGGCGGCGGAGCCGGGGGCTCCTTCTTCCGCTTCGCCGCCTTCTGCGCCCGCTTTTCTTCGCGTTCGCGGCGGCGTTCGGCCCGCTCGACCGCCTCGGGGTCGTTCGGGTCGATGAACGGGTCCTCGCCGAAGCCGCGGCCGGAGTCGTTCACGCCCCTCCCCCCTTGCGCGCCAGGCTGGTCAGGTAGGCCTCGAGGAGGTGCGCCGCCGCGAGCGAATCGCGCGCCGCCCCCGCCCCCGCCCGCCGGCTGGCGTCGGCCATCTGGCTGGTCAGGCGCTCGTCATAGGTGTCGACCGGGACGTCGAGCAAGGCGCGCAGTTCCTCCGCGAACGTGCGCGCCAGCGCCGCCTGGCTTCCCTCCTCGCCGCTCAGGTGGACCGGCAGGCCGACGACCACCCGCTCGACCTCGCGCTCGCGCGCCAACTCCACCACCGAGCTCGGCTCGGGCGGTTCGATCACCGGCAACGGCGTGCACAGGGTCCCGGTCGGGTCGCAGATCGCGGCGCCGACGCGCACGGTGCCGTGGTCGAGGGCCAGCACGCGCAAGTCCCTACCCCAGTCTCTCCTCGATCAGCGCCCGCGCCGCGGCCAAAGCCTGGTCGAGCTTGGCCGGATCGCGCCCGCCCGCCTGGGCCATGTCGTCGCGACCGCCACCGCCGCCGCCGACGACCCCCGCCGCCGCCCGCACCAGCTCCGCCGCCGAGAGGCCCTTCTCGATCGCCCCCGGCGTCGCCAGCGCGACCAGCGCCACCTTCTCGCCGTCGCCGCCGCCGAGCAGTTGGACGACGGCGCCGCCGAGCGAGGACTGGATCCGGTTGGCGACGTCGAGCAGCGCCTTCTGGTCGGCCAGCTCGGTCCCGGCGACCAGCACCTGGACGCCGCCCAGCTCGTACGCCTCGCCCGCCAGCCGCTTCGCTTCCTCGCCGAGCGCCTGGCGCGCCGCCTTCTCGGCGCCCGCGCCCGCCTCCTTCAGCCGCTCCGCCGCGCGCCGCGCGCCCGCGACCGGGTCCTGCGGATTGCCGAGCAGCTCGCCCGCCTCGCGCAGCTCCCCGTCGCGGTCGCGGAAGTAATCGATCGCCGCAGGACCGGTGATCGCCTCGATCCGCCGCACGTTGGCGGCGCTCGAGCCCTCGGCGCTCACCTTGAAGATCCCGATCTCGGCGGTGTTGGCGACGTGGGTGCCGCCGCAGAGCTCGCGCGAGACGCCTTCGATCTCGACCACCCGCACCCACTCGCCGTATTTCTCGCCGAACAGGGCCATCGCGCCGAGCGCTTCGGCCTCGGCCCGCTCCATCTCCAGCCAGCGCACCGGGGCGCTCGCCTTGATCCACTCGTTGACCCGGTCCTCGACGTCGCGCAGCTCCGCCGCGGTCAGCGACTGGCCGTGGGTGAAGTCGAAGCGCAGTTTGTCGGGACGCACCGCCGAGCCCGCCTGGCGCACGTGGGTGCCGAGCCGCTCGCGCAGCGCCGCGTGCAGGAGGTGCGTCGCGGTGTGGTTGCGCATCGTCGCGTGGCGCGTCTCGCGGTCGACCACCACCTCGACCGGAACGTCGTCGGCGCCGAGGCGCACGGGCTCGCCGCCCCCGTCGCCCCCGGACCCGCCCGGCCGCGCGCCGACTTCGACCACCTGATCGCCGCCGACCCGGATCACGTCGACCACCTCGGCCTCCTCGCCGGTCGGCCAGCGGACCAGGCCCGAGTCGGCGACCTGCCCGCCGCCCTCGGCGTAGAACGGGCTGTCCTCGAGCTTCAGCAGGGCGCGCGCGCCTTCCGGCTCGATCGCGGCGACGCCGGTGGTGGCGCGCAGGGTCTCGTAGCCGACGAAGCGACTGGGCGGCGAGGCGGCGGCGAACGCCTGCACCTTGTCGTGGCGGTCCTCGGAGCCGTGCGCAGTGGCCGCCCCGGTGCGGGCGCGGGTGCGCTGCTCCTCCATCAGCTCGGCGAAGCCCTCGTCGTCCACGGCCAGCCCCTGCTCGGCGAGCAGCTCCTTGGTCAGGTCGTAGGGGAAGCCGTAGGTGTCGTGCAGCTTGAAGGCGTCGGCGGCGTCGATCCAGGAGGTGCTCTCCTGGCGCGCGTCGGCGACCAGGCGCTCGAGCATCTCCTGCCCCCGCACCAGCGTCCGCCCGAAGCTCTCCTCCTCGTCGTTCACCCAGCGGGCGATGTTCTCCCGTTCGGCGACCAGCTCCGGGTAGACGTCGCCCATCAGCTCGATCACGCGCGCGGCGAAGCGGCCGAGCCAGGGCGCCTCGAGGCCGAGCGTGTTGCCTTGCTGGATCGCCCGCCGCATGATCCGGCGCAGGATGTAGCCGCGGTCCTCGTTCGAGGGGACGACCCCGTCGGCGATCAGGAAGGCCGCGCCGCGCGAGTGGTCGGCGACGATCCGCATCGCCCGGGTCACCGCCTCGGATTCGCCGTAGGTGTGGCCGGAGAGCTCCTCGGCGAGGTCGATCAGCGGCCGCACGTGATCGACGTCGTAGACCGAGGGGACGTCCTGGAGGATCGCCGCCATCCGGTCGAGGCCCATGCCGGTGTCGATGTTCTTCGTCGGCAGCTCGGTCAGCGTCCCGTCCTCGTGCAGGTCGTAGGACATGAAGACGTGGTTCCAGAACTCGAGGAAGCGCTCGGTGTCGTCGCCGGGGCGGTCGCCCTCACCGCCGAATTCGAGCCCGCGGTCGATGTAGAGCTCCGAGCACGGCCCGCACGGGCCGGTCGGCCCGCCCTGCCAGAAGTTGTCCTCGCGACCGAGCTGGACGATCCGCTCGGCGGGCACCCCGGTCCGTTCCCAGATCGCGATCGCCTCGGTGTCGGGACCGAGCCCGAGCTCCGCGTCGCCGCCGAAGACGGTCACCCAGATCTTCTCCGGGTCCATGCCGAAGCCCTCGGTGACGAGCTCCCAGCCCCAGGGGATCGACTCGGCCTTGAAGTAGTCGCCGAAGCTCCAGTTGCCGAGCATCTCGAAGAAGGTCATGTGCCGGGCGGTGTTGCCGACCTCCTCGATATCGGTCGTGCGGAAGCATTTCTGCACGTCGGCGAGGCGCGGCGCGGGCGGCGTTTCCTGGCCCAGGAAGTAGGGCTTGAAGGGCTGCATGCCGGCGGTGGTGAGCAGGACCGTCGGGTCGAGCACCGAGGGCACGAGCGAGGCCGAGGGGACGATCTTGTGTCCCCGCTCCGCGAAGAAGGAGAGGTAGGTGTCGCGGATTTGTTGGGCCTTCATGAGGGAGAGCCTACGGTTTGCTGACAGTTCGTGTGTCGTATGGCACGGGCGGCCGCGGGCGTCGACTCAGGCTGCGGCGGCGATCGTGCCGTGGCCGACGATCGTCTCGCCGTCCATCAGCACCGCGGTCTGGCCCGGCGCGGCGGCGTCGAAGGGCTCGGCGAGCTCCAGCTCGAGCGCCGCGTGGCGCCCCGGCGCGGCGGCGCCGACGCGGGCGGGCAGGGTGGCCGCGTGGTAGCGGAGGCGGACGTTGTCGACCCGGGCGCCGTCGCGGTGCAGCACCGCGTCGCGGACGCGGATGCGGCGCGTCTCCAGCTCCTCGCGGGTGCCCACCGTGACCGTGTTGGCGGCGGCGTCGGTGGCGATCACGTAGCCGGGCTCGTTCAGCGAGACGCCGATCCCGCGTCGCTGGCCGACGGTGAAGTTGTGGTGGCCGCGGTGGCGCCCGAGCTTGCGCCCGGCGCGGTCGACCACCGCGCCCTCGCGGTCGACCAGGTTGCCGTGCCGGCGCAGGAAACCGCGCTTGCCCTGGCCGGCGAGGAAGCAGAGGTCCTGGGACTCGGGCTTCTTCGCCACGGCGAGGCCGTGGCGGGCGGCGACCGCGCGGACCTCTTCCTTGGTCATCTCGGTGAGCGGGAAGCCGAGCCGCCCGAGCAGGTCCGGGGGCAGCGCGGCCAGCATGTAGCTCTGGTCCTTGGCGGCGTCGACGCCGGCGGCGAGCAGCGGGCCCTCGGCGTCCTCGACGATGCGGGCGTAGTGGCCGGTGAGGAGCCGGTCGGCGCCGAGCCGCTGCGCCAGGTCGAGCATCGCCGCCAGCCGCACCTCGCCGTTGCAGAGGATGCAGGGGTTCGGCGTCTGGCCTTCGGCATAGCCGCTGACGAAGCGATCGACCACGCGGCGGCGGAAGTCGGCCTCGAGGTCGAGGGTGAAGTGCGGGATGCCGAGCGAGTGGGCGACGGCGCGGGCGCCGAGCACCGCCTCGGGCGAGCAGCAGGCCTTGGTGCCGTCGGTCTCGGGATCGGCCCAGAGCTTCACGGTGATCGCGATGACCTCGGCGCCCCGCTCGCGCTCGAGGAGCGCCGCCACGGCGGAGTCGACCCCGCCGGAGATGGCGACGGCGACGCGCTCGGCGGGGGCGGGGCGGCCGATATTCGCGGCGGGGTAGGCCGCGTCTGCCTCCCTCCCGCGCGCCGTGGGCGGGTCCGCCTCCCTCCCACGCGCCGTGGCCGCGTCCGCCTCCCCCGCACGCGCCGGGGCGTCTTCCGCCCCCCGCTTCGCCCCGGCGGTCGACGGGTCCAGCGGGAAGGTCGAGGCCGCGGCGGCGCTCAGGGCGCGGTGGAGGGCGTCGGTCGCGAGTTGGGCGGCGTGGCGCTTGGAGAGCTCGAGGCCGCCGAGGAGGGCCTCGGCGTCATCGATCGAGATCGCGGCCGCCTCGAGGACGGTGGCGCCCTCGACGGTCTCGGCGAGGGCGGCGGTGGCGGCGCGGGTGGCACCGCACCCCTCGGTGTCGAAGGTGACCGCGGCGATGCGACCCGCGACGACGGTGAGCGAAAGGCGTGAGAGGTCGCCGCAGGCGGCGCCGCCGGCGGCGCCGGTGAAGGCGTCGTCGGGCGCCGGGCCGCGGCGCGCCTCATCGCGGAGGAAGTGGTCGAAGAGCTCCCGATCCATCGGTCAAAGGGTAGGGCGTAAGGATCTGGTGGAGGTCGGCGGCGAGCTGGTCGGCGGTGTGGTCGAGGTGATGCCAGGTGACGCGGGTGGTGGTCCAGCGTTCGGCGGTGAGGATGCGGTCGCGTTCGCGGTCGTCGTCGAAAGCCTTCTTGGTCATGTGGACGGCGCCCCCGTCGAGCTCGATCGCGACCTTGCGGTCCTCCCAGAGGCAGTCGACCTCGAAGAAGCGACCGCGCAGCGCCAGGTGGGCGTTCATCCGCGGCCGCGGCAGGCCGTGGCGGTCGATGAGCGCGAGGAAGGCCTCCTCGAAGTCGTTGCGCGTGCGACCCACCGGCAGGTCCTTGCGCGCCGCGAGCCGCGCCAGCACGAGCGAGCCGCGCCGCCCCGGATACCGCGCCAACAGGTCCGGCACCGAGAGCGGATCCCGGTACTCCCGCACTTCCATCTCGTTCCAGGCCCGCTCGACCTCCCGCTCCGGTGCGACCGCCGCCAGGTCGAACATCGTCCGCGGCACCGACGTCACCGCTATCCCCCGCCTCCGCACCACCTCATCCGCGAGCAGCGAGCCGCGATGGACGACCAGGTGGGATCGGGCGCGGGCCCGGGTCGGTCGGGTGACTTCGGGACGGATGCGGGCCCGCGGCAGGAGTCCCCAGAAATGGGCCGCCGAGCGATGGCTGAGCACGGCGTGCGGCCCGAACGCGAGCGTGGCCGCCATCCATCGCGACTCCACGGTGATCGACGTGTGGCCGTACGCGAAGACGCCCCGGTGAAAGCGGTGCAGGCTGCCGTGGCGCAGGCGGATCTTGATCATCTCCGCGGTCATCCCGAGCTCCAGGAGCTGCCACCGCGCCACCATGCCGTGCTGTCGACCGGCCAGCGCCGCCGCCGCGCGGTCGACGTCGACCGCCGTCCGACCCTCGCCGCCCCGCTCAGATTTGCCTGTGGAACATTTCGGGTCCCCGACAACCGAAAGGTGCCTCGTGTCCTTCATGACGCCGATGGTGCCCTGGAAGGGCGCGCGTGGGGTGCGGGGATTGTGCCTTTTCAGGCACTCGGGGCGCACAAAAGAGGCTCCAGCCCGCCGGTACCGCCTCTAGCTTTGATCCCTTCATAAGAAGGTGGGCGCCCTGCTCGCGGTCCCTGAGGACCGAAAGACAAAAGCTCCCGAGCCGTTTGTGTTGGGTCAAACGGTGAGACGGCTCTCGTACGGGCTCGAGCCTGCGCGAACCGTACCACCCGCGCACCGCCTGGAAGCAGGCTCAGTAGTCGGGGACGTCCAGGTTCGAGAGGTGCATCTCGGCCTCGCTCCAGCTCTCGGCGGGCACGCAGAGCGAGATTTCGCCGTGGCCGAAGCGGTCGAGCGGCCAGTCCGCGGTCAGGACCGCCTCGATGCCGGCCTCGGTCAGCGCCTGGTGCCAGGCGCGCGCCGTCCGCACGTCGCCGAAATCCCGCACCACCTCCCAACGTTCGAAGCGCGGGTCGTCGACGTAGACCGGCGTCTGCCCGGGGCCCGACCCCGAGCGCAACCTGCGGGGGATCCAGTCCCGCAGCCCCATCTCAATGCCCGGCTTTGCCCCGTTTGTGGATCGCGAGCGCGAGCTCGCGCAGCTGCAGCTCGTCGACCGGGGCCGGCGCACCGGTCAGCAGGTCGAAGCCGGAGGCGGTCTTCGGGAAGGCGATCACGTCGCGGATCGTCTCCGCGCCCGCGAGGCGCTGGACGAAGCGGTCGATCCCGTAGGCGATGCCGCCGTGCGGCGGCGCCCCGTAGCGGAGCGCCTCGAGCAGGAAGCCGAAGCGCGCCTCGGCCGTCTCCTTGTCGATCCCGAGCGCGGCGAAGACCTGCTCCTGGACCGCGGCGCTGTGGATGCGGATCGAGCCGCCGCCCAGCTCCTGGCCGTTCCAGACCACGTCGTAGGCCTGGGACAGGGCGCTCCCCGGATCGGCCGGGTCCCAGCCGTCCTGCGGCGCGGTGAACGGGTGGTGCACGGCGTCGAAGCGCTTCTCCACCTCGTCGTAGAGGAAGAGCGGGAAGTCGACGATCCAGACGAGCCGGTCCTCCGACTCGTCGATCAACCCGAAGCGCGCGCCGAGGTCGAGGCGCAGCTGCCCGAGCACCGCGTCGGTCACCGGCCGCTTGTCGGCGACCAGCAGCAGCAGGTCGCCCTCCTCCGCCCCCAGCAGGCGGTTCAGCTCGGCCAGCTCCTCGGGGCTGAGGAACTTGGCGGTCGGCGAGCGCCACCCGTCGCCCTCGCGGAACGCCCAGACCAGGCCTTTGGCGCCGAGCTCCTGGGCGCGCGAGATGAAGCCGTCGAGCTCCGAGCGCGGCACCTCCCGGCGCCCGGCGTTGATCCCGCGGATCCGACCGCCCGACTCGAGCACCGACCGGAAGACCTTGAACTCGGTCCCGGCCAGCGCCGCGCCGAGGTCGACCAGCTCGAGGCCGAAGCGCAGGTCAGGCCGGTCGGTGCCGAAGCGGTCCATCGCCTCGGCGTAGGGCATCCGCTCCATCGGCGCGTCGATCCGCGGCCCGCCGACCGCCTCGAAGACGTGGGCCAGCATCCGTTCGTTCAGCGCGATCACGTCGTCGACCTCGACGAACGACATCTCGACGTCGAGCTGGGTGAACTCGGCCTGGCGGTCGGCCCGCGTCGCCTCGTCGCGGAAGCAGCGGGCGATCTGGAAGTAGCGCTCGAAGCCGCTCACCATCAAGAGCTGCTTGAACAGCTGCGGCGACTGCGGCAGCGCGTAGAAGGAGCCCTGCTGCTGGCGGCTGGGGACGAGGAAGTCGCGCGCGCCCTCCGGGGTCGAGCGGGTCAGCACCGGCGTCTCGACGTCGACGAAGCCCTCGGCGCCGAGGAACTCGCGCATCGCCGCGGTCACCCGGTGGCGGAGTTCGAGCGCCTCGCGCATCGGCGCCCGCCGCAGGTCGAGGTAGCGGTAGCGCAGGCGCGTGTCCTCGCCGACGTCGTCGGCGTAGCCCTCGATCTGGAAGGGCGGCGTCTCCGAGTCGGCGAGCAGCTCGGCGGCGGCCACGGCGACCTCGACCTCACCGGTCGGCAGCGCCGGGTTGATCGTCTCGGCATCGCGCCGCACCACCTTGCCGGCGACGCTCAGCACGTCCTCGGGGCGCAGTTTGTGGGCCAGCTCGAAGGCGGCGCCGGCGGTGTCCGGATGGAAGACGAGCTGCACCACGCCGGTGCGGTCGCGCAGGTCGATGAAGATCAGGCCGCCGTGGTCGCGCCGTCGGTTGACCCAGCCGGCAACCCGCACCTCGCCGTCGACCCGGTCGGGGAGGACCCGCCCGCACCAGGTGTCGCGGAAGCCGTTCGCCGCCGGATCGGGGAGCCGGCCGACGCCGCGCTCGGCCGCACCGCCGCCTTGCGGCGCGCCGCCGCTCATGCTTCGCCTCCGGTCATCTCACCGAGAAGATTGCCGGTGTCGGCCGGGCGTTGCTCGCCGCTGGCCATGTCGCGCAGCTGGGCGCTGCCGTCCGCCTCGAGGATCAGCACCCGCGCCGCGCCGATCCGGTCGGCGTGTTTCAGCTGCCCCTTCAGCCCGCGCCCGCCGAGGTCCATCTCGGCCGAGAGCCCGGCGTGCCGCAGTTCGGTGACCAGCGCCATCGCCCGCCCGCGCTGCTCGGGGTCGGCGATCGCGACGAACGCCTCGCGCCCCACCCCCGGCTCCTCCTCGTCCAGCGCCAGCAGGATCCGCTCGATCCCCGCCGCCCAGCCGACCGCCGGCGTCGCCGGACCGCCGAGCTGCTCGATCAGCCCGTCGTAGCGCCCGCCGCCGCCGATCTCAGACTGCGCCCCGAGCGCGTCGCAGACGAAGGAGAAGATCGTCCGCGTGTAGTAGTCGATGCCGCGCACCAGGGTCGGGTCGAGCTCGTAGCCGATCCCCGCCGCGTCGAGCAGCGCCCGCACCTCGGCGAAGTGCTCGGCGTCCTCGCCGGCGAGCGCCTCGAGCATCGTCGGCGCGCTCGCCATCACTCCCTGGACCCCCGCGTCGTCGGAGTCGAAGGCGCGCAGCGGGTTGATGTCGATGCGCTCGCGCACGTCGGCGGTGAGGTCGCCCTCGTGCCGGTGCAGGTGCGCCTTCAGCTCCTCCAGGTAGGCGACGCGCGCGTCGAGCGAGCCGAGGCTGCCCAGCCGCAGCACCACCCCGGGCACGCCGAGCTCCCCCAAAAGGTCCGACAGCAGCATGATCACCTCGGCGTCGGCGAGCGGCGAGGCGGTCCCGATCGCCTCGATCCCGAGCTGGTGGAACTGCCGGTAGCGCCCCGCCTGCGGGCGCTCGTGGCGGAAGAACGGCCCGACATAGGAGAGCTTCACCGGCTGCGCCAGTTTGTGCATCCCGTGCTCCAGGTAGGCGCGGCAGATCGGCGCCGTCCCCTCCGGCCGCAGGGTGAGGCTGCGCTCCCCCTTGTCCTCGAAGGTGAACATCTCCTTGCGGACGATGTCGGTCGATTTGCCGACCCCGCGTTCGAACAGGTCGGTCTGCTCGAAGCTCGGCGTCTGGATCGTCTCGTAGCCGGCGCGGGCGAAGATCCCCGCCGCGATCGCCTGCAGCCGCGCCCGCGCGCGGCCCTGGGCCGGGAGCACGTCGAAGGTCCCGCGGGGCGCCTGGAACTTGCTTGCCATCGGTGGCGACCTTACCCGGGAGGCGGGGTGACCCGACTAGCGGGCCGAGGCCTGGAGGAACGGATTGGTCGCCCGCTCGGCGCCGAGCGTCGTCAACCCCATGTGGCCGGGATGGACGACGGTCTCCTCGCCGTGCGCGTCGAGCAGGCGGGCGATCGAGTCGGCCAGCGTCGGCCAGTCGCCGCCGGGCAGGTCGACGCGGCCGACCGAGCCCTGGAAGAGGACGTCGCCGGAGAAGATCGCGTCCTCGCCGCGGACCGAGTAGGTGACGTGGCCGGGACTGTGGCCCGGGGTGAAGATGACGTCGAGCGTCAGCCCGGCCAGCTCCAGCGTCTCGCCGCCCGCCAGCGTCTCGTCGGCGTCGTAGGACTCGTAGGGCCCGAAGCCCTCCCACGGCACGTAGGCCATGATGTCGGCGAGCACCGGCACCTCGATCTCGGGGCAGTAGACCGGCGCCCCGGTGGCCTTGGCGACGGGGGCGACGGCGCCGATATGGTCGAAGTGGGTGTGGGTGAGGAGGATCGCCTCGACCTTCGCCCCGATCCGCTCGATCGCCGCCAGGATCCGCTCCGCCTCGTCGCCGGGATCGACGACGAGCAGCTTGTCGCCGTCCTCCGGCCGGACCAGGAACGCGTTCTCGGCGATCTGGCCGACGGTCAGCATCTCGACCTCGAGCGCCACGGGCTAGGAGGTCCCTTCGCGGTCGCGGATCCGCTGGCGCTCCCGTTTGCGCCACATGGTCATGTCGATGTAGTAGCCGGTCGGGATGTAGAAGGCGAGCATGAAGGCGCCGAAGGCGAGCGACACCGGCAGCGGCCGTTTGAACAGCACCAGCAGGATCACGACGAAGATGACGGCGGCGAAGAGGCCGCGGTAGGCGGAGCCTTTCCAGGTCGGCGGCAGGTCGCGTTTCTTCGCGGCGGATTTGCTGCCGCTCGAGCGGGCGCGGTTGCGGGCTTCCTCGCGCGTGCGCGGCCGCCCGCGGCGGGCATTGGTGTCGACGCGGCCGCCCTGGGTCCCGCGGCGCTTGCGGCGGCGTTTGTTCTTCGGCTGGGCCATGGGAGGTGAATCTAGATGATGACTAGTCGCCGAGCGCCGCGAGCCGCCGCTCGATCACGTGCCGCGCCGGGTCGAAGCCGCGGATCGGCACGTCGGCCGGGTAGTCGCGAAGCGCCGCCGCCGGGATCAGCCCGACCAGCTCCGCCTCGACCGGGTGGGCGCCGAGCGGGGCCGCCAGGCGCCGCACCTCCTCGACCACCGCGCCCGGCGTCGTCGTCAGCGGATCGTGGACGTTGGTCGACACCTGGGCGCGGCCGCCGGAGAGCATCAGCCCGATCGCCCGCACCCCGCGCGGGCCGCCGCCCGCCTCGCGCAGCGCCGCGGCGACGGCGCGGGCCGCCTCCAGGTCGGCGCCCTCCAGCTCGACGTTGAAGGCGGCCAGCGGCGGGCGGGCGGTGACCAGGGTCGCGCCCCCGCGCGGGTGCGGCACCGGCGGGCCGAAGTCCGGCCGCAGCTCACCGCCCTCCATCCGCAGCCACAGCTCGGCCAGGCCGCCGTTGCGGAAGTAGGCCCGCTCGGCGCGGCCCGGCTCGCGCGCCAGCTCGCCGTAGAGGAAGACCGGCACCCCGATGCCGCCGATCTGGTTCGCCACCGCGACCGCCTCGGCGCGGGCGACGCTGCGGTCCTCCTCGCGCAGCCAGACGATCGGGCAGACGTCGAGCGCCCCGATCGCCGGGTGCGCGCCGACGTAGGCCGACATGTCGATCGCCTCCAGCGCCTCCTCGGCGCCCGCGACCAGCGACTCGACCAGCCCCCCCGGTTCGCCCGCCAAGGTGAAGACGGAGCGGCCGTGGTCGGCGTCGGTATGGAAGTCGAGGACGGTGGCGGCGCGGCCGAAGGCCGTGGCCAGCCGCCCGAGGGCCTCCTCGTCCCCGGCCGTCGAGACGTTCGGCACGGCGAGCAGGGTGGGCATCAGGTCGCTCAGATCAGGAGCTCGCCGCCGCCGAGGATCGCCTCGCCGTCGATTTCGACGGTCGGTTCCTTGACCACCACGTCGAGGTGGACCGGCACCTGCACGGTGCCGCCGATCCCTGCCGAGGCGCCGAAGGCGACGTGCGCGGTGCCGAAGATCTTCTCGTCCTCGAGGATGTTGCCGGTCAGGATCGCCTCCTCGTTGGTGCCGATCCCGAGCTCGGCGACGTTGGTCCCGTCCGGCCCGTGCGGGGTCAGCAGTTCCATCAGCCTGGCGCCCTCGTCGCCGGTCGCCCCGGTCAGGTGGCCGGCCTCGACGGTCAGCCGGACCGGCGATTCGACCAGGCCGACGGCGGCGATCGACCCGTCGACCACCAGGATCCCCTCGGCGGTGCCTTCGACCGGGGCGATGAACCCCTCGCCGCAGGGCAGGTTGCCGAAGGCGCCCTTGGCCGAGAGTTCGCCCGCGTCGACGATCCCCTCGCGCCCGGCGATCGAGAAGGTCAGGTCGCTGCCGTGCCGGCAGGTGATCCGCACCTCCGAGGCGCGGTTCAGCGCGTTGACGATCGCCCAGCCGCGCCGCCGCATCTCGTCGAGGTCGCCGTTCATCAGCCGCGCCAGCATCTCCTCGGTGACCCCCGGCAGCGTCGCGATCCGCACGCCGGCGTCGGTGGCCGCCTTGCGCGCCGCGGTGTGCGACAGCGACTGGATCGTCGGCGCCAGCACCACGTCGGCGGCGGCCATCGCGGCGGCGACCGGGCGCGGCGGCTCGGCCGCGTGGGTCTCGCGCTCGGCGATCACCGCCACCGTCGCCTCGGCCCCGTCGCCCTGCGCCTCGATCCGCATCAGCGCCCCGATCTCTTCGGTGACCGGGTTGCAGACCACCAGCACCTCCTCGCCCGCGCTGACGCCCATGCACTGGCGGACCACCGTCCGCACCGCGTTGTCGAGGTCTGCCCCGGCCATCGGCCCAGCCTAGCTCCCGAGGTCGTCGTCGTCGTGACGATGGCGGATCGACCAGCCCATCATCCAGATCAGCCCGGCCAGGACGATCCCGAAGCCGACGAACGGCGGCAGCCAGCCTTTGTGCCGCCCCAGCCCGAGCGCCAGCACCACCCCGGCGTCGACCACCAGGAGGATCCCGATCAGCACCGGCCGCAACGCCGCGAAACCGATCTGCTCCGTGCCTCGGGACCCGCCGGCCATCCTCCAAGCATGGCATCCGCACCGACCCGCCCAGGGGCGGATCGGCCTGCCGCTTCTGATGCCGGAGGAGGGACTCGAACCCCCGACACGCGGATTATGATTCCGCTGCTCTAACCAGCTGAGCTACTCCGGCGGGGGGAGGGCATGGTAGCGAGGGCGGGTCCGTGGTCACGCCCGGGCGCCGAACGGATCGACCAGCTCGACCGCCACGCGCTCGAGGTCGGCGGGGCTGCGGGTGACGAACGCCATGCGGGCCGTTCCGTCGCGGGTTCCCTGCGGGAGTCGCGCGGCGGCGCCGCCAATGCGGAAAAAGACCTAATCGGACGTTGAAGGTAGGGCCGGCACGCCTTATCTTCATCAGATGAAGAACCTTTCGCGTTGCCTTCGACGTCTTATCCCTCTGATCGTCGCGGCGGCGGCGCTCCTGGTTCTGGTCCTCGAGGTCGGCGCGGCCGGCGCCTCGCCGGCGTCGGGTCCGGCGATCGTGCCGCTGTCCCCGGCCGGCGGCGTGCCCGTCGCCGCCACCGAAGAAGCGCTCAAGGTCGAATTCGCCTGCCCGAGCTACGTCTACGAAGAAGGCGAAGTGATCGAACCGGAAGAAGAAGGCGAAGAAGGCGAAGAAGAAGGGGAACCGCCCGCGCCGGTGATCGGCCCGCCGGTCCTCGGCGGCGGCGAAGAATACGGCGTCCGCTTCTCCACCGCCCCGACCGTCGACGCCGCCGGACAGCTCTCCGCCGCCCCCTTCGGCGAAGCGGGAGAAGCCTCGGCGGAACCGATCAAGGGCAGCGGCGGCCGCTGCGGCGCCGAATTCGAACTGCCGAAGGCGCCCAATCCGGCGACCCTCTACGAAGGGCGGATCTACTGGCAGGCCTACCGGGAATCGGCGGTCACCGCGGACAAGGTCGAAGTGGGGCCGGTCAGCTCGTTCGTCGTCTTCCCCCACATCGAAGAACCGGAACTGTTCTTCCGCGAACAGGTCTTCGCCGGCTACCTGACGAAGGTCGGCTTCGACTACGAAGCCGAACTCGGCGGCGCCGTGGTCCAGTTGCAGATGCTGGAAGGCGGCGCCTGGAAGACGGTGGCCGAAGCGCCGGGCAGCAACCAGGGCGAAAACGCCTTCTTCGTCAAGGTGAAGGACGCTGGCCACCACCTGTTCAGGACGCTCGTCCTCGGCGCGGGCGGCAAGCCGGACCTCGGCATGGAACCGGTGGTCAAGGTGGTCCGCCCGGCGCCGAAGCAGCGGGTCACGAGCGCCGCCGAAGACGGCGCCTACGTCGCCGCCGCCGCCAAACAGCGGGAAGAATCGCCGCTCACCTTCACGATCAAGGGCGGCGGCACCGTGCTGCGCAACCTGAAGCTGGAAGTCGAAACGATCTGCAAAGGGCCGACCAAGCCCCAGGACGTGACCATCGAAATCCCGGCCTACCTGCGCAACGCGAAGATCGCCCCCGACGGCACCGTCTTCGGCGTCACCGAAACCAAAGGTCCGGAAGTGTGGACGACGACCCTCACCGGCAGCATCTTCGCCGGCCGCTTCCAGGGCGAAGTGTCGATCTCCCACGCCAACTGCGTCGGCTACCGGACCATCGACGCGATCGCGAAGCGCACGGTGAAGGGCTGACGCCAGGCCCCGACGGCGCCGGGCCGTCGGGGTGCGGGCACTAGAGTCGGCCCGGTGATCCCGGAATCGGTCGACTCCTCGCAGACCTTCTACCTGCTCGGCACCATCGTCCTCGTCGTCGGGGCGATCGCCGGGCTCGCCTCGCTGGCGATCCGCCGGCGGCTGGAGGAGGAGCACCGGGACGAGCGCTACGTGCGCGAGCGCCGCGGCGAGGACGTCGCCCCGGTCGAGCACCCGCGCATCGTCGGCGTCCTCCAGTACGCGGGCCTCGGCATCGCCGCGCTCGGGATCCTGCTGCTGGTCGCCGGCTGGACCCTGGCGCCCGGGTCGAGCTGACCCCGAACCCTCCCCGCCGGCGCGGCGCCGCTCAGCCCGCCGTCGCCGCGAGGATCGCCGCGGCCACCGGCTCCGGCTCCTGGGCCATCGGCGCGTGGGCGCAGGCGGGGCGGATCTCGACCCTCGCGCCCGGGTGGAAGCGGGCGAGCACCGCGGCGTTGTCGGGCGGCACCACGGTGTCGGCGCCGCCGTGCACGATCGCGGTGGGAACGGGCGGGTCGAGGACGGTGAGCGACGCCGGGCGCCCGTGCCAGGAGCGGAGCGCCTCCTCCTGCATGAAGAGGACCCGCTCGGGCAGCTCGGCGCGGGCGGCGGCGACGATCTCGCCGAAGCGCCGGTCGGCCTCCGGGGCGACCGACGGCGGGAAGAGCAGCGCGATCAGCCGCGCCGCCTGCTGCCGCGGCGTGCCGGAGTGGTCGACCAGTTCGCGGGCGACCCGCGGCTCGCCGTCGACGGCGTCGGGGCCGCCGGTGTGGGTCGAGATCAGGCCGAGGGCCGTCACCCGGCCCGGCGCCGACCGCGCCAGCGACTGGGCGACGAAGCCGCCCATCGACCAGCCGACGACGGCGGCCCGCTCGACCGCCAGCGCGTCGAGCAGGGCAAGCATGTCGGCCGCCATCCCCTCCGCCCCGCCGACCGCCTCGCCCGCCGACAGCTCGGAGCCCCCGAGCCCGGCGTTGTCGGGGCAGATCACCCGGTGGCGGGCGGCGAGCAGGCCGAGGAAGCTCGGGTCCCAGTCCGCGCCGGTGGCCGCGTAGCCGTTCACCAAGAGGAGCGGCGGCCCGTCGCCGACCGCCGTCCAGGCGATCGTCCGCCCCGGCCGCACCTCGACCGCGCCCCGCGCGGCCGCGCTCAAGGCTCGACCTCCACCATCACCGTGACCGGCCCGTCGTTGATCAAGGCGACCCCCATGCAGGCCCCGAAGACCCCCTTCTTCGCCTTGGTCAGCTCGCAGAAGCGGTCGTAGAGCGGCTCCGCGACCTCCGGCCGCGCCGCCTTCACGTAGCTCGGCCGCGTCCCCTTCCGCGTGTCCCCGTAGAGGGTGAACTGACTGACGCAGAGGACCTCCCGCCCCGGCCCGAGCGGCTCGTTCATCCGCCCCTCGGCGTCGTCGAAGATGCGCAGCGCCAGCACCTTCTCGGCCAGCCGATCGCACTCCTTCTCGGTGTCCCCGACGCCGACCCCGAGCAGGACCACCATCCCCGCCTTGATCTGCGCCACCCGCGCCCCCTCGACGTCGACCGCCGCCTGGCTGCACCGTTGGACCAGCGCCCGCATCGCGCCGAGAGTCTAGACCTGGGCGGTCGCCACGCGGACGGCGGCGCCCGCTAGGCGGGCTTCTTGTGGTGCGCCTTGTGCTTGGCTTTGTGCCGTCGGACGCACTTCGCCTTGCCGCGCACCTTGCGCTTGACGAAGCCTTTGCGGCACTTGACCGCGGTCGGCTCCTGCTTCTTCGTCGGCTGCTTGGAGACGGGCGCGCGCGGCGCGGTCGGCGCCGCCGGCGCGGTCGGGACGACGATCGCGGGCGGCGGCCCGAGGCTGCCGTCGATGTTGCCCACCGTGCCCGGCGGAGTGATCGGGATCGGGGTCGCCGCCGCGAAGGTCGGCTGCCCGTTCCACCACTCGGTCGGGTAAGCGTCGACTATCGGCTTCGGATCTTCGATCTCGTCAGCTTCGGCCGAGAAGACGATCTTGTACGCCTCGTCTCGGAGGCCGAAGAAGCGGTAGCCGCCGGAGGGCGGCGAGGTCAGGCAGCCGAGCGATTCCGCGACCTCCGCTTCGACCAGGCAGACCCTGACGCCGGCCAGCGGCGCCTCGGTCGCCGCCAGGCGGACGGTGCCGGTGATCGCGCCGCCGGGACGCAGCGCCGCATCGACCCCGGTCCGCACCGCGGCCGCGGCGAGGGTGAGCGGGTCTCCGGCTTCGCCGCGTTCATGGCCGTTCCAGACCTGGGCCAAGAGGCCCATCCCGTTCCCTTCGGGATAGAAGTAGACGTGGTAGGTGCCGGACGCGAGGCCGACGATCGCGTAGGTGCCGGACGATTCGGTGAGACCACAGCGCTCGCCTTCGCCGGCGGTCGGGACGGCGCAGACTTCGACTTCCGGGGCGGGCCCGCCGGTCGCCGCCGCGGTGACGCGGCCTTTGATTTCGGCCCCCTTCGCCAGCACCGCGTCGACCCCGCTTCTCGTCGCGCCGCCGGTGACGAGAACCCGCGTCGCCGCGGAGAATTCCTGGGTGCCGCCGAAGTACTCCCAGATGTAGTCCTGCGCTCCGGGCCAGAATTCGACGACGTATTCGCCTTCCGGCAGTTCGGGAATCTCATAAGTTCCGCCGGCCTGGCTCAGTTCGCATTCCCCTTCTTCTTCGTCGGCTCCCAGCGGCCAGGCGCAGACTTCGATTTCGGCGAGGCCGCCGGCGCCTTCGCCGGTCACCGTGCCGGAGATCGCGCCGGTCCCGGCCGCCATCCCCGTGGCGGGCAGGGCGAGGGCCGCCAAGGCGACCAGCAGCGGGGTCAGCCAGGCGACGAAGGTCCGGTTCCGTCGAAAGCTCAAGGGAGTGGCGAGTATATGAGTGGTGTCAAGCAGTGGGGGTCGCGGCGGCGTCCGGAGCGCTCGCCGGCCTCGGCGCGCCGAAGAACGCGAGGGCTCGGTCGGCGACCAGGTCGGGGGCCTCGTCGGCGATGAAGTGGCCCACCCCTTCGACCAGCTCGACCCGCATGTCGTTGGCGTGGCGCTGCCAGCCGGCGAGCATCTGCGGGCGCAGGGCGGCGTCCTCGGTGCCGTGGAGGTGGCAGGTCGGCACGGTGAGGCGCTCGCGGGCGTAGCGGCCGCGGATCAGCTCCGGCTGCTCGCGGGTCAGGAACACCCGGTACATCTGCACGCAGGCGCGGGCCCGGTCGGGCTCGGCGAGGTTGTCGGCGAAGATGCGCAGGGTCTCGCGGTCGAGGTTGTCGCGGGCCACCGAGGCGCCGAGCAGGATTTTCGGCACCAGGGTGCCGGCGGTGTGGAGGCGGTAGCCGAGCAGCGGCGAGGCGATCAGGGGCTGGTAGGCGAAGCGCCAGATCTCCGGCACGATCATCCGCGGCTCGACCCACGGGGTGAGGATGTTCAGCGCCAGGTAGCGGCGGATGCGCCGCGGCGCCCGCAGGCAGAGCAGGTAGCCGATCCAGCCGCCCCAGTCGTGGCCGACGAGGCGCACCCGCTCGACGCCGATCGCGTCGAGCACCGCCAGCACGTCGTCGACCAGGTTCTCCTTCTCGTAGCCGTCCCGGGGGGCGTCGCTCCAGCCGAAGCCGCGCAGGTCCATCGCCACCGCCCGGTAGCCGGCCGCCGCCAGTCGCGGCAGCAGGAAGCGCCACTCGTACCAGTGCTGCGGCCAGCCGTGCAGGCAGAGGACGACGTCCTCGCCCTCCCCCGCTTCGGCCAGGTGGAAGCGCAGCCCGCGCGCCTCGACCCAGCGGTGGCGGACGCCGTCTACGGCAGGGGGCTCCGCCACGCGCCGGGCCTCGGCTCGCCGACCCGGTCCCGGCGCCCTAGGCGACCGTCGCCGCGGTGCGCCGGAAGTCCTCCAGCTGGGCGCCCATCGCCTCGAGGTCGCAGGCGACCATTTCCGGCCAGGCCTTGTCCGGGTGGTCCTGGATCGTCTTCAGGCCGTTGCCGCTGATGATCGCGACCACCGTCTCGTCGGGCCCGATCTTGCCCTGGGCGGCGAGCTGGCCGACCGCGGCGATCGTGGTGCCGCCGGCGGGCTCGGTGAGGATGCCCTCGGTGGCGCCGAGGAGGTCGATCGCCTCCCAGATCTCCGGGTCCGACGGGGTCGCCGCCGAGCCGCCGCGGGTGCGGACGGCGTCGACGACCAGCGGCCCGTCGCCGGGAGCCCCGATCGCCAGCGAGTGGGCGGCGGTGTCCGGGGACTGCGGCTCGATCTCGCCGCCCTCGAGGATCGCGGTGGCGATCGGATCGCAGCCGCCCGCCTGGGCGACGTTGATCTTCGTCGCCGCGGTCGCGGCGAGGCCGACCGTCTCCAGCTCCTTCAGCCCCTTGTGGACGCGCGAGGAGAGCGTGCCGCCGGCGGCCGGGATGACGAAGTGGTCGGGCGCCTCCCAGCCGAGGTCCTCGACCACCTCGAACGCCATCGTCTTCGCCCCCTCGGCGTAGAACGGCCGCAGGGTGATGTTGGCGAACTCGATCCCGCTCGCCAGCGAGAGCTCGCGGCAGGCGCGGTTGGCCTGGTCGTAGTTGCCGTCGAGCTGGCAGACCTGGGCGCCGAGTGCGCGGCAGGCTTTCGCCTTCCCCTTCTCCATGTTGCCGGGGTAGAAGACGTAGGCGGTGGCGCCGGCCTTGGCGGCGAGCGCCGCGACCGCGGTCCCGACGTTGCCGGTGGAGACGCAGCCGACCTCGTCCTTGCCCAGCTCCAGCAGGCGGGCGATCGCCATGCCGACGACGCGATCCTTGTAGGAGAGCGACGGACGGTTGGTCGAGTCGTCCTTCAGGTAGAGCTTCTTCAGGCCGAACTCGGCGCCGAGCCGGTCGGCGTGGATCAGGGGCGTGTGGCCGGCGAACTGGCCGACTCGGGCCTGGGCGGCGGCCGATGTGATCGGCAGCAGCTCCTCGAAGCGCCAGATGTTCCAGGGGCGCCGCTCGAGGCCGTACTCGGCGATCGCGGCGGTGGCGCGCTCGTAGTCGTAGTCGATGTCGAGGCCCTCGCCGCAGGCCGGGCACTTGAAGGCCGAGTCGAGCAGCGGGGTGCGGTAGCCACAGTCACGGCAGACGAGTTCGGTCGCGCAGGACCTGGTTCGCCGGCCGATAGGCCCCCCCAGATGCTGCGTGTCGTCACTCATTGCGTTTCCTTTCTGACTACCGCCGAAGCGGAGATTTTGTGCCGCCGAAGCGACTGATTTGGTTCTACCTCTAACACGAAGGGTGACAGCGATCAACGCTTTTCGCGTAAACATCCCGTCAACCCGCAATTACCACGCACATCAAGGTAGCGGACGCGCGGGCGTACTCAAGCTCGTGAGTGCTTTTGTCTGTGGAACGGTTGTCTGCGGCGCGCCACGATAGGCAGCGCCGCATCGATCAGGAAATTCCGAATTTAAAGGACAGACTTTTGACCCCGCAGGAGCGCTTCGCCCACAACCTTCGTCGTCGCCGCGTCGCGATCGGGATCTCGCAGGAGGAGCTGGGCGAACGGACCGAGCTGCACCGGACCGAGATCTCGCTGCTCGAGCGAGCCGGCCGCGAACCGCGCTTCGCCACCATGCTGAAGCTGGCCGGGGCGCTGGCGACGACGCCGAACGCCCTCTGCGACGGCACCGGCTGGGACCACGAGCGCCGGCGCTTCACGGTCGAAGAGCCGGCCGCCGACTGAGCGCCGGCGGCGCGCCGCTCTCCCGGGCCGGTCACGCACGCTTCTCGTCACGGGGGCCCCGGTCCCGTGACGAGAAGAGAGTTGAGGCGGGGCGGCGCCGACTGCGCATCGACGCGCTTCGAGGGGCCGGGTCGTGACGAACGCGACCCCCGCTCAGCCAGGTCCTCCTTTGCCACCCCAAGGCGGTTTCCCCGTCTGAGTAGACCCCGCCTCACTGTCGGCCCACGTGCGCCAACAGGGTGACATTCATAACAGACTCGCCTGTAGCAATCAAGGTCACCTGAACATAAAGATCGCCCTGCGCTTGACCCCCGGCCCGGCCCCTTCCGCCCGGCCCCCCCAACCCGCGCCGCCCCGACCGAGAATACGCGACCCCGCCGCACCCCCAGGCAGTGCGTTCGCACGGGGGCTTGGTGGGAGCTTCCGTGCGCGGGACGCCGCACGGCGAGTGCTGCTGGGCGTTCCTAGGAGGCGGCGCCGGCCATTGCGTCGTCGACGGCGACCGGGATGGCGGTGGCGTCCGGCCAGGGGCCGGGCAGCTCGTCGGAGGTGAAGCGGCCGGAGTTGATCAGGATCCCCTCAGCCGTATGCGGGGCGAATGGCTGCAGAGCCTGGGCGAGGAGGAGGATCGCGACGACCAGCGCCTCGGCGTCGGCCTTGTCGAGCTGCCCCCGCTTCTTCAGCTGCTTCTCGTATTGCTGGATCCGCTCGAAGAGGCGGGTCAGGTTGCGGATCGACTTGTGCATCTGCAGCTCGGCCGTGTCGTCGGCGACCCGGGCGAGGCCGTTCTCGCACCAGCCACGGAGCTTCTTCCGCTGCGCCTCGGTCTCCGCCGCCTTCTCCGGATCGTGCCTGGCGCCCTCGAGCTCGACGAAGCGGTCGTGGGCGTAGGTCCAGAAGCCGCGGAGGAACTTGTTGGCGAAGCGGATGGCGGCGTCGGACCAGTTCAGGGTTTTCGCCGGCCCCGCCGCCCAGAGCACGGCGACGCGGACCGTGTCGGCGCCGAACTCCTCGACCAGGGCGTCGGGATCGACCACGTTGCCGAGGTGCTTCGACATCTTGCGCCCGTCGGCGATCACCATCTCGTGGAAAAGGCAGCCCTCGAATGGCTCGCCGTCGGCCATGTAGGCGAACTCGCCGTGATCCCGGAGCGCCTTGGTGACCACCCGCTGATCGAAGACGAAGCCACCCGAGTCACCGCCGGCCACCAGCCGCTCCGCGGGCAGCCACTTTCGCGACTCCGGGTGGGTGAACATCCGCGTCGCCCGATCCGCCGGCGGCACCGTGGCCGGGACCCAGAGGAAGAGCGCGTCGAAGTGGCAGTCGAGCGTGTCGGTCTCCCGCTTCGCCGCGCCCCCGCACCGGGGGCAGTCGACGTCGACGAAGTCGGGACGCTCGGCAAGCGGATTTCCTTCACCGGTCGCGACCAGGTCTCGCGGGAGGACCACCGGGAGGTCGGCCTCCGGCACCGGCACCGGCCCGCAATCGGGGCAGTGGACGATCGGGATCGGCGTCCCCCACGACCGCTGCCGCGAAATCGAGAAGTCGTTCGCCCGATACCGCTTCGCCTCCCGCGCCCCCGCCACCGGCGCACGCGGAATCTCGGTCGCCACCCCAGCCTCACCGAGTTGATGGGCCGAAAAGTTCTCTATATCAGCGCTTTTCGGCCCATCAACATCGAGGCGGTCGATGCGGCGGGCGATGTCGGCGTCGGCCTCGTCGACGGCGGGGATGCCGAGGGACGCGGTAGGGCCGAAGCGGGCGTCGACCAGCGGCGAGACCAGCACGGGCAGGTCGGTGCCGTCGGGGC
Source organism: Solirubrobacterales bacterium (assembly GCA_035502495.1). Classification (GTDB taxonomy): domain Bacteria; phylum Actinomycetota; class Thermoleophilia; order Solirubrobacterales; family 70-9; genus VAYN01. Next base: position 34,347 of record DATJUK010000166.1, read on the forward strand.
CGGGGATCGAGCGGCCGGTGTCGATCACCGGGACCGCCTTGGCGTCGCGGGCGCTTCGCTCCCAGCCGCCCGAGCGCAGCTGCTCCAGCTCCTCGCGCACCGCCTCGCCTCCCGCCCACCGCTCCACCTCCGGGTGGCGCGGCGAGAGCAGGACGAAGGTCGCCAGCCCGGCGGCATCGGCGTGCGGGGTGAAGACGGTGAGCGCGCCATCCGGTCCGGCGAGGTCGACCTCGACCCCGTCGGCGCGGCCGAGGATGTAGCGCTGCGTCGCCAGCGCCATCTCGTCCCACGGCTGCCGCTCGAGCAGCGGCATGTTGGCGTCGTTCTCCTCCAGGTAAGGGGTGATCTTCAGGAACCAGGTGGGCCGACGGATCAGCCGCACCTCGTTGTGACAGCGCCAGCAGGTCCCGCCCTCCTCCACCTGGATCGTCGCCAGCGTCGTCTGGCAGGTGTCGCACCAGTCGACGGTCGCGTCGTCGAGGTAGATCAGCCCCATCTCGTACAGGATCAGGAAGAGCCACTGCGACCAGCGGTACTGCCCCTCGTCGGAGCTGTAGAAGACGCGGTCGTAGTCGAAGCTGTAGCCGAGCCGCTTCATCTGCCCGAGCATCCGCTCGCCGCACTGCTCGACCCACTCGGCGGCGGGGACCTGGCGCTCGATCGCCGCCAGCTCGGCGGGCAGCCCGAAGGCGTCGAAGCCGAAGCCCATCAGCACGTCGCGGCCGCGGGCGCGCTGAAACCGTGCGTAGGCATCGCCGATCGTGTAATCGCGCACGTGGCCCATATGCAGGTTGCCGCTGGTGAACGGGCTGGAGGACTTGACGTACACCCCGCGCTCGCCGTCGGGCGGCGGCGCCGGCGCGTCGTAATCGCCGCGCCGCACCCACGCAGCCTGGCGCTCCAGCTCGATCCGGGCGGCATCGTAGGGCGGCTTGCGGGCGTTCTCGCTCATGCCATCAACGTTAGCTGAGCGGCCAAGGACGACCGCCGGCGCTCAGCGGGGCCGGCAGGAGGCCGGCGGGCGTCTGCGGGGCCCGGGCGTCTGCGGGGCCGGGCGTCTGCGGGCCCCGGGCGTCTCGGAGGCGACCCGGGCAGGCTGAGGCCGCCTCCGAGACGCCCGGGACGGGAGCTCTCAGGGGGAGGACACGTTCCGGTGCGCCTTGCGGCGGACTTCGGCGACAGCTCCACCGGTCAGATCCTCCTTCGGGAACCCGAGGTCGCCCTGGCGTACACAGGGTGCCCTCACGTCTTCGTCGCGGATAAAAGGTGCGCGCCTTCGTGCCGAAGGCGCGCCGCGTCACTCACGGGCGCCCCTCGTAAGTCCGCCCACCCCTCACGGCCACCCCTCGAGGCTCCACCCACCACGGTCCGACCCGGCTGGACCGGCAAGGGCCCGGGCGCGCGGGTGTAGGCGGCGTGGATCGTGACGGAGGCGCCCGGGGACGAGCCGGAGACGGATCGATCAGGAACCTCTGTGGAACATTTCGGGGTGCCTGGCAACCGAAATGTTCCACAGAGGTTCCTGGGCACTCGGGACCGGGGCATCTTCGTCACGACGCCCGTCCCGCGAGGGTCCCTTCCCGAAGGCTCCACGTCCCGGGCGTCCTGGCGGCGGCCCTCACGTCCCGGCCCTTCCCGCTCCCGCGCCGCGCGCGGCGCCCCTAAGCGAAGGTCCAGAGCTTGTTGCCGAGGAAGTTGAATGGCATCGCCACGGCGACCGCGATCGCCTGGGCGGCGAGTTCGTTCATCCCCGAGGTGACCAGCAGCTCGAGCACCAGCAGGTTGATCACCAGGCAGGCGACCGAGACGGCGAAGAAGCGGGCCGCCTGCATGTGGGCCAGCCCCTCCCCCGGGCCGAAGGTCCAGTAGCGGTTCCAGAGGAAGTTGCTGGTCACGGCGACGCAGAAGGCGCCGACCGCGGCGACCGCGTGGTAGACGCCGAGGTTGCCGGAGAGGAAGGCGAAGACGCCGAGGTTGATCAGGTAGCCGGAGCCGCCGACGATGCCGAACTTGAGCAGCTGGAGCCAGCTCTCGCGGCTGCGGGCGGCGCCGGCGAGGCGCACCGCGAGGGTGTTCTGCGCCTCGCTCATCCGGCCTCCGCGCGAGCCGCGGCGAGTTCGTGCGAGGGCGCCGTGCGGGCGTTCTCGCCCAGGGTGAGGCGCGAGGCCGGCGGGCCGTCGAGGACGATCGTCTGCGCCCCGTAGCCGGTGGGCAGCGCGTCGAGCTGGTGTTTCCAGAGCATCACGGGACGAGGAGAGACGTAGCGGGCGATCGTGAGCCGGTCCATCCGCACGACCCCCGCCGGACGAAACGAGGGAGGGAGGTTAGCGACGTGCTCGGCGACGACCCGCTTGCCGACCAGGTCGACTTCCCGCACCTTTTCGCCGCCGCCGAACCAGCGCATCGCGCCGTCGTCGAGATACCAGCGCAGCGGATCGCCCGCCAGCCGCCAGCTGACGATCGCCCGCGGGACGCGCGGCGGGCCGAGGACGCCGGCGACGCCCCGGTAGTCGGGTCGCTGCAGGTTCGGCGTCTGGGTGACGTAGACGTCGAAGGCGAGCCAGTAGGCGCAGAGGGCCACCGCCACGAGTACCCCGGCGAGGCGGGCGCGAGCGGCGCCGAGCCCGAGCGCCACCACGGCGGCCAGCGGCACCAGCGCGGGCAGCAGGTTGCGCTCGATCACGTAGTCCTTGCCGACCAGCGCGGCGGCGCCCGCGAGGGCGAGGACGCCGAGGCCGACCGCCAGCCCGAGGACGCCGCCGCGGCGCTCGCGCGCGGAGCCGATCGCCAACAGCGCGAGGGCGCCGAGGCCGACCGCGATCGCGGGCAGGACCGCGTAGTGGACGCGCGGCGGCTCGGCGATCACGTGACCGGTTTCGCCGATCAGGAAGCTGACCCCGGTCTGGAGGAAGCGGCTGCCGAGGCCGCTTTCTTCGATCCAGCCGATGTGGTTCGGATTGGCCTGGGCGGCGATCAGCGGCAGCAGCGAGGCGCCCACCAAGGCGACCAGGCCGAGCGCCGGCAGGAGCGCCTTCCAGCGGTCGCGCAGCGCCACCGCCAGCCAGACCGCCTCGATCCCGACCGCGAAGAAGGCGAAGTAGTGGCTGCCGAGCGCCAGCGCCGAGGCCACCGCCCAGAGCCCCAGGTCACGCCCGCGGCGGGTGTCCAGGGAGCGGACGAAGAAGAGGAAGGAGAGCGCGCCGAAGAGGACGAGGAGGGCGTAGGAGCGCGCCTCCTGCGAGTACCAGATCAGCATCGGGCAGAAGGCGAGGATCGCCATCAGGACGAGGCCGACGCGTCGCCCGGAGAGCTGGCGGCCGATCGCGTAGCCGACCGGGACGGTGAGCGTGCCGAGCAGCGCCGAGAGCGAGCGGATGCCCCATTCCGAGCGGCCGAACTCCTTCGCCCAGCCCCAGGCGAGCATGTAGTAGAGCGGCGGGTTCGACTCGCTCGACTTCACCTCGTGCAGCATGTGGCCGAAGCTGCCGGGGATCACCCGCATGATCGTGATCACCTCGTCGTGGTGGAAGCTCTGGACGCCGAGCGGGACGAAGCGGATCGCCGCCGCCGCGACGGTCAGGCCGACGAGGGCCGCCGCCAGCGCCCAGCGCCGGGCGGGCGCCTCTTCGTGGGGCTGCTCGGCGAGGACCGACGGGGCGCCCGGGGCGGCCTCGATGCTGGCGGTGGATTGATGCACGGCGCGAACATTGCGCTCGGCGGCTAAACGGGCCGTTAAGGGAATCTCAAGGGGAGCAGCGACCCTTCGGCGCCGCCGAGCCGGGCCCGTAGGAAGGCGGCAGCTGGCCGCCCTGCGCCCAGCGCGTCGCGTGCCCGCTGGTGGCGAAGGCGAGGGTGCCGCCGCCCGCGATTTCGCAATAGCTCGCCCAGGCGCGTTCGTGCGGGCGGCCGTTCAGCTCGAGCGCGGCGACGTAGGGCTTCCCGCCCGGAGCGAGGATCGTCAGCTTCTTGCCGTCGGCGAGGCGCACTTCGGCGCGCGGAAACCGCGGCGTCGACAGCGCCAGCGTGCCGGTCCCCGGCTGCGCCGGGTACATCCCCAGCGCGCCGAAGACGTACCAGGCCGACAGCGTCCCGAGGTCGTCGTTGCCGGGATAGCCTTCGGGGGTCGGGCTGTAGAGCCGCAGGCCGCGGCGGACCGCCGCCTGGGTCTTCCACGGCCGGCGCAACCAGTCGTAGAGCCACGGGGTCTCGAGCGTCGGCTCGTCGCCGAGCAGCGCGTGGTCGGTATGGGTCCCCCCCGGGCCCGCGTTCAGCGCGCGGAGGAAGCGGTCGAGGCGGGCGGCGGCCTTGGTCGGCCCGCCCATGCGCCGGAAGAGCCCGGCCGGATCCTGGGGGATCATCCAGGTGTACTGGGCGGCGTCGCCCTCGACGAAGCCGCTGCCGCCGAGGTCGTCGTACGGCTTGGGGAAGGCGCCCGCGGCGTAGCGCGGCTGGATCGTGCCGCCGGCGTGGTTCCAGAGGTTCCGCCAGTTGGCGGCGCGGAGGATGAACTGGCGGTAGAGGGCGGTCGATTCCACCGACGGGCTCCCCAGCGCCCCCGCCCCGCCGTCCGCCGCGCTCCGCGCCGCGAACTGGGCGATCGCGAAGTCGTCGATCGCGTACTCCAGCGTCGTCGACGCCGAACCCCAGACCGCGTCAGGGCTGCCGTAGATCGAGTTGGCGTTGCGCTCCTTCACGTCTTCGTCGAAGGGGACCCAGCCGAGCTCCAGGTAGGAGGCGAGGCCCTGCCGCTCGACGTATTCCCCGTTGGCGCTCTGGCAGGGCGCGGTGGCCCCGCGCAGCATCGCCGCCAGCGCCGCCGCGCGGTCGAAGTGGGTGGCGCCGAAGGCGGCGGCACCGGCGATGATCGGGTCGGCCGAGTCGCCGACCATGGTCATGCTCTGGCCGTTGGCGTAGGGCCAGCGCGGCAGGCAGCCGGACTGTTCGGCGTCGGCGACCAGCGACTGGACCATGTCGGAGGCGCGGCGCGGCTCGATCAGCGCCAGCAGCGGGATCTCGGTGCGGTACACGTCCCAGCCGGAGAAGTCGGCGTACTGGGTGCGGCCGCGGGCCTGGTGGACGGCGCCGTCCATGCCGACGTAGTCGCCGCCGACGTCGTCGAAGGTGCGTGGGGCGAGGAGCGCGTGGTAGAGCGCCGTGTAGAAGGTGCGGGTCTGCCGCGCGCTGCCGCCGCCTACCGTGACCTTGCCGAGCGCCTGGTTCCAGCGCTCGCGCGCCGCCGAGCGGATCGCGCCGAAGCCGCGGCCTTCGCTTTCGGCGGCGAGCGCCGCCTGGGCGCCGGCGACGCTGACGAAGGAGATCCCGACCCGCACCGTCACCGTGCGGTCCTGGCGGGTGTCGAAGGTCGCATAAGCGCCCGCCCGCGCGGTCACCTTCGGGTCGCCGGGCGGCCCCTGGGCGTCGGCGGCGACGACGCTGCCCGGTTCGAGCCGGCCTTCGGTCCAGGTGCCGGAGGCGGCGAACGCCCGTCCGAAGCGGGCGGCGAAGTAGATCTTGTAGCGGGGGCGCTGGCCGCAGAAGAGCCCGCTCGAGGCGCTGCCGGTGATTTCGCGGGCCGCCGCGTCGACCCCGACCGCGGCTTCGTCGTCGGGTTGGGCGCTCCCCCCGGCGTTGATCAGGATGCTCGCGTGGGGGTTGGCCGGGAAGGTGAAGCGGCCGAAGCCGGTCCGCGTGGTCGCGGTCAGCGCCACCCCGATCCGCCCGCCGCGCTTCGGTCGCAGGCGGACCGCGTAGTAGCCGGGCGAGCCGCTCTCGGTGCCGTGGGCGAAGCCGGGCTGGAACCGTCCGGCCAGCCCCGGCCCCGGGTTCGGCGTCGGCGAGGAGGTCAGCGGTTCGGTGGTCGGGATGAACGGGAAGTCGCCGTACAGATCGCAGCCGGCGCCGCTCAGGTGGGTGAGGCTAAAGCCGTAGACGTGGTTGTCGCGGTGGTCGTAGCGGCCCGAGTTGGGCGCCGCCGGGGTGGTGTCGGGACTCCACTGGACCATCCCGAACGGCAGCGCCGCGCCGGGGTAGTTGTGGCCGCCGCCGAAGGTCCGCGGCCCCGGCCGGGTGCCGGCGAAGACGTCGACCTGGGAGGCCGGGTCCGGCGGCCGGGCGGCGAGCGCCGCGCCCGCCGACAGCGCCCAGAGCGCCGCCAGGCCCAGGGCCAAGGCCACCGTGAGGGCGATGCTGTCTCTGGTCTTACGCGTAATGTTCCCGTCGCATGCGGCTGAGGAAGGCAACGTTTGCGGCTCTCGTGCTGACCGGCGCGGCGGTCGCGGCGGCGATCGTATTCGGGGGTGGTAAAGACACCGAACACGCCAACGCGGCAGTCGAAGCGTCCCCCGGGGAACCGGTCGTCTCGATCGTCTCCCCCCGCAACGGCGAGGTGCAGCCCAACCACGCCGTGGTGGTCAAGGTCGACCTCGAAAACTTCGAACTGGCGCCGCGGAAGTTCGGCTCCGAACCGGAACTCGGCGAGGGCAGCATCCGCTTCAGCCTCAACCGCGTGCCCAACTGCGTCGACCCGGCAAAGCTGCGGCGGGCGATCGAAAGCCCGCTGGGGACCGAACGGCTGAAGGGCGCCTCGATGGACTATCCGGAACATTCGGGGCCCAACGGAATCCTCGCCGAGCGGATCGGCACCGCGGGCAGCTACTCCCCCGCCACCCGGCCGGAGATCTTCTACGACAAGCTGCCGCCCGGCTTCTACCGGCTCACCGTCACCCTGGCGCAGAACAACGGCGCCACGACGCCCTACCACGACGTCACCAACTTCCAGATCCTGCAGAAACCAGGGCACCACCAGAAAAAGTGCGAACCGGGCAAGGTCTCCAGCGCGAAGGCCGCCGAAAAGCTGGAATAGCCCAATACTTCACTTTGTATAGTCGGTAGGGATGCGCACTTACCGTCGGCTGATGGGGTTCCTCCGTCCGTACAGGCCCCAACTGTGGGGATCGTTGGCCTTCGCCTGGGCGGCGATGGGGATGACGGTGCTGATCCCCTGGCTGGTCGGTCGCGCCGTGAACGCGATCGAGGACGAAACCAAGGCCGACCTCCTCCCCCTGGCGCTGGCGATCCTCGGCGCCGCGATCCTGCGCATGGGCCTCACCGTGGTCCGCCGCCTGGTCGCCGGGAAGGTCTCGCTGGCGGTGGAATTCGACCTGCGCCAGCTCTTCTACTCGCACCTGCAGAAGCTCGAGCTCGGCTTCTTCGACAGCCAGCAGACCGGCCAGCTGATGTCGCGGGCGACCGTCGACCTGCAGGCGATCCGCTTCTTCCTCGGCTACGGGCTCATCTTCATCACCCAGAACCTGCTGACGATCGTGCTCGCCTCGACCGTGATGTTCGTGATCAACCCGCTGCTGGCGGCGCTGGCGCTGATCCCGGCGCCGTTCGTGGTCTGGATCGCCTCGCGCTACAACCGGGTCTCGCGGCCGGCCGTCCAGGAGGTCGCCCAGCGGGTCGCCGAACTGACCGCCGAGGCGGAGGAGAACGTCTCCGGGATCCGCATCGTCAAGGCCTTCGCGCGGGAGGAATTCCAGCTCCACCGCTTCCAGCGGGCGGTCAAGCGGGTCTTCGACCAGTCGATCTACTCGACCCGCCTGCAGGCTTTCTTCAGTCCGCTGATCGGCTTGCTGCCGCAGATCGGCATCGCCCTGGTGCTGCTGATCGGCGGTCGGATGGTGATCGAAGGGGACCTCAGCCTCGGCAACTTCACCGCCTTCTACACCTATCTGGTGATGCTGGCGGGGCCGCTGCGGATGCTCGGCGTGGCGATGGGGATGGCCCAGCGGGCGGTCGCCTCGGGCAACCGGATGTTCGAGATCATCGACCGCGAACCGACGATCCAGAGCCCGGCCGACCCGGTCGCGCTGCCCGCCGGCGGCGGCCGGGTGGAGCTGCGCGACGTGACCCTGCGCTACGCGCCGGTGGCCGGCGGCGAAGGCGAGTCGGTGCCGGCGCTGCACGGCGTCTCGCTGACCGTGGACGCCGGGAAGACGGTGGCGCTGGTCGGGCCGTCGGGCTCCGGCAAGACCAGCCTGGTCGCGCTGATCGCGCGGCTGTACGACCCGAGCGCGGGCAGCGTCGCGGTCGACGGGGTCGACGTCCGCGACGTCGACCTGGAGAAGCTGCGCGCGGAGATCGCCTTCGTCGCCGACGACAGCTTCCTCTTCACGGCGAGCGTCGCCGACAACATCGCCTACGCGCGCGGGAGCGCCACCGGCGAGGAGGTCGAAGCGGCCGCCCGCCTCGCCCAGGCCGACGCCTTCATCCGGGAACTGCCCGACGGCTACGACACGCGCGTCGGCGAGCGCGGCCTGACCCTGTCGGGAGGCCAGCGCCAGCGGGTGGCGATCGCCCGCGCCCTGCTCGCCGACCCGCGGATCCTGATCCTCGACGACGCCACCTCCTCGGTCGACGCGACCACCGAGGCGTCGATCAAGGCGGGGCTGCGCGAGGCGATGGCCGGGCGGACGACGTTCATCATCGCCCACCGGCTCTCCACCGTCTCGCTCGCCGACGAAATCATCGTGCTCGACCACGGCGAGGTCGTCGACCGCGGCACCCACGCGGAGCTGATGGAGGGCTGCGGCTTCTACCGCGAGATCGCCGACCACGGGCTGGCCGACTCGGTCTTCTTGCAGCGCGACCTCGAGGACCGCGAGGAGATGGCGCGGCTGTGAGCCCGACGCGCAACCAGGAGGAGCGCCGCGACGAGGAGGCGCGCCGCCGGAGCGCCGCGGCCGCGGCGCGGGAGGAGCGCGCCGAGAGCGCCGCCGAGGCGTCCGTCCAGAGCCCGCTCCACAACACCGCGCTTCTCTTCGCCGCGCTCTGGCGCCTGGTCCGGGGGCAGGACCAGCGCGGGCGCAAGGTGCGCTGGATGATCGGCCTGCTGCGCCCCTACCGCGGGCGGATGGCGCTGATGTTCCTCTTCCTCCTGATCGAGACCGGCGCCGGGCTGGCGCCGCCGTTCCTCGCCGGGCGGGCGATCGACGCCGGGATCAAGACCGGCGACCTGGCCGCGCTCGACTGGATCGTCGCCGCCTTCGTCGTCGTCGCGATCGCCTATGCGCTCGCCACCTACGCCGAGACCTACCTGGTCGGCTGGGTCGGCACCCGCGCCCTGCAGGACCTGCGCGAGCGCATCTTCACCCACATCCAGGCGATGTCGATCGGCTTCTTCACCCGCAACAACCCGGGCGTCTTGATCTCGCGGATGACCAACGACGTCGAAGCGCTGCAGCAGCTGGTCACCGACGGGGTGGTGACGATCTTCTCCTCCACCCTGACCCTGGTCGGGGTGGTCGTGATCCTGCTCCTGCTCGACGTGAAGCTGGCGCTGATCACCTTCCTCACCTTCCCGCTGCTGGCGATCGCCAGCCTCGTCTTCCGGATCGTCTCGGCGGGCGCCTACCGGGCGACGCGCGAGCGCATCGCCGCCGTCACCGCCTACCTGCAGGAGAGCCTCAGCGGCGTGCGGGTGGTGCGCAGCTTCGGCCAGGAGCCGCGCCACGTCGACGAGATGACCGAGCTGAACGAGGCCAACCGCCAGATCAACATGAAGACGGTCTACCTCAACGCCTCCTACTTCCCGGCGGTCGAACTGCTGGCCGCGATCGGGACCTCGGTGATCCTCCTCTACGGTGGCTCGCAGGCGATCGAGGGGGCGATCGAAATCGGCATCGTCGTCTCCTTCGTCGGCTACCTGGCCACCTTCTTCGAACCGATCCAGGAACTGAGCCAGCTCTACACGACCTACCAGCAGGGGATGGCGGCGCTGGACAAGATCTTCGACCTGCTCGACACCGAGCCCGACATGGTCGACGCGCCGGGGGCGATCGACCCGGGGACGATCCGCGGCGAGATCGAGCTCGACGACGTCTGGTTCTCCTACTCTGAGGAGAAGGATCCGGAGAAGGTGCGCGAGGACTCCTGGGTGCTGGCAGGCGTCGACCTGCACGTGCCGCCGGGGCAGACGCTGGCGCTGGTCGGGGCGACCGGGGCGGGCAAGTCGACCTTCGCCAAGCTGGTGGCGCGCTTCTACGACCCGCAGAAAGGGCACGTGCTGGTCGACGGCCACGACCTGCGGGGAGTGCGGCAGCGCGCGCTGCGCCGCCAGCTCGGCATCGTGCCCCAGGAGGGCTTCCTGTTCAGCGGCAGCGTGCGGGAAAACGTCGCCTTCGGGCGGCCCGAGGCGAGTCTCGAGGAGATCGAGGAGGCGATCGCCACGGTCGGCGCGACCGAGTTCGTCGCGGGCCTGCCGGACGGGATCGAGACCCAGGTCGGCGAGCGCGGCGTCACCCTCTCGGCCGGCCAGCGCCAGCTCGTCGCCTTTGCCCGGGCGCTCCTCGCCGAGCCGCGGATCCTGATCCTCGACGAGGCGACCTCGAACGTCGACGTGCGGACCGAGAAGACGATCGAGAAAGGCCTCGAGCGCCTCCTCCACGGCCGCACCGCGATCGTGATCGCCCACCGCCTGAGCACGATCCGGCGCGCCGGCAAGATCGTCGTCCTCGAACACGGCAAGATCGCCGAGCAAGGCACCCACGAAGAGCTGATCGCAGCGAACGGCGTCTACGCGAAGCTGTACGGGGCCTGGGAAGAGAACGCAGTGGCGTAGGACTCACGCCCGCCGCCGGCCGGCGGCCGAGATGGCGGGCTGGCGGCTGGATGGCGGGCGGCGGGCGGCTGGATGGCGGGCGGCGGGCGAGCCGGCGGCCCGAGCGGACGCCCGAGACGCTCCCGTTCCACCGGGAGCCCCCGAAAACCGCGAGCTTCTCCACCAACACGCCCGAGGTCCCGACGCGCTCTCGACTTTTTGGCCCCTATAGGGGCCAAAAAGTCGAGAGCGCGGATTCCGGCTCGGATCGGCCGGGGACGGGCCCGGAGAACCGGGGACGGGCCCGGAGAGCGGAACTGGGCCCGGAGATCGGGGACGGGCCCGCAGGTCGGGGATGACGCGGGGCTTTCGCACTCCTCCCGCGCGCAAACGCGTCATCCCTGTGCCGCCTTCCCGGCGTCCCTCGCACCTCTCCCCGCAGACGCGCCCTCTCGGCGGCGGCCTCAGCCTGCCCGGGCCGCCGCCGAGAGGGCGGGTCCCTTTGGGCTTCGGGCGCCGGCTTCCCCCGGCCCGGACCCTGCGGTCCGGCGCCAGCCTCGATCCTGCGGGCCAGCGCCAGCCGGGACCCTACGGACGGGCGCCGGCCCGGATCCCGGGGTGGCCGCCAGCCCGGACCCCACCGGCGGGCGCCGGCTCGGATCCCGGGAGCGGGCGCTGGCCGGGACCCCGGGAGCGGGCGCCGGCCGGGACCCCGGGGGCGGAGCGCCAGGCTGGATCCCACGGGCGGGCGCCGGCCTGGATCCGGCAGGTCGGCGCCGGCCCGGATCCGCGGATCAGCCCGGGCCGATGCCGCCGGATTCGGATTCCGATTCTTCGCGTGGCACTTCTTCGATGCCGCCGCCCGCTCCGCCCGTTTCCGGGGCCGCTTCTTCTTCCGGAGCGACTTCTTCTTCGGGCACGAATTCTTCTTCCGGGGCCACTTCTTCGGGAGCGACTTCGACGCCGCCCGATTCTTCCGGCGCCACTTCTTCTTCGCCGTTCTTCGATTCCGGCGCCGCTTCCGGGGCGTGGGGACCTTCGGAGCAGTCTTCGAAGCCGTAGACCGCCGCCTCGGACTGGAAGTTTTCGACCGCCGGGACGGCTTCCTGGGAGGCGGTTTCGAGCGCTTCGCCTTCTTCGGCTTCGGCGGCTTTTTTCACTTCCCCCTCGACCATCGCCAGTTTTTCGGCGGCGCCCATGAAGTCGGAGTAGCCGGTGGCAGGAGTGGGCCTGCCGAGGCGCTGCAAGCCTTCCACCATGCCGATGTAGAGGTTCGCGGTCTGCGTGGTCTGACTGCTCGATCCGGCCGCCGACTGGCCGACCGAGCCGATCGCGGTGTTCACCTCGCCGCAGATGCCGTCGCCCTGGGTGATGAAGTCGGCCCTGCTGAGCTGCGGCTTTTCTTCGACCTTCGGCTTCTTCGCCGTGGTCGTGCTGGAGCTGCCGCCACCGCCGCACCCGCTCGCGAGCAGGGCGACCAGAACCAGCGCCGGCAAGGCAAGGACGAGGAACTTCAGCCGCATGAGGGAAACGACGCTAGCAGCGGTGCCGGACTACTGCGCCCCAGGGACTCGAACCCCGACTACCTCGTCCAGAGCGAGGCGTGCTGCCATTACACCAGGGCGCAATGCGACCAGGGAGGATAACTAGAGGGCCGAGAGGTCGGCGTCCGCGTCGCCGATCGCATCGATCGAGCCGCCCACGTCGACGCCCTCGGCGAGCAGCCGGCGCGCCTCGGCGAGGTCTTCGGAGCGGCCCACGCTGAGGCAGCCGGCCACCTTGCCGCCGCGCAGGTACCAGACGCTGAACTCGCCCTGCTCGCGCGAGCCGCGCCAGACCTCCCGGTCCCACTCGGCCGCCGGACCGACGTACTCGAGGCTCGCCCAGTCGGCGAGGTCGCTGAAGAAGTACGGCACCACCTCATAGTCCTCGTCGGCCCCGAGCATGTTCTTCGCCGCGTGCATGCCCTGCTGCATCGCCACGTCCCAGTGCTCGACCCGGATCCGCCGCCCGTGCACGACGCTGTCGTAGGAGCAGACGTCGCCCGCCGCGTAGATCCCCGCCACCGAGCTCCGCAGCTTCGAGTCGCAGACGATCCCGTCGTCGACCTCGAGCCCGGCCCGCTGGGCGAGCATCACGTCCGGTTTCACCCCGGCGCCGACCACCACCAGGTCGCACTCGAAGCTCCGTCCGCTCTCGGTCAGCACCGAGCTCACCCGGCCGTCGCCCTCGAAGGCGCTCACCGACTCGCCGCCGACGAAGGTCACCCCGTGCCCTTCCAGCCCCGCCTGGAAGAAGCGCCCGGCCTCGTCGCCGAAGGTGCGCGAGAGCGCCACCTCCTCGACCGCGACCATCGTGCAGGCGACGTCGTCCTGGGCCAGCGAGGCGGCCACCTCGGCGGCGATATAGGAGCCGCCGACCAGCACCACGCGGCCCGCCGCCTTGGCGTCCTCGCGGATCGCGTCGGCGTTGCCGTAGGCGCGCAGGTAGTGGATGCCCTCGTTCTCGGCGCCCTCGAGCCGCAGGATGTTCACGTTGGCGCCGGTCGCCAGGAGCGCCTGGCCGAAGGCGACCTCCTCGCCGCCCTGGACCTTCGCCGTCTTCGCCTCGGCGTCGATCGACATCACGTTCCTGCCGGTCAGGAGCTCGACCCCGTTCTCCTCGTACCAGGAGGGCTCGTTGACGTAGGCCTCGGCCCGCCCGGCCTCGCCGCGCAGGTACTCCTTCGAGAGCGGCGGCCGTTCGTAGGGCGGTTCCGGCTCCCGTCCGACCAGCAGGATCGACCCCTCCGCGCCGCGCTTGCGCAGCTCCGCCGCGCAGCTCGCGCCCGCCAGCCCGCCGCCGACGAGGAGGAAGTCGACCTCGCGATCAGCCACTGGCGATGCCACCGTCGCCCGCCGGTCCGAACAACATCTTCAGGTCGTCCTCCTTGCCCGGGTCGAGCACGGCCAGGACCTCGTCGCCCTCCTCGAGCACGGTGTCGGCGGTGGGGACGAAGCCCTTGCCCGCCCGCAGCACCGAGATCAGCAGCGACCCCTCGGGCATGTGCAGGTCGCCGACCCGCCGCCCGGTCACGCCGGAGTCCTTGCCGAGCAGCATCTCGATGATCTCCAGCTGCTCCTCCTGCAGGTCGAGCAGGTGGACCAGGCCGTACTCGGGCACCTCGTGCTCGAGCAGGCGCAGGATCAGGTCGGTGGCCGAGACCGAGGGCTTGATCCCGAGCAGGTCGAAGTGCTGGCGGTTGCGCGGGTTGTTGACCCGGGCGATGATCTGGTCGACCAGGTACTTCTCCCGTGCGACCTGGCAGATCAGCATGTTGTCCTCGTCGTCGCCGGTCACCGCGATCACCATGTCGGCGCGCTGCACCCCGGCCCGCTCCAGCACCCAGAGCTCGGAGGCGTCGCCGTAGGAGACGTTGTGCTCGAGCTCCTGCTCGACGGTCAGGTAGCGGCGCCGGTCAGACTCGATCAGCGTCACCTCGTGGTCCTTCTCGAGCAGCTCGCGGGCCAGGTTCCAGCCCACCTTCCCCGCGCCGACGACGATGATGTACACGCGTTCCCCCTACTCCGCCTGGCGCCCGGTCGAGTCGCGCACCGCGGTCTCCAGCATGTCGATCGCGACCCGCGTCGGGCAGACCGTCTGCAGGCCCTGGCGGGCGTACCACTCGGCCCGCAGCGGGTCGAGCACGCGGGCGATCACGGTCGGCACGCCGTAACGGCGCTTGGCGATCTGGGCGATGATGATGTTCGTGTTGTCGCCGTCGGTGGAGGCGATGAAGACGTCCGCGCCGTCGATCCCGGCGGCCTCCAGAGCCTCGGTCTCGAGCCCGGCGCCGACCGTGAACTGGCCGCCGAGGTCCTCCCAGCTCTTCTCCAGGCCCACCTCGAGGCGGGCGTGGGACTCGGGGTCCTCGTCGAGCGCGGAGACGGTGTGGCCCTCGCGGAGCATCGCCCGCGCGACCGAGCTGCCGACGCGCCCACAACCGACGATCAGGATGAACATGCGGCGGATACTAGTGTCCTGGCCGGGGGCACCGGGAGGCGGCCGCGCGCCTAATCGTCAGGGTCCCCGATCAGGTCGGCCACCGGGTCCGCGCCGGGCGCGACGACGGCGTCCGGCTCCAGCTCCGGCGGCGCCGTCAGCAGCACCCGACATGGTGCTTTTTTCAATACGTACTCGGTGGCGGCGCCGATCTCGGCGGGCTTCGCCGCGCCGATGCCGCCGAAGCGCCCGCCGCCGCGGATCTTGGTCGGCGGCTCGGCTCCGATCACTATCGCTTCCGAGTTGGCGCGGCGGGCCGCCTCGATGATCCCGGCGCCGGTTTTCCGCGCCCGGATCACCTCGGTCGAGACCTCGACGTCCTCGTACTCCTCGCCCACCTCGCGCGCCCGGTCGAGCGCCCGGCGCGCCTGCGCCTCGCGCTCCGGCGGCAGCTCGGCGTCGAGCGGCAGGCTCAGCGGCACCTCGATCACGTAGACGAGCTCCAGGTGGGACTCGCCGTCGCCCCCGCCCTCCTCCTGCTCGGCCGCGGCGAGGCGCCCGGCCGTGGCGACGATGTCGTCGTCGAGCTTGGTGCCGAAGACCGGGACCAGCAGGTTGGCGAACTCGACCGTGGGGATCTGCTTGGTCAGCGCCGCCTCGCCGACCTGGACCCGCTTGGTCAGCGAGGTCCCCTCGAAGACCTTGCGGTAGACGACGTAGAAGGTGAGCCCGAACGCCATCCAGCCGATCCCCACCCAGCGGGCGGTCGAGTGGAAGGCGAGCACGCTGAGGAAGGCGAGGCCGCTGGCGAGCGCGGCGACGATCGCCGGGACCGGCAGGGTGGCCGGCCCCCAGGCCATCCCCCAGGGGATGCGGAAGGGGCGCAGCTTGTCCGGCATCGTGATCCGCAGGCGGATGATCGAGAGGTGGGCGATCGTGATCGCCAGCGTCGCCCCGAAGGCGTAGAGGCCGGCCAGCACCTTGATGTTCTGGGTCGCGGCGACGAGGCCAAAGGCGATCAGGCCGCAGATCGTGATCGCCACGTAGGGCGTCGCCCGCCGCTTCTCCAGTTTGCCCAGCCAACTGGGTATCTGGCGGTTGATCGCCAGCGTGTAGGTGTGGCGGGAGACGCCGAGCATCGAGGTGGTCGCCGCCCAGAAGAGGACCGGCGCCGCGACCAGGGCGACCACCCAGCGCATGATCTCGGCGAGCCAGTGCGGGTGGAAGGCGGAGACGACGCCCAGCACCGGGTCCTGGATGTAGGTGCTGCCGAGGGCGGTTTCGGGCCCGTTCGGGGTGGCGATCACCGGCACCGCCATCAGCGCGATCGCCGCCATCCCGGCGTAGACCAATGGCACCGCGACCGCCCCCAGCGAGGCGATCCGCTTCAGGTCACGGCGGCTGACCGAGATGTCGGGCGCCAGGTCGGAGGCCGCCTCGATCCCGGCGTAGGCCAGCATCGCGATCACCGCCGCGTAGATGATGTCGCGCAGGCTCGGGCTGCTGAAGAGGTGGATCTGGTCGGTGAGCCGGTCCGGGTGCATGACCACGATCACCCCGACCACGATCACCGCCAGCTGCAGCGCCAGGTCGGCGAGGGCGATGAAGGCGAGCGAGCGCTGCCGCCCCCGCCCGGTCACGTTCATGATGTTCAGCAGGCAGGCTCCCGCGATCACCGCGGCGGCGAAGAGCAGTTCCGAGCCCTTGTCGTCGAAGCCGCCCCAGATCGGCACCAGGTAGTGGGGCAGCGAGATCGCCGCCAGGGCGATCACGATCAGGTAGTCGAGCAGGATCGCCCAGCCGGCGATGAAGGCGACCAGCTCGTTGAAGGCGTGGCGGGCGAAGGCGGAGGAGCCGCCGCGCTCGCGGAACATCGCCGAGCCCTCGACGTAGGAGAGCGTGGTCAGCCCGAACAGCAGGCCGGCGACGAGGAAGATCAGCGGCGTCAGGCCGAGGCCGCGCTCGGCGACCACGCCGAGGGCGAAGTAGATCGAGAAGCCGACCGCCGAGTAGGCGGCGGCGAAGAGCCAGGGAACCCCCAGGCCGCGGCGCAGTTTGCCCTTGCGGGCGGCGTGCGGGACCTTCATCGGCTCTGCTTGCCCGCGATCCAGTAGCGCCCGACGCCGACCACGCAGAAGAGGATCCCCATCAGGAAGCCGATCGAGGCCGGGCCGCCGCCGTTGGCCAGGGTGACGACGAGGAGCAGCAGGCCGAGCACGACGAAGGCCAGGGAGAAGCCGCGGATCGCCCCGTGGTAGGCGCGGTCGCGGTTCACGGGGTCGCCTCGACGAGGGCGGCGCCGGGGACCACCGGCGCCTGCGACTCGCGCGGGTCGGAGACGACGATCACCCGGCAGGGTCGCTCGCCGAGCACCGTCTGCAGGGTCTTGTCGTACTGCGGCACGCCATTGCGGTAGCGCAGGCCGACGACGATCGCCGCCGCCTCGATCGCGGCCGCCTCCTCGGCCACCGAGTAGCCCGCCTGCCCCGGCCGCACCCGGGCGACGTGGCCGGTCACCCGCGCGCCGCCGATCAGCTTCGCCTCCTCGACCCGGCGCTGGGCCTCGGCTTCGGCCTCGGGCAGCTCGGCGTCGAGCGGCAGGTTCGTGGGCACGGTCATCATCGAGTGGACGTGGATGCCGCGCCGCCGTTTGGAGGCGAGTTTGACCGCCGTGGCGACCATCTCCGGCGAGAACGCTTCGTCGTCCTCGAAGCCGACCAGGACCGAGCGGTACTCGACCTCCTCGACCCCGAGCGGCTCCGGCAGCACCACCTTCACGGTGCGGGTCAGCGGCAGCCCCTGGTTGCGACGGTAGAGGACGTAGACGACGATGCCGAGCACCATCCAGCCGGTGCCGACGAAGAGGGTCGAGGGGTTCAGCGCCATCACCACGATCCAGGCGGCGAAGGTGCCGAGGCCGCCGAGCACCGCGGTCATCGGGACGTCGAAGCCGAAGGCGTGGACATTCAGCGGCGGCTTCCAGGTGCGCTCCGCGTCCGGTTCGGCCTTGCGCAGTTTGATCACCGCGACGTGGGCGATCGTGAAGGAGAGCATCGCGCCGAAGGAGTACATCGTCGCCAGGAAGTTGGTCTGGCCCGGCAGCATGGTGATGATCGCGACGCCGGCGAAGATGATGATCGCGATGTAGGGGGTGCGGTACTTCGGGTGGACCTGGCGCAGGCCCTCGGGCAGCTGCCGGTGCTGGCCCATCGAGTAGGTGAGCCGGGAGACGCCGATCAGGCCCGCGTTGGTGGCGATCAGCAGGATCACCGCCGCCAGCACGCCGACGTAGTAGCGCAGCACTTCGGTGGGGCCGGTGGAGAGGCCGAGGTTCTCGACGATGCCGAGGATCGGGTCGTCGGCGTAGCGGGAGCCGAGTTCGGTGTGGTACCCGGCGGCGGTGTGGACCACCGGCATCGCCGACAGCGCGACGATCGGGATCAGCAGGTAGAGGCCGAGCACCGCGGCGACCACGAGGCCGACGCTGCGGGGGATCGTGCGGGCGGCGTCCCTGGCCTCCTCGGACATGTTGGAGATCGTCTCGATCCCGGTGTAGGCGATCATCCCCACCGCGATCCCGAGCGCGAACTTGCTCCAGGTCGGGGCGACGCCGAGGTGGATGTTGTCGATCAGGACGTGCGGGCTGAGGACGAGGACGATGCCGATCCCGACCAGGACGATCTGGGTGGCGATGTCGGCGACCGCCAGGATCAGGTTCAGTTTCGAGGACTCTTCGGTGCCGCGGATGTTCAGCAGCGCGAGGCCGACGACCAGCACCGCGCCGCCGATCACGTCGCCTGGGCTGTGCCCGAGCGCGGGCCAGAAGACGGCCAGGTAGTGGGGCACGAAGAACGAGGAGATCGCGACCGTGATCGTGTAGTTGAGCATCTGCCCCCAGGCCGCGACGAAGCTGACGAACTCGTTGAAGGCGTGGCGGGCGAAGCTGGAGGAGCCGCCCGCTTCCGGGTACATCACGGTCGCCTCGGCGTAGGTGGCGGCGGTGGCGGCGAAGATCAGCCCGGAGATGACGAAGGCGATCGGGGTGAGCCCGAGCGCGAACGCGGCGGTGACGCCGAGGGCGTAGTAGATCGACGAGCCGACGTTGCCGTAGGCGGCGGAGAACAGGGCCCCGACGCCGTGGACGCGACTCAGCGACTCGTCTCTTGGAATTCGCTGGGCCATCTAGGAAATAGAGGGAATGGACACTCTTCAACCCGAATATACGCGCGTCGTAGGCGCTCTCCGCAGGTGGTCGCGCGAGAGGTCACGGGGGGCCTGGACGCCGAGCAGGGCGAGCGCCAGCTCGAGTTCCTCGGTGAGCGTCCGCAGGACCCACTCGGCGCCCTCGGCGCCGGCCGCGGCGAGCCCCCAGATGGCCGGTCGCCCGACCAGGACGGCGTCGGCGCCGAGCGCCAGCGCGATCGCCACGTCGACGCCGCGGCGGATGCCCCCGTCGACGATGACGGCGGCGCGGCCGGCGACCGCTGCGGCGATCTCGGGCAGCGCCTCGGCGGTGGTGACCGCGCGGTCGAGCTGGCGGCCGCCGTGGTTGGAGACGACGACCCCGGCGGCTCCGTGGGCGACGGCGAGGTCGGCGTCCTCGGCGGTCAGCAGGCCCTTGACCAGCAGCGGCACGCCGGCGTCGGCGGCGATCGCGCCGAGGTCGTCCCAGGTCAGCGCGCCGGTCATCAGCTCGAAGGTCCGGGTCACGCTGAAGCGCTGCCCGGGTCCGAGCGCCGCGGCGACGCCGGGGATCTCGACCTCGGGCGGGATCGCGTAGCCGGTGCGGATGTCCTGCTCGCGCCGGCCGCCGGGCGGCGCGTCGACGGTGAGGACCACGGCCTCGAAGCCCGCCTCGATCGCCTCCGCCATCAGCGCCCGGCTCACCCCGGCGTCGCGGAAGGGGTAGAGCTGGAACCAGCGCCGGCCGCCGGGCGCGGCGGCGGCGACCTCGGTCGGGGTCGCGGTGGCGAGGGTGGAGAGGCACATCACCGTGCCCGCCGCGGCGGCGGCGCGGGCGGTCGCCGTCTCGCCCTCCGGGTGCAGCATGCGCTGGTAGGCGACCGGGGCGACGAAGATCGGGGCGCTTGCCGGGGTGCCGAGGACCTCGACCTCGGTCGAGACCGCCTCGACCCCGGTCAGCTGCCGCGGCCGCAGCCGCCAGTCGCGCCAGGCCTCGACGTTCTCGCGCACGGTGAGTTCGTCGCCGGCGCCGCCGGAGAAATAGCCGAGCGGCCCGGGATCGAGCTTGCGCTCGGCATCCCGCTGCACATCGAAGACGTTGACCCAGCCCTCCGGCACCGCCGGGAAGCTAGCCGCTCGGCGAGCCGGACGCTGGGCGCCGCGCCCCCAGCCGCCGCCCGCCGGGCACCCCCACCCCCGGTGAGTTCGCACTTTTCACCGCATAGCGGTGAAAAGTGCGAA
>DATJUK010000167.1:0-6729 GCA_035502495.1 Solirubrobacterales bacterium
AGTTCGCACTTGTCACCGCTATGCGGTGACAAGTGCGAACTCACCGGCGGCGCCGGGGCGCGAAGCGCGGGGCGCCGGGCCAGCCCTGAACCCGGCCGCCTAGCGCCGCCTGCGGCCGCGGCTGCGGCGCTGCGGTTTGCCGGCGTTGCGGAGCGTCTGCTCGGCGGCCTTTTCGGTCTCCTCGCTCATCGTGATCTGGAACATCGCGAGGAGGGCGTCGGAGGCGAGGGGGCGCAGGGCCTCCAGGGCGTCGAGCACTTTCTGCCAGTCCTCGTCCGGCCTGCCCGCCTTGTCGAAGGGCTCCCAGACCTGCTCGGTGAAGAGGTCGACGTAGGCGCGGGCGACGGCGTCGGCATGCTCGTGCAGCTTCGCCGCCACGGCGACCGCCGCCTCGGGGCTGATCCCGAACTCGATCATCCGGGCGGCGGCGCGGTGCAGCCGCGGGCTGATCACCTCGACCTCGCCGTCCGGCAGGATCCGCAGCACGCCGAGCTTCTCCGCCCGTCGCAGCAGCCGCTCGTCGACCTTCTCCACCTGCCAGGCCTCGGCGAAGTCCCCGGGGCCGAAGATTTCCGGCGTCTCGTCCTCGAACGGGGCGCGCACGGCGCGGGCGAAGTCGACCATCTCCTTGGACGAGCCCCCGGTGCTCTCCAGCACCCTGCGGATCGCCTCCAGGTTCAGCCCCTCGGCCTGCATTTCGCGGGTCAGTTCGATCCGCGCCACGTGCTCCTCGGTGTAGTAGCCCGTCCGGCCCTGGACTTCCGGCGGCGGCAGCAGGCCACGGGTCTGGTGGGCGCGGATGTTGCGGACCGTCATCCCGGTGCGCCGGGCCAGTTCGCCGATCGTCATCTTGCCGTCGGCCTCCGCGACTTTCTTCTTGCCGGCCATCAGGGCATCGTAAGGCTCAGGCGGGTGCCGTTCATCTCCGCCGCACCGTCCGCGCAGAGCCAGGCGATCGCGTCGGCCACGTGCTCCGCCGGGGTGAAGGTCGGGAACTCCTCGCCCGGGTTCTCGGCGCGCATCCGCGGCGTCAGGATCGCGTCGACGACGACGATGTTGGCGGTCGCCCCTCCCGGCCCGAAGCCGTCCGCATAGGCGAGCGTCCACGCCTCGGCCGCCGCCTTCGCCGCCGCGTAGGCGGCGTTGCCGTTGCTCGGCCGCTGGGCCTGCTTGGCCGAGACGAGGACGAAGCGGCCGTGCTCGCTCGCCGCCAGCTGGTCATGGAAGGCGCGCGTGGTCAGCTGCACGGTCCGGATCAGCAGCGCCTCCAGCAGGTCCCAGTCGGCGAGCGGCTCCTCGTGCAGCGGCTGCCCGCCACGCCAGCCGCCGACCAGGTGCACCAGCCCGTCGACCCGGCCGAACCGCTCGACCAGCCCGTCGCGCCAGGCGGCCACCGCGTCCTCGTCGGTGAGGTCGACCGCGCGGCCGTCCCAGCGCTCGCCGAGCCCCAGCTCCTCGCCGAGCGCGTCGAGCTCCTCCTGCCCCCGGTTGGCCCCGGCGACGATCGCCCCGCCGGCCCCGAGCCGCGCCGCCACCGACGGCCCCAGCCCGCCGCCGACCCCGGCGATCGCGATGACCCGTCCCTCGAGACTCCGTTCCGCGTCCATGCCCGCATCCTGCCGGATGCGCGGCCCGGGCGCGGCAATCAACCCCCGTCCGTCTGGGCTTGAGTGGGGGAGAGAGGATTCGAACCTCTGTAGGCAGAGCCAACTGGTTTACAGCCAGTCCCCTTTAACCACTCGGGCACTCCCCCGGGGAACGGATCGCGGATTCTAGACAGGCCGCGTCAGGCGGGCGGCGCGGCGCCCAGGCGGGCGACCATCAGCTCGTTGAAGGCCTGCACCGCCTTCTGCGGGCGGAGGAAGACGGTGAGCTCGGTGACCCGCCCCCCGGCGTCGAGCGTGAGGTAGTCGATGCCCTCGATCTCGAACTTGCCGGCGACCTTCGCGGCGAAGCGGAGCACCACGGTGCCGTCGCCGTGCACCTCGTCGAGATAGCGGAAGTCTTCGAAGACCTGGATCACGTTGGCGAGCACCACCATCGTCATCTCGCGGCCCTCGAAGCCCTTGAAGAGGATCGGGCTGTGGAGCACGACGTCCTCGGCAAGGTTCTCGCGCAGGAGGTCGAGGTCCTTGGTCTCGGCGGCGCGGCGGAAGGGGTGCGGCGCGGACATTGCGGCCAGCCTACCCCGTCGGCGATACTGCGGCGAGATGCTTAGCGATCGCTTCGTGGCGAAGTTCTCCAACACGATCGGCGCGCGGGGACTGCGCCGGCTCGGCAAGCTGAACGTGCCCGCCTACCGGCTGAGCGGCGGCCGGATCGGCAGCAAGGTCGGCGGCGGGCCGATCCTGCTGCTCACCACCACCGGCCGCAGGAGCGGCGAGCCGCGCACGGCGCCGATCCTCTACCTGGAGCGCGGCGAGGCGATGGTCGTGATCGACACGAACGGCGGCAACGAAAAGCTGCCCGCCTGGTCCCACAACCTGAAGGCGAAGCCGGAGGCCGAGGTGCAGGTCGGTCGCCGCAAGCTGCCGGTCACCGCCCGGGTCGCCGCGGGCGCCGAGCGCGCAGAGCTCTGGCGCGCCTGCAACGAGCAGTACGGCGGCTTCGACGAATACGTCGAGTGGATGGAGCGGACCCCGTCGGTCTGGGTGCTGGAGCCGCTCGGGGCGACTCCCGACCGGCAGGCCGAGGCGGTGCCGGCCCGCTCCGCGCCGGCGCCCGAGGCCGAAGAAGACGGCGACGTCGGCACGACGCGGGAATCGGCGGCGGCGGCCGAGGACACCTCGCCCAGCGACATCATTTGACCGCCGCGCCGACGCGCGGGTCGGCGGCGGCGAATAGGGGCGGGCTGACGCGGCGGCGGCTGCTCGGCGGGGCGGCGGGGCTCGGGGCGGCGGCGCTGCTCGATCCGGCCGGGATCGCCGCCGCCCTGGCGCGGCGAACCGACCCGCGCCGCGCGCCCGCCCGGCGCGCCTCCTCCGCCCCGCCCCGGGTCGCGATCGTCGGTGCCGGGCTCGCCGGCCTCACCTGCGCCTATCGCCTGCACCGGCGCGGCATCCCCTGCACGCTCTTCGAGGCCCATCCGCGCCGGGTCGGCGGCCGTTGCTGGACCGCGCGCGGGTTCGCCGCCGCGCAGACGGCCGAGCACGGCGGCGAGTTCATCGACACCGTCCAGCACCGGATCCGCGCCCTCGCCGGCGAGCTCGAGCTGACCCTCGACGACCTCGAAGCGGCGCAGCGCAAGGCGCCGGGACTCCATCCCCGCCTGGTCCTCGGCGGCAAGGCCCGGCGCTTCGCCGAGGTCTACGGCGCGCAGCACCTGATCGGCGCCCGCGCCCGGGCCGACTCGCGCCGGATCCGCTCCTTCGCCTGGGATCGGGCGACCCCCGCCGCCCGCGCGCTCGACGAGATGAGCGCCGCCGAGTGGCTCGACCAGGCCCTCCCGGGCAGCTCCCACAAGCTGCTGCGCGCCGCCACCGAGCAGTTCATGGCGGAGGAGTACGGACTCGACGTCGGCCGACTCTCGGCGATCGCGATGCTGATCCAGTTCGGCTCCTTCGGGGTCGAATCGGACGAACGCTTCCACGTCCACGGCGGCAACGACCAGATCGCCTGGGGCCTCGCCGAACGCCTGCCGCCCGGGACGCTCCAGCTCGACCGCCCGCTGAGCGCGCTGCGCCGGCGCGGCTCCGGCTTCGCCCTCTCCTTCGCCGGCGTCCCCGGGGAGACGCTCGCCGACGTCGTCGTCCTCTGCCTCCCCTTCACCGCGCTGCGCCGGGTCGACCTCGACGCCGCCGGGCTCGGCGCCCGCAAGCGCCGCTGCATCGAGGAGCTGGGGATGGGCACCAACGCGAAGCTGCTGCTCCAGTTCCGCCGCCACCTCTCCCACTACGACCGCTTCGACGGCGAATTCTACGACGAGCACGTCGACACCTGGTGCAGCTCGATCGACGAGCCCGGCCGTCCCGGCCTGCTCACCGTCTTCTCCGGCGGCAGCTACGGGGCGGCGCAGCGTGGCCACGGCCCGCACGGCCCGGCGCCGCGCGGGCGCGTCCGCACGGCGCTGGCGCGGGTCGGCCGCGCCGTCCCCGGCCTCGCCGCCGGCTTCGACGGCCGCGCCTGGCTCGACCACTGGGCCTCCGACCCCTGGACGCACGGCTCCTACGCCGCCTTCGAACCGGGCCAGTACACCCGCTACTGGGGCTTCGTCGGCCGCCCCGAAGGCCGCATCCTCTTCGGCGGCGAGCACACCGCGCTCGCCGCCCAGGGCTTCCTCGACGGCGCGGTGGCGAGCGGCGAGCGCTGCGCGCAGGAAGTGGCGGCGCTCACCTAGGCGAGCGCCGCACCACTTTGTCGCCTCAGGAAGCGTCTCTCAGCATCTGCGCCTCGGGGAGGCGCTTCAGCTTTTTCAAGGTGTTGTTCTCGATCTGGCGGATGCGCTCGCGCGTCACCCCGAAGGTGCGGCCGACTTCCTCCAGCGTCAGCGGCTCCGCCCCGCCGAGGCCATAGCGGAGTTCGATCACCTGGCGCTCGCGCTCCGGCAGCGCGTCCAGCGCCCGCCGCACGCCCTCCTTCTGCAGGTGCTCGCTCGCTTCCTCGAACGGCTCGAGGACCGCCTCGTCGGCGACGAAGTCGCCGAGCTCCGATTCGTCCTCGTCGCCCACCGGTTTCTCCAGCGAGACCGGCAGCTGCGCCACCCGCAGGATGTCGCGCACGTCAGAGACCGGCCAGCGCAGCTCCTCGGCGATCTCGGTCGCCTCCGGCTCACGCCCCAGCCGCTGCACCAGCTGCCGTTCGACGTGGGCGACGCGGTTCAGCTTCTCCACCATGTGGACCGGGATGCGGATCGTCCGCGCCTTGTCGGCGATCGCCCGCGTCACCGCCTGGCGGATCCACCAGGTCGCGTAGGTCGAGAACTTGTAGCCGCGCCGGTAGTCGAACTTCTCCACCGCGCGGATCAGTCCCAGGCTGCCCTCCTGGATCAGGTCGAGGAAGGAGAGCCCGCGCCCCAGATAGCCTTTCGCGATCGAGACGACAAGGCGCAGGTTCGCCTCCACCATCTGCCGCTTCGCCAGCATGTCGCCGCGCTCGATCCGTTTCGCCAGTTCGACCTCCTGCTGCGCCGTCAGCAGGTCGACCCGCCCGATCGACCGCAGGTACAGCCGCAGTGAGTCGAGGCTCGGTTCGACCGTCAGGTCGAGTTCCTCTTTCTTCGGCGTGCCCGCGTCGCCGCTGCCGCGCTGCTCCTTCCAGGCACTGACGCCGTCCTCGCCGATCACGTCCACCCCGTGCTCGACCAGGTTCGCGTGCAGCTGCGAGACCTGCTCCTTGGTGATCTCCACCTCCTCGAGCGTCGAGGAGATCTGCTCGTAGGTGAGGTATCCGCGCTCGCGTCCCAGCGCGATCAGCCCGGCCAGCTCCTCGATCTCGGGCGCGCTCGAGCCGCTTCCCTCGCGGTCCACGACTTCCACCGTCTCCATCGGTTCGATGATCGGTGCCTCCTGAAACTATCTCTCCCCCGGGTCCCCCCCGGATGCCGGCCCCGAAGCTCCGGCAGGCAGCGAATTATAGGCAGGGTCGTACTCCATAGGTGATCGATGGACGGCGGTGTCTAGGCTTTGGTCATGGCGAACGAAACCAGCGGCACCCTGCGCACCGTCCCCGATGTCCAGTCCGGCCTGCCGGCGACCCAGGTGAGCCTCTCCCGGGTCGGCGTGACCGGGGTCGAGAAGGTGATCCGGGTGCGCGACGGCGATCGCGAGAACCTCTTCTACGCGGAGATGGAGTGCTTCGTCGACCTCGAACCGAAACAGGCGGGGGTCCACATGTCGCGCTTCGAGGAGATCGTCGGCGAGGCGATCGACGAGGTGGTGCTCGGCGAGGCCTTCAAGGCCGAGGTGCTGGCCGCCCACGTCGCCGAGAAGGTGCGCGAGCGCCAGCACGGGCGGCGCGCCGAGGTCTCGCTGACGGCGCGCTACCCGGAGATCGTCGCCACCCCGGAGAGCCAGATCGACACGCAGGAGATCTACGTGCTGTTCGGCACCGCGGTCGCCTCCGAGGCGGGGACGCGGACGCTGACCGGGGTCCAGGCCCAGGGGATGACCGCCTGCCCGTGCGCGCAGGAGATGGTCACCGGTCTCTCCCGCGAGCGGCTCGCCGAGCAGGGCTTCGACGACGAGCAGATCGAGCGCATCGTCGCCACCGTGCCGATCGCCACCCACAATCAGCGCGGCATCGGCACCCTGCACATCGGCTGCCCCGAGGGCGGACCGGCCTGGATCGACGCCCCCGACCTGCTGCGGATCGTGGAGTCCTCGATGAGCTCGGAGATCTACGAGCTGATGAAGCGCCCCGACGAGATGTCGGTGGTGGTGAAGGCCCATGAAACGCCCCGCTTCGTCGAGGACTGCGTCCGGGAGATGATCCGCCAGGTGGTCGAGGGCTACCCCGATCTCCCCGAGAACGCCTTCGTGATGGCGCGCCAGGAGAACCTTGAGACGATCCACCGCCACAACGTGGTGGCAGAGCGCTACGGCACCCTTGGCGAGCTGCGCCAGGAGCTGCAGAGCGGCGAGCACACCGCCCACCACCTCGCGATGCGCGAGTGGCTCGAGGCGCCGGCGGGATAAGGATCCGCGCCGGGACGACCGCGACGCCGCGCTCCGCGCCCGCCCCGTCGCCGCGGGTGAGTTCGCACTTGTCACCGCATAGCGGTGACAAGTGCGA
>DATJUK010000168.1:0-2952 GCA_035502495.1 Solirubrobacterales bacterium
GGTGATAAGTGCGAACGCCGGGGGCGGGGTCAGCCGGCCGGGTAGTACTGGCGGCCGTCCTTTTTGACGCGGCCCTCTTTCTCCAGGTCACCGAGCACCCGGTACAGGTAGTTCGGTTTGATTTTCATCGTCTTGGCGACGTCGGAGGCGCTGATCCCGGGCTGGCTGGCGATCAGGTCGACCGCCTGGTCGGCGCGGGTGCCACCGCGACGGCGACGGCGTTTTTTCGGCGCGCGGCCGGAGGCTTTGGCGGTAGTGGTGGTCGAGGCGCTGCCGCGCGGCCGCCCGGGGGACCGTTTCGCTTTCCCACCGAGCTCCGCGAGGGCCCGCTCGAGTCGGCGGCGCTCCTCCTCGAGGTCGGCAAGGCGTCGCTCGACAAGCTGGCGAGCCTCGTCAAGGACGTTCGTCGTGCTTGGCATCTAAATCCTTTCTCCATCCATATACCGGTCGGTGACTCAACAGTGGTGCGAGTCTGGCACACGGACCTTCACACTGTTTAACCGATCGGGGCGTGCAATAACGCTTTTGGCAAGCGAATTGGCCGTTCGACCTAATCGACGAACGGTGACGATTCAGTACCGGTTGGTATTCCGTCGGCGACGAAGGGCCACCGAGGCGGCGCTCAGCGGGTGAGTTCGGCCTGGCGCTCGGGCGAGATGCGGATCACGTTGCGGGCCAGGCCCACCTTCTCCATGCCGGCGATGATCAGCGCCGAAGGGTCGATCTCCCATCGCTTCAGCCCGTGCACCGCGGAGCGAGGAAAGGCGTGGTGGTTGTGGTGCCACGACTCGCCCAGCGAGGGGATCGAGAGCCAGAACACGTTGGTGGACTGATCATCGGTGTCGAAGCGGCGCTTGCCGAGGAAGTGACACACCGAGTTGACGCTCCAGGTGATGTGGTGGACGAAGAACACCCGCACCAGCCCGCCCCAGAGCAGGCCGGCCAGGGCACCCACCCAGGTGCCGGTGATCGCGAAGCCGAGCGCTGCCGGGATCAGCAGGCTGAGCACGATCAGGGCGACGAAGTGACGGGAGATGAAGCGCATGCCGTCGTCCTCGTAGAGGTCCTTTGCGTATTTCTTCCAATCGGCGCGGCCCTGTGTCTCCATCAGCCAACCGGTGTGCGCGTGCCAGAAGCCGCGCAGTCCCTCGCCGTGGCCGACGTGGGGGCTGTGCGGGTCACCCTCCTTGTCGGTGTGGGCGTGGTGCTTGCGGTGGTCGGCGACCCAGGAGAGGACGGGCCCCTGCACGGCCATCGTGCCGAGCACGGCGAAGGTGTACTCGAGCGGCTTCGAGGTCTGAAATGAACGGTGGGTGAGAAGACGGTGAAAGCCGACCGTGATCCCGATCGCGGTGATCAGGTACATGAACGCGGCGATCGCCAGGATGCCGGGGCTGACCAGGCTGCTGGGGAGCAGGGCGATGGCGACGATCGTGGCGACGAAGGGGACGACCACCCCGGCGAGGTTGGCGCCCTTCTCGAACTTGGTCATTTCCGCCATCGGAAGCCAAGTTACGCCTATCTGGGCGATATGTATTAGCGTCTGAGCCAAGTTGAGCAGCCAAAACTTGTAAGTCAGATGCCAAAAACTACGCCAGCAAGGCCGCCCGCGCTCGATGACGATCCCTGGCGCGGCCTGCCCGCCCGGGTGGCCGACCTGATCGAAGGGGAGATCGAGCCGATCACGGTCGAGATCCTCGACTCGATCGCTCGCGAGGTGCCCGAGTACGCGCGGCCGCTCGAGGGTCGCTTCGGCCGCGGGATCCGCCGCGGCGTGGGGGAGGCGCTGGCCCAGTTCGTCGCCCTGATCCGCGATCCCGACGCCGGGCGCGACTCGGGCCGCGAGGTCTACCTGACGCTCGGGCGCGGCGAGCAGCGGGCGGGGCGCACGCTCGACTCGCTGCAGGCCGCCTACCGGATCGGCGCCCGGGTGGCGTGGCGGCGCTTCGCCGATGCCTGCCGACGGGCCGGGGTCGGGGCGGAACCGCTGGCGCTGTTGGCCGAGGCGGTCTTCGCCTACATCGACGAGCTCGCCGCCGACTCGGTCGAGGGCTACGCCCAGGCCCGGGCCGAGGTCGAGGACCTGCGCCGGCGCCGCCGTCGCGAGCTGCTCCTGCTGCTGCTCGCCGAGCCGCCGGCCGACGCCGGCGACGTGGCGGCGGCGGCGCGCGCGGCCGCCTGGGACGTGCCCGCCGGGTTGGCCGCGCTCGCCTGCCCGGAGGAGGCGCTGGCCCGGGTCACGCGGAGGCTGCCGCCGGAGGCGCTGGTCACCGTGGTCGACGGCGAGGGCTGCCTGCTGCTGCCGGACCCGGAGGGGCCGGGCCGGGCCGAGGCACTGGACCGGGCCGCCGCCGAGACGACGCTGGTCCTCGGCCCGACCGTCGCCCCGGCCGCCGCGGCCCGGTCCTGGGCGCTCGCCCGGGCCCTGCTCCGCGCGGACTCCGGCGGCGCCGTGAGTCGCGCCGCGGGGCGCCCCGCTGCCGCGGCGCGGGCGCCCGGGGACGGTCGCGACGCCGATCGGGCGATCGCCGCGGGGGAAGGGAAGGGCCGCCGCGTCGGCGCGCCGCTGCGCGTCGACGACAACCTCGCGACCCTCGTCCTCCTCGAATCGCGCGAGCTCGCCGCGAGGATCGCCGCGCGCCGGCTCGCGGCGCTCGCCGACCTCACCCCGAAGGCGCGCGCCCGGATGCGCGAGACGGCGCTCGCCCACCTCCGCCACGACGGCAACGCGGTGGCGATGGCGACCGAGATGCACGTCCACCCGCAGACCGCCCGCTACCGGATCGCCCGCCTGCGCGAGCTCCTCGGTGACCAGCTCGATGATCCCGACGCCCGCTTCGAGCTGCAGCTCGCCCTCCGCGCCGAGGAGCTAGGCGCCTCCTTCTAGGCGCGATCGGCGAGGCCGCCCGCCGAGCACCGGCCCGGCGTCGGACAACGGCCCCGCCCCCCCCG
>DATJUK010000169.1:0-6507 GCA_035502495.1 Solirubrobacterales bacterium
GAGCCGGCGGGCGAGGTAGAGCAGCCAGTCGAGACTCGGCGCGTCGGCCCACTGGGCGTCGTCGACGAGCAGGGCGAGCGGCTCGCGCTCGGCCAGGTTGGCGAGCAGCCAGTAGAGGCCGTGGCGGGCCTGGGCGGGATCCATCGGCAGGTCGGCGGGGGCGAGGCCGAGCGGCGCGGCGGCCAGTGCGGCGGCGCCGCTCAGGAGGCCGTCGTCGCGGTCGGGACCGGCGTCGACGACGACCCGCTCGAGCAGTTGCTGGACGATCCCGAAGCCGCTGGTCGCCTCGAGCTCGCCGCCGCGCGCCCTCAACACCGTGAGGCCGCCGCCGCCCGCGACCTCGGCAGCGGCGGCGAGCAGTGCGGTCTTGCCTACCCCCGGATCGCCTTCGACGAGGATCACCCGTCCGGCGCCGCCGGCGGCGGCGCTCACCCCGGCGCGCAGGCGCTCGAGCTCACGCTCGCGTTCCAGCAGCAGCGGACCGGGACGGGGGCTCGACGGGGACAAGGGCGCCCAGCATAGGTGGAATTCAAGGAGGCTCATGGAGGCGCGCGGCGCGCTCCGGGCCTAGCGTGCGGGCGATGCGTAGGATCCGCGAGGTCGAGTCGGGGTTCGGGCGGGCGCTGCTGTGGATCGGCGGCTTCCTGGTGGCGACGCTGGTGGTCGTGATTCCGCTCGGGATCCTCAACTCGAACCTGATCTGGGGCGAAGCCAACCAGTACGGACGGGTGCCGATCCCCGGGCACAAGGTCATCCACCTGCCCGCCGGCGACGTCGGGGTGAACGTCGCGGCAGCGCTGCCGGGGCGCGGCAACGAGACGCCCGAACTGCTGCTTCCGACGCTGACGCTGACGATGAAGGCAAAAGGCGGCCAGGAAGCGCCGTCCGTCTCCGAAGACATCGGCTACTCGACCAACGCGAACGACGAATACGTCGACACCCAGCGACGGGTCTGGAAGCTCGAAGTGCCGGAAGAAGGCGACTACCTGGCGATCCTGCAGGGGGACTTCAACGGCCATGGGGTGAATGCGCAGGCCTGGTTCGGCCGTGAACCGAGCCCCTTGCACGGCTGGACGATCGTCCTCGTCGCGATGGCGATCGTCCTCGTGGTCGGCGCGATCTGGCTGGCGATCCGGGCGCTGCGGCGGCGACGGCGCCCGCCGCCGCCGACCGGCTTCGAGGGCACCGAGTTCGGTGACGGTCCACGGACCGCGGCCGAGCTGGAACGCGAACGAGAAGGAGCGATGTGATGTTCGGTAAGCGGAAGATCCTGAAGGACGGAGAGAAGGCCGAGGCGGTGGTCGTCGACTCCGACATGAGTGGCTACAGCAACTCCAAGGGAATCAACAAATGGAAGCTGAAGTTGCGGGTCAGGTACGACGACGGGTCGACCGTCGACGTCTCCTGCAGCGCCTATCCGACCGGCCCGATGGGCGCCTTCGGGGTCGGCGAAGTCGTGCCCGTCCGCTACTGGCCCAAGGATCGCTCGGTGGTCGAGGTCGACCGCGACGCGATGGTCGCCGCCAAGGAGGCGGGCCGCGCCGAGGCGCGCGAAAAACTGATCCAGATGGGCGAGGAGAAACTCGGGCGAGGGGAGTCCTGAGCGGCGCGTCCGAGATCAGCCGCCTGTCGTCGCCGTCGACATTCACCTGCTTCGCAGCTTCCCGGAGCGCCGTGAAGCAGGGGCAAAACCCGCCGCCCGACTCCCACCGAGTCGATCCCGCGCGCCGGCCAGCCGGCCGCATCGTCGAGGACCGCGCGGACCCCGGCGCTCATCTCGAAGCCGTCTTCGCGGACCAGCCCGACCAAGGCGTCCAGCAAGGCGAGCGTCCCGAAGGCCGGGACTCCTGAGCGTCGGGCCGTCAACCGCACGAACCGATCGTCGGAGAAGATCGCCAGCCCCTCGCGGTGGGCCACCGCCAGGGTCGCGGGCCAGGCACGCCCCGCCGGGGAGAGCTCCCTGACCTCCTCCTCCAGTTCTCTTCTTCCTCGCGCTTATAGTCGGGCGAGGTCGACGCCGAACGCCTCCGCGCGCAACTATTGGGCGATCGCCCCGGCGATGTCCGCCGCATCCTCGACGACGAGGATGCGGGTCATCGCGGCCCTCGGAAGGCGAGCGTCTTCGTCGCCGCGTTCCCGACCGCGTCCCGGGCGCGGACGACGACGCGGAACTGGCCGCGGGGCAAGCCGTTAGGCGCGAGTCGGAGCGTCGTGGCGCCGCGCGGGAGCGAGGCGGTGCGAGCACGTCCGACCGGTTTCCAGCAGGGCCGGCCGCCCCGGCATCGGGCCCGGCGCTGGAGCGCGATGCTCACCCGCGCCGGCTCGCTCAGCGTCACCCGCAGCCGCGTGCTTTCCACGATGGCGAGCCGGACGTTCGGAGCCGTGCGGTCGGTGGCGGGCGGGCGGGTGACCGGCGGGGTGGTGGTGGTGGTGGGGTCGGTGCCGCTCGGCGACCGCGGCGCGATCCCGCGCCGCTGCTGGAACAGCGCGACCGCGGCGGCCGCGTCGGCGATCCCGCCGCTGACCGATTTCCCCTGCCATGCCGGCACGCTCCGGGCGCTGTCGACGATCGCGGCACGGACGTCGGCGGCCGAGGCGCTGGGATCGATCCCGAACAGGATCGTGGCGAGGCCGGCCGCCGTGGGCGCCGCGAAGCTCGTCGCGCAGCCGGTCGGTGTGAAGCCGCCCCCGTTGGTCGTCGTGATGTTGTTCTGGGTCGGCACCGCGACGTCGACCGTGGTCGCCCCCGATCCGCCGCAGTCGAGCCCGTCCGTGGGGCTCGACGTCGACACGCACAGGACGTTCGGCGCGTCGATGTTGCACGGGTACGGACTTTCGGCATCGACGTCGGCGCCGTTCTCACCGTTGCCGGACGGGATGGTCACGAACAGGACGCTCGGATTCGCTTTGACGATCGGCACGAGGTCGTCGTCGGCGGGATCGGCGAGCCAGCTGAAGCTGACGACCCGGACGCCGCGGGCGATCGCCCAGGGGACCGCCGACGCCTGCACGTTCTGGTAGCAGTCGTCGTCCACCCAGCACGTGCGCAGCGCGAGGAACCGCGCGTTCGGCGCGACGCCGGCGCCGCCCTGGCCGTTGTTCCAGTCCGCCCCGAGGATGCCCGCGACCATGGTGCCGTGACCACCGACGTCGCTCGGGTCGGCGTCGGGCTGGAACGGCGTGTCCGGCGGCGCGTTGCCGATCAGGTCCCAGCCGTGGGCGCCGGCGGGGATCGTCGGGGCGGGGTTGGGCAGCCCTTCGACCGTCGGCGCCGGCGTCGCCGCGGGCAGGGAGAAGAGCCGCGGCGAGATGTCGGGGTGCGTCAGGTCGAGGCCGGTGTCGGCGACGAGCACGGGCACGTCCGCGAGCGGCTGCGCAACCTCGTCCAAGGCATCGGCGACGCGGAGGATCCGCAGGGGTTCCTGCGCCGCGAACTGCGGGTCAGAGGCTGCCGCTGCGGAGGCTGCGGCCGGCGCAGCGGCCAGGAGCGCGACGGCGGAGAGGAGGACCGTGATGAGGCGGTGGTTCGTCATGGTTGTGCATCCTCGTGCGGCCCACGTGAAGCGGACGTGAAGGCGGACTTCGCGGTCGCTTCACCCGACGGTCGGCACAGGGTTGGCTGCACCGTATCCCGTCGAACCCCGGGGTCTCCCACGTTTCCCCTCACTGCCGTCGTCGCCTCCTTCGCCGAGCCCAGTGCCGACACTAGCGCCGATCGCGGCGACGGCAGCGCAGTGCAGGCCGGCCGCGCCCCGCCGGTTTCATATCGGCAGCTTTCGCGCGGCGGCGCGGCATTTGGCGCGCAGTTTTGCCGTTTTCTTCGTTTTGCACTTGGCGAGCGCGGCCGCCCGCTTGCCCGTTTTGGCCGCCTTGGTCGGCGCTTGCGGCGTCGGTCCGGGCGCGGTGACGGTCACCGTCCGTTCCGGTCCCGGCACGGTCACGGTCTGAATCAGCGGCGGCGTGGGCGGCGGCGGTTCGACTTCGAGGTTGAGCGCGAAGCCGCCCATTTCGAAGCCGAGCGTCCCGGTCGGGTCGTCGTCGATCATGAACAGCTTCCAGTCACCGTTGGGCGAGATCCCGGCGAAGGCCGCGAGCGAGTTGGTGAATGGCCCCGATGGTCCGCCATCGACGGCGAGATCGTCGGATTCGGGTTCGTTGTTGGTGGGCCGCACGCTCAATCTCTGCGTGGCCGGGCAGGAGAGTTGCGAGACGAAGATCGGGGCCGCGTCTTCGAAGGTCCAGTACGCATGGGCGGCGGATTTGGTCGCGCAAACATCGGACATCAACATCACCTGGGCCCCGTTCGGGCCCACCAACGCCATGTCGAGATCGGCGTTGGCGCTGAGGTCGATCGTGGTCAACGTCACCTTCGTCACCGTCCCGGCGACGCCGGCGACGCTGACCGTGCTCGGATAGTGCACCGAGGGTCCGCCGAGGCCGCCATTCGCACTGGGAAACTGGGCATCGGTGTTCAGGTAGGTGCGGGTTTCCGCCGCGGCGCCGGCAGGAGCCAGCACCGCGAGCAGCAGAGCCCAGCGGAACAGAGAGCGGACGAGCTTCATGCGCGTGACCCCTTCTTCGCCGGCTCGGACCGCTTCTTCGCAGGCTTGATCGTCAGCGACCGGGTCTCCGATTCCTCGGCGCCATCGGTCGAGGTGGCCGAGAGCCTGAGCGTCGTTCGAATCGCGGCCTTCTTCAGCAGCTTGAGCGCCTTGCCGCTCAGCTTCACCTTCAGCGGCACGCTCTTGCCGGCCGGGACGGCGATGTGGGCGGTGCCGATCCTCACCGGCTTGACCGACTTCTTGGCGCCCTTCCTGCGCCCCGACAGCAGCGAGTCGCCCTTTACCTTGACCGGCGGGTAGGTGATGGCGATCGTCACGCCGGCGGCTGGTCTGGCGACCGTTCCGAGCAGGACCGTCCCGTTGGCAAGCAGGGTGGTGGACTTCGACAGACCGTTGATCCCGGTCAGTGCCTTGCCGAGCGCGGAGGTGCTCGGCCCGCCTTTCGAGCCCGAAGGGGAGCCGGTCCCGCCGCCGGACGCCGGCGGGCCGGACGGACCCGGCGGCGGCACCTGGTTCAGCAGCACGTAGGGCTGCTGACCGGCGACAGCGGCGATGTCGGGGCTGCCGTTCGCGTCGAAGTCGGCGACCTCGATCGAGCCGGTGCTATAGCGATATTCGTTGTCGAGGCGGAAGTGCTGCGGCGCCCCCAGGTGCCCGGCCCCGTCGCCGGGCTGGACGAAGACCTCGTCGACGTAGCCTTCGCCCGGTTCATTGTGGAAGGCGGTGCCGGCGACGTCGGTATGGCCGTCGCGGTCGAAGTCGCCGGGGGCGATGTCCATCACTCCCGGTGCCGAGGGAAAGGTCGTCGCGTGTTGCAGCGGAACCCCCTCGGCGAGGTTGCCGTAGGACACGCTGACCCTGCCGTAGGGACCTTCCTGGCCGGGGAAGCAGCCGCAGCGGCCCACCGAGCTGAGGATGTCGGGTCCGTCGCCTTGGAGGTCACCGATCGCGATCGAGTCCCAGTTCGCTTCGCCGCTGAGGTATTTCGGCTCGGGTCCGAGATCGCGGCTGCTGGAGTGCCAAGGCGGCGGGATCTGGCCCCAGTCGAGCAGTGTTTCGCCGCCACCGCCGGCGAAGACGCGGGCGTCGGCAACGATGCCGGCGACCACCGGTGCCTGGATGCCGGGTTCGTTGATCCCGGTGCAGGAGCGGGTTTTCCAGTCGTAGCTGAGGCAGAGCAGTCGGGTGTAGCTCGGGCCTTCGCTCGTGTAGTACTGGGACAGGTACCCCCAGACGACGACCGGTCCGAGGGCGGGGTCGCGGATGCCTTCGGCCAAGGCGAAGTGCTGGTGGTTCTGCGGCTCGCCGCCGCCGAAGGGGCCGAAGCTCAGTTCCGGTGAGCTCAGCTGCGGTTCGGAGAGGTGGCCGTTGCCGTCGCCGAACATGCGCCCGAGGTACTTGACCTCGTTTTCGGAGACTTCACAGGAAAACGCGACGTCGGGGTGGCCGTCGGGCAGAGAGCCGCCGCCGGGACCGCCGACGTCGCTGACCTCGACCTGGGGCACCTTGCAGCCGGTCGCATAGAGATGCTCGGGTCCGAAGTGGCCGCTGCCATCGTTCAGATGAACCCCGATCCCGCCTTTTTTGTAGGAGGTGACCAGGTCGGGTCCGTTGTGCCCGTCGAGATCGCCGACGGCGATGTCTTCCAGTTCGGTCCCGGTCGCGTCGAGCGCGGTCGAGCTGAACGAAGCATCGCCGCTCGCCGATGCCACCGGGAACAGGAGGGCAAGGCACGTCACCAGGGCGATCGCGCCGAACGCCGACATCGACATCGGCATCGGCATCATCGATTCCGATCCCTTCTCGCGCTTCATTCGGGCGCGGTGACGCAACGGTAGGGCTTGGACCCTGCATCGATCGGGCGGATTTCGAACGACGGATCACCGCCGGGCTTGATGTCGAACGTATAGGTCCAGACTTGACCGCTCTCGGTGTGCCAGAGATC
>DATJUK010000170.1:0-14621 GCA_035502495.1 Solirubrobacterales bacterium
GTCCCGACCCACGCCCGACCTCCCGACCCACGCCCCGCCTCCCTACTCAGGCCCCGGCCTCCCGACCCACGCCCGACCTCCCGACTCACGCCCCGTCCCGACTCACCCTGACCTGACCTCCCGACCCACGCCCCGCCTCCCGACTCAGGCCTCCGCCTCCCGACCCGCGCCCCACCTCTCGACCCACGCCCGCTCCGAACCACGCCCGACCTCTCGACCCGGGGCACCTCCCGGCCCGGTCCCGCGGAGCCTTTCCGCCGCATGAGCACAGGGGGACGGTTCTCCCCGCACCGCGCGCCCAGGCCCTCGCCGTCCCCCGGGATCCCGGCCATCTCGGCGGCGGCCACAGCCTGCCCGGGCCGCCGCCGAGATGGCGGCGTCCCTTTCACTTCGGGCGCCTGCTCCGCGCTCATCCGCCGGCTCTCGTCGCCCAGCTTGGACGACGCCACGTGGCTCGCCGCCCGCCCACTCCTAGAATCCGCCGTCCATGGCCGGATTCGCGCCCGTCGACCCGAAGCAGTCCTTCCCCGCCCTCGAGGAGCGGGTGCTGGCGCGCTGGCGCGAGCAGGACCTCTTCGCCCGCACCCTCGCCGAGCGCGCCGAGGCGCCGATCTGGTCCTTCTACGAGGGCCCGCCGACCGCCAACGGCCGCCCCGGCTCCCACCACGTCCTCGCCCGCGTCTTCAAGGACGTCTACCCCCGCTACCGCACCATGCGCGGGTATCGGGTGCCGCGCAAGGCGGGCTGGGACTGCCACGGGCTGCCGGTCGAGCTGGAGGTCGAAAAACAACTCGGCATCTCCTCCAAGCAGGAGATCGAGGAGTTCGGGATCGCCGAGTTCAACCAGCGCTGCCGCGAATCCGTCTTCGAGTACGTCGAGGAGTGGAACCGGCTGACCGAGCGGATCGCCTTCTGGGTCGACCTCGACGACCCCTACGTGACCCTCGAGGACCGCTACATCGAGTCGGTCTGGTGGTCGCTGCGCCAACTCTGGGACAAGGGCAAGCTCTACGAGGGCCACAAGGTCGTCCCCTACTGCCCCCGTGACGGCACGCCGCTCTCCTCGCACGAGGTCGCCCAGGGCTACCAGGACGTCGAGGACGCCTCCATTTACGTGCGCTTCCCGCTGGTCGACGACGACGCCGCGCTGCTGGTCTGGACGACGACCCCGTGGACGCTTCCGGGCAACGTCGCCGTCGCCGTCGCGCCGACGGTCGAGTACGTGCGCGCCGAGGTCGACGGCGAGACCCTGATCGTCGCCGCGCCGCTGGCCGAGAAGGTGCTCGGCGAAGGCGCCCGGGTGCTCGACCGGATGCCCGGCGCGGACCTGGTCGATCGCCGCTACGCCGGGCCGGTCTTCGAGCTCGCCGACGGTGGGCCGGGCGCCGGGTCGGCCGCAGGGGCGGAGCCCTTCCGCGTCATCGCCGGGGACTTCGTCACCACCGAGGACGGCACCGGCCTCGTCCACATCGCGCCGCCGTTCGGCGAGGACGACTACGCGGTGGGCGCCGCCGCGGGCATCTTCGACCCCACCGTCGCGAGCACCCTCTACAACCCGGTCCGCCCCGATGGCACCTTCGACGACCGAGTCATCGGCTTCGCCGGCGAGTTCGTAAAAGGGAGTGGGACGACCCGGCGCCTCATCGACGACCTCGACCGCCGCGGGCTGCTCTTCCGCGAGCAGCCCTACGAGCACGCCTATCCGCACTGCTGGCGCTGCGGCACGCCGCTCCTCTACTACGCGACCAGCAGCTGGTACATCGGCACCTCCGGCGTCCGCGACGAGCTCCTCGCCAACAACGAGACGATCGGCTGGCACCCGGAGCACGTCAAGCACGGCCGCTTCGGCAAATGGCTGGAGAACAACGTCGACTGGGCGCTCTCGCGCAACCGCTACTGGGGCACCCCGCTGCCGATCTGGCGCTGCACCGAGGACGGCTGCGAGGCGATGACCTGCATCGGCTCGGTCGAGGAGCTGCGCGAGCGCAGCGGCGGCGAGGCCCCGGCCGACCTCCACCGCCCCTACATCGACGAAGTCAAGGTGCGCTGCGAGGACTGCGGCGGGCAGATGCAGCGGGTCAGCTCGGTGATCGACACCTGGTACGACAGCGGCGCGATGCCCTTCGCCCAGTTCCATTACCCGTTCGAGGGCAAAGAGGAGTTCGAGTCGCGCTTCCCCGCCGACTACATCTGCGAGGCCCAGGACCAGACCCGCGGCTGGTTCTACACGCTGCTCGCCGAGTCGACCCTCCTCTTCGACCAGTCGAGCTTCCGCAACTGCGTCTGCCTCGGGCTGATCCTCGACCCCGAGGGGCAGAAGATGTCGAAGAGCCGCGGCAACGTGGTCGACCCCTGGGACGTGCTCGCCGCCCACGGCGCCGACGCCTTCCGCTGGTACTACCTGACCACGCAGCAGCCCTGGGCCGGGTACCGCTTCTCGCTGGAGACGGTCGGCGAGTCGGTGCGCCAGTTCATGCTGACGCTGTGGAACACCTACTCGTTCTGGGTGCTCTACGCGAACGCCGAGGGGCTCGGGCCGGCCGACCTCGCCGGGGGCGCCGCGCCGGCGCCGACCGAGCTCGATCGCTGGGCGCTCTCGCGGCTGCAGGCGACGATCGCCACCGTGCGCGAGCGGATGGACGACTTCGACTGCACCACCGCCGGGCGGGCGATCGCCGACTTCGTCGAGGAGCTCTCCAACTGGTACGTGCGCCTCTCCCGCGGCCGCTTCTGGGAGGGGGACCGGGCCGCCTTCTGGACCCTGCGCGAGTGCCTCCTGGAGACGAGCAAGATGCTCGCCCCGTTCACCCCGTTCCTCGCCGACGAGATCTACCGCAACCTGGTCGGCGGCGCCGAGGGTGAGTTCGGCGAGGCGAAGGACTCGGTCCACCTCGCCACCTTCCCGGAGGTCGACGAGGCGCTCCGCGATCCCGACCTGGAAACGGCGATGACGGCGGCCCGGCGCACGGTCAGGCTCGGCAACGCCGCCCGCGTGGCCGCCAAAGTGAAGGTGCGCCAGCCGCTGCGCCGCGCCGTCGTGGTCGCCAACGAGGCGGAGCGGGCCTCGATCGAAGCGCTCGCCGACCTGGTCACGGCGGAGCTGAACGTGCACGAGCTCGACTTCGTCTCCGAGGAAGGCGAACTGGTCAAGTACGCGGTGAAGCCGAACTACCGGGCGCTCGGCCCGCGCTTCGGCAAGCGGATGCCGCAGGTGGCGGCGGCGGTGGCGGCGCTCGACCCGGCGCGGGTGGCGCGCACGGTCGCCGCGGGCGGCGAGGTGGGCGTGTCGATCGACGGCACCGACCACACCCTCGGCGGCGACGACCTCATCCTGGCGCTGGCCCCGTTGGAGGGCTACGAGGTCGAGGCCGAGGCGGGCCACGCGGTGGCGCTGCAGCTGGAGATCGACGAGGAGCTGCGCCGCGAGGGTCTCGCCCGGGAGATCGTCCGCGCGGTGCAGAACGCGCGCAAAGAGGCCGGGCTCGAGATCACCGACCGGATCGCCCTCGGCCTCGACGGCGTCGCCGAGCTGCTCGACGTCGCCCGCGAGCACCGCTCCTACATCGCCGGCGAGACCCTGGCGGAGAGCGTCGCCCTCGGCGACGGGGACGGCGACGCGGGGAGCGTCGCGAACATCGACGGCGACGACCTGCGGATCTCCGTCAGCGCGGTTTGACTTCCGTCCCGACGCGCCCAGGCTCCCGCGGCGACGGCTCGGCCCGCGCCATCGCGCCTGCCCGCGCCACCAGGCCCGGCCGCGGCCTGATGCCGCTCGCCGCTTCGCTCGCGGTCGCGATCTGCCTGGCGCTCCTCGCCGCGGGCCCCGCCGCGGCCGCGCCGCAGGAAAACGGCGGCGTGATCGGCCCCGGCCAGCGCCCGCAACTGCTCCTCATCCACGGCGGCTCCTTCCTCTTCGAAGATCCCGAATTCGAACCGCTCACCCGTGCCCCGGCGCTCGCCGCCGGGTTCGTCCCGCATTACGTCACCTATCCGCTCGACAACCTCCCGGCCGCCGTGCAGAGGGTGCGCGCGGAAGCGCGCAGATTGCGGGAAAAGTTCGGCCGCGATCGCGTCTATGCCTACGGGGCCTCGGCCGGGGGGACGCTGGCCGCGCTCCTCTCCGGCGACGACCTGGTCAGCGCCGCGGTCGCCAAGGCGCCGGTCTCCGACCTCGTCACCTGGACCTGGCCGCTCGCCCAGTACGGCGCCGACTACTGGGAAAACCTCGGCGTCGACATGGCCGCCCGCGAACGGCTGTCGCCGATCCGCCGTCCGCAGCTGGCGCCGCTGCTGGTGATCCAGGGCCGCGCCGACAACGTCGTGCCCCCTACCATGAACGAAGCGTTCGCGGCGGTCTATCCCCGGGTAAAGCTCTGGTTGGTGGCCGGCGGGCACCTGACCGAGCGGGTGCGCCCGTTCCTCGTGACGCGAGCGATGGAATGGCTCGGGCGGATCGCGACGCGCAAGGCCGAACGGACCGCGAAGGCGAAGAAGGGCTCTGCCGAAGCCAAGAAGGGCGCTGCTGCCGAATCCGCCGCCGCAAAAACCGAATCGCCACAGTAAGGGAGGCGCCGGGCGCGCCTCCCGACCTTCTAATCTAAGTTGATCAATGAACTCAACAAAACACCCTGACGAAGCCGAGTCGGGTCGCCGCTTCCGCCCCGACATCGAGGGGCTGCGGGCGGTGGCGATCGTCGCCGTGCTGCTCTGCCACGCCGGGGTGCCGTTCCTGGCGGGCGGCTACGTCGGGGTCGACGTCTTCTTCGTCATCTCGGGCTTCCTGATCACCCGCCTGCTGGTAGGGGAGCTGGACCGCTCCGGCACGATCTCCCTGCGCGGCTTCTACGCCCGCCGGGCGAAACGCCTGCTGCCGCTCTCGGCGGTGCTGCTGACCGTGGTCGGGGTCCTCTCGCTGATCCTGCTCTCGCCACTGCGCAACACCGAAGTCGCCGGTGACATCATCGCCGCCGCCCTCTACGTCGCCAACTGGCACTTCGCCGCCCAGTCGGTCGACTACTTCGCCCAGGGGCTCGAACCGAGCCCGGTGCTCCACCTCTGGTCGCTGGCGATCGAGGAGCAGTTCTACCTCGTCTGGCCGGGGCTGATCCTGCTCGCCACCTGGTTCTTCCGCCGCCGGGGCCGCTCGGTGCGGCCGGTGCTCTGGGTGGTGCTGGCGCTGATCCTCGCCGGCTCGCTCGTCTACGGCGTGATCCTCACCCAGGACAAGCCGGCCTTCGCCTACTTCGACACCTTCGCCCGCGCCTGGGAGCTGGCGCTCGGCGCCGCCGTCGCGCTGGCGGCGACGGTGAGGCTGCCGCGCCTCGGCGCGGTGGCCCTGGGCTGGGCCGGGGTGGCGGCGATCGTCTACGCGAGCTTCGCCTTCACCGGCGAAACCGAGTTCCCGGGGACGGCGGCGCTGGTGCCGACGCTCGGCGCCGCGGCGCTGATCCTCGCCGGCACGGCGCTGGCGGCGACGGCGCGCGGAGCCGCCGACCGGCTCGGCGCCGGCGGCGTCCTCTCCTTGGCGCCGGTCCGCTACGTCGGCCGCATCTCCTACTCCTGGTACCTCTGGCACTGGCCCGCGATCGTCTTCGCCGCGGCGATCTGGGGGCCGCGCCTCTCGGTCGCCGCCGGGCTCGCCGCGGTCGCCGCCTCCTGGATCCCGACCCAGCTGACCCACATGCTGATCGAGGACCCGGTCCGCCGCGCGCCCGCGCTGGCGCGGCTGCCGAACCGGGCGATCGCCCTCGGGCTCGCCTGCACCGCGGTCGCGCTCGGCGTCGGGATCGGCCTCCGCTCCGCCCAGCCGACCCTGCGCACGGCGCCGCTCTCGGACGTTCGCGGCGCCGCCGCCCTGGCCGAAGAAGTGAAGCCACAGGAAACGGCGACGGCGCTGCGGCCGAACCCGCTCCGCGCCCGCGCGGACCGCTCGCGCGGCTACTACTCGGGGTGCCTGGTCGGGATCGAAGGCACGAACTCGAACAAATGCCTCTTCGGCGATCCGAACGGCGCCAAAACCCTGATCCTCTTCGGCGATTCACACGCGATGCAGTACTTCCCGGCGCTCGAGGAACTCGCCGAAAACCACCACTGGAGGCTGATCGAGCTGACCAAGGCGGAATGCCCGCCGGAGGAACTCGAAGTGCGCTCGATGGTCGAAGACCGCGAGTACTCCCAGTGTGACGTCTGGCGCCAGAACTCCCTCAAACGGATTGAAGAAGGCGACGGAAACGTGACCGTGGTGATGAGCGGCGACACCGTCTACGTCCCCTACGGGCCGAACGGGGAAGAACTGGCGGGCGACGAAGCGGCGGAAGCGATGGAAGCGGGGTACCTGCGGACGCTGAAGCGCATCCATGCGGCGGGCCCGCGCACGGTGGTCATCCGCGACACCCCCGCTTCCTCACAAGACGTCCCCAGCTGCGTGTCGGAAGACATCCAACACCTCGACCGCTGCGCTTTCCCGCGCCCTCACGAATGGGACCGCGAATACGACGTCCGCGCCGCCAAGGCCTTCCCCGACACCCACCTCGTCGACCTCACCGACGAGATCTGCCCCGGCGAAATCTGCCGCGCCGTGATCGGCAACGCCCTCGTCTACCGCGACAAATCGCACCTCACGGCAACCTTCGCCCGCACCCTCGAGCCGATGATCGAAAGCGATTTCCGCGCCGCCGGCTTGATGTAGGGGGAGGGTTCGCAGTGTCCATGCCCTTGGGTGTGGGTGAGGTTCAAACGCCACGCCAAGAACAAGCTGCGGTGGATCAAGGGAACCAGGCAGGAAGCGGAATCCGTTGTGAAAAATCCCATCGGAAAAAGCGTCGGGATGGGTGGCACCCCCCGCCATCGTGGATTTGTCGCCGGGGTGCTCGTCTGGGTTGTCGTGGCGAGTGATGACCCTGACCTGGTCATCTCCGTGTTTTGAGGGGAGCGAGGACGAAAGTCGATTACGACTGCGGGGCAGATTCGCTCCTCTTCGAATTCGGGGAGTTCGGCAAGGACGGGGTGGTGGAGCTCTCGAAGGGCGAATGCCTCGTGTGGCTGCTCTCGACGGTCGCCCGAGCAGCATTCAGCTCCTCAACGCCATTGCGGACGTCGACCTTCCCGAGGAGACGGCCGGGCGCTTTCGACTCGGACGCCGCGGAGCTGAAGGCGGCCGCCCACGCCGCCTTCGAGGCGCCGGATCGTGCGATCGAACTTCGGGTCG
Organism: Solirubrobacterales bacterium; assembly: GCA_035502495.1. Classification (GTDB taxonomy): domain Bacteria; phylum Actinomycetota; class Thermoleophilia; order Solirubrobacterales; family 70-9; genus VAYN01. Next base: position 7,208 of record DATJUK010000170.1, read on the forward strand.
GCCCCCGACGCCTCGGCGGCGAAGGCCGCCTGAACGACCGCCGCCCGGCGCCCGCTACGGCCGGGCGCCCGCTACTTCTCCGCGCCCGGGTTGATCAGGAAGTCGGTCTTCGCCGAGTCGGAGAACTTGATCCAGCAGTGGTCCGGGGTGACGCCCGCCACCTCGACCAGCGCCTGTTCGATCCGCTTGGCGATCTCGGCCTTCTGCTCGTCGGAGCGGCCCTCGTACCAGTGGACCTCGACGAAGGGCATGGCTCGGGGCGCCCGCCGCTAGGCGAGCGCCGGCTCCAGTTCGGCCTCGAGGCGACGCTTCGGCATCGCGCCGACGATTTTCTTCGTCATCTGGCCGCCCTTGAAGAGGATCATGGTCGGGATCGAGAGCACTTCGTACTGTGCCGCGGTCTGTTGGTTCTCGTCCACGTTGAGGCTGAGGATGGTGAGGTCGTCCCGTTCGGAGTCGATCTCCTCGAGGACCGGATGGACGACGCGGCAGGGACCGCACCACGGGGCCCAGAAGTCGACCAAGACCGCGCCCTCGGCGTCGAGGACGTCTGCTTTGAAGGTGGCGTCGGTTACGTCGGCCAGATTTCCACTCAAGGTGATCGCTCTCCCAAGATCGCGGTTAGAGGCTCAATACTTCAAAAAGTATAGCGCCGCTTTGCAAGGGCTCAAAGGCTAGTGGCTACCCCGGGGGAAGGGTTCCAAGCACCGCGAGGGACGGACCCCGCAGGCGAAGATCGTGGGGCCCGGCAAGGCCCGAGGACGCGTTCGCACTTCTACCCGCATAGCGGGTAGAAGTGCGAACGCATGAGGGGGCACGGCTGGGGCGTTCGCAGAAATCACCGCTATGCGGGTAGAAGTGCGAACGCGCGGCGGGGCGGGGGGGTCAGGCCTCTTTGACGGTCGGCTCTTCGCGGGGGTGCTCGGCGCGGGGGGCGCGGTGGCTGCCGAAGCGGAGGCGGGGGACACCGACGATCGCCTCGGCGACGATCGCGCCGTCCATCTTCGACTCGCCCGCGCGGCGGTCGCGGAAGACGATCGGCACCTCGACCACCTTGAAGCCGAGCTGGATCGCCCGGTAGGTCATCTCGACCTGGAAGGCGTAGCCGCGCACTTCGACCGAGTCGAGGTCGATCGCCTCCAGCACCTCGCGGCGGAAGCACTTGAAGCCGCCGGTCAGATCCTGCACCTCGACCCCCAGCACCAGGCGCGAGTAGGCGCTGCCGCCGCGGCTGATCAGCCGCCGCATCGGTCCCCAGTCGCTCACCCCGCCGCCCTCGACGTAGCGCGAGCCGATCACCAGGTCCGCCCGCCGCGACGCCTCGAGCAGCCGCGGCAGGTAGGCCGGGTCGTGGGAGAAGTCGGAGTCCATCTCGAGGATCAGCCCGGCGCCCGAGGCGAGCGCCCGCCGGAACCCGGCGATGTACGCCGGCCCGAGCCCTTCCTTGGTCCGTCGGTGCAGCACGCTGACGTCGGCATGGCGCTCGGCGAGCCGGTCGGCGCGCTCCCCGGTGCCGTCGGGCGAGCCGTCGTCGACGATCAGGATCCGCGCCTCGGCGGGCAGGTGTGACCGCACCGCGGCGACGAAGGGTTCGATGTTGGCGGCCTCGTTGTAGGTCGGCAGGACCAGCCAGGCGGGGCCTCGGTTCGGCTCTGTCATGGAATCCGATCGTATTCCTGCTCGATTAATGCCTCACTAAAGCGAGATAAGCATGAGATTGGAGAACGGACCGTTAACTTGAGGCGGTGACCAACGCCGAGATCGCCGCCGCTCTGGAGGAACTCGGGGTCCTCTACGAGCTCGACGGGGCGGTCAGGTATCGGGTCCTCGCCTACTCGACCGCGGCCAAGGCGATCCGCGAGAGCCCGGTCTCGGTCGAGGAGCTCGCCCGCGCCGGCCGCGCCACCGAGATCCCCGGCGTCGGCAAGACGCTGGCCGAAAAGATCGACGCCCTGCTGGACACCGGCGAGATCCCGGCGGCGGTGAAGCTGAAGGCGAAATTCCCCCCGACCCTGGTCGAAGTCGTCCGCGTCCCCGGGATCGGCCCGAAAACCGCCCGCCTCCTCTGGGACGAGCTGCACGTCTCCTCGCTCGAGGAGCTGAAGAAGGCGGCCGAGGAAGAGAAGATCCGCCACGTCAAAGGGCTCGGCCCGAAAGCCGAGGAGAACGTGCTCGCCTCGCTCGAGCGCCTCGGCGAGCCGGGGGCCGGCCCGGGCCGCCTGCTGCTCTCGACCGTGCGGCCGATCGCCGAGGAGCTCGCCGCGGCGCTGCGCGAGCACCCCGGCGCCCACCGGGTCGAGGTCGCCGGCTCGGTCCGCCGCTGGGCCGACACCTGCAAGGACATCGACATCATCGCCACCGCCGAGCAGCCGAAAGAGCTGTCCGAGCACCTGGCGTCCCACCCGCTGATCGCCGCCGCCGGCAAGCCGAGCGCCAAAGGCCTCCGCGCCCAGACCCACAACGGCGTCTCGGTCGACCTGCGGATCGTGCCGCCCGCCGCCTTCGGCAACCTGCTCCAGCACTTCACCGGCTCCCAGGCCCACAACGTCGAGCTGCGCGAGGACGCGGTGAAGCGCGGCCTCTCGGTCTCCGAGCACGGGATCACGGACTCCGAGACCGACGAGGTCACCCTCTGCGAGACCGAGCACGAGGTCTACGAGCGCCTCGGCTACGCCTACATCGAGCCGGAGCTGCGCGAGGGCCGCGGCGAGCTGAAGGCGGCGCGCGAGGGGAAGCTGCCGAAGCTGGTCGAGCTCGGCGACGTGCGCGGCGATCTGCACGCCCACACGACCCTCTCCGACGGGCGCAACTCGCTCGACGAGATGGCCGCGGCGGGCCAGGAGCGCGGCTACGCCTACATGGCGATCACCGACCACTCCGCCACCCACGGCTTCGGCGACGACGTCCAGCCCGACGCGCTGCGCCGGCGGATCGAGGAGGTCGCCGCCTGGAACGAGGAACACGGCAGCCGCCGCTTCCGCCTCCTGGTCGGCTCCGAGATCAACATCGGCCTCGACGGCTCGCTCGACTATCCCGACGACCTGGTCGCCGAGCTCGACTGGGTCGTCGCCTCCGTCCACACCTCCTTCAACGTCTCCGCAAAGGACATGACCGCCCGCGTCGTCGCCGCGATCGAAGACCCGGGCGTCGACTGCATCGGCCACCTCACCGGCCGCCTGATCGGCCGCCGCGAGCCCTACGGGATCGACGTCGAGGCGGTCGCCGAGGCCGCCGCCCGCACCGGCACGATGATCGAGATCAACGGCAATCCCAACCGCCGCGACCTCTCCGACCGCCACGCCCGCCTCGCCGCCGACGCCGGCGTCCGCATCGTCCTCAACACCGACGCCCACGGCGTCGACACCCTCGGCAACATGGCCTACGCCGTCGCCACCGCCCGCCGCGCCTGGCTGACCAAGGCCGAAGTCGCCAATACCCGCACCTGGTCGGAGTTCAAAAAGCTGCTCAAGCATTGACCCCCGTGCGTTCGCACTTATCACCGCTATGCGGTCATTTCTGCGAACTCACCAGCGGGGGTCACCCGCAGGGGTCAGAACGCGTTGAGGCGGTCGCTGCGGAGGCCGGGGGTGCGGACCAGCTCGACCGGCTTGAAGGTCGAGCCGGGGACGACGAAGAAGCGGACGCCGTCGCGCTCCTCGATCGCCTGCACCGCCGCCTCGCGGGTGTGCCAGGAGAGCGAGACGATCAGCGCGTAGCCGGTGCCGATGATCGCCACGCCGGGGAAGAAGAGGCCGAGGCCGCCGGCGATGATCGCGGTGACGGCGACCGGCCAGAGGCGCTGGAGGGCGATCCGGGTCGGCGACTCCGAGGGCAGCGAGGTCGCCATCTTCGCCCGGGCGAGGGGGTCGCGCATGTCCTCGCGGGCGCGCTCCGGCCGTCCCAGCCAGAAGCCGAGGATGATCGCGATCGCCCACCAGGCCAGGGCCACGATCACGGTGGTGCCGCTCGGTTCGCCACCGACCGCGATCGCGCTGATCGCCCCGAGGACCGTCGCCTCGGCGCCGGTGATGAAGACCGTGACGCGCAGCAGATCGGTGTAGGGCATCGGCGCGCTACTCCGCGAGCCAGGTGAGGATCTCGAGCCAGCCGGCCGGATCCTCGACGCTGACGTCGGACTCCTCGGCGATCTCCGGCGGCCCCTCGGCGGAGAGGACGCCGACCCGGACCGCGGCGACCAGCTCGCCCGCGTCGCGCAGCTCGCCGAGCCGGCGGAAGGCATCGACGTCGGTGCGGTCGTCGCCCGCGTAGACGGCCCTGTCGACCCCGTCCTCGGCCAGCAGCGAGGCCACCGCGGCGTCCTTGCCCCCGCCGCCCACCGGCCGCAGCTCCAGCACCTTGCGGCCCCAGCGCGGTTCCAGCCCCGCCCGGCCCGCCTCGACCGCCACCTCGTGGGCGACCAGCTCGGCCCGCGCCTCGTCCGGCGCGCCGCGCCAGTGGAGCGCCTGGATCGGACCCTTGTCTTCGGGACGCAGGCCGGCCTCGGCGAGCCGCCCCGGCGCGACCGCCGCGAGGAACTCGGCCGCCTCGCGCTCGCGCCCGTCGACCGAGGGGTCGGGACGCGGCTCCTCGTCCCCCGGCAGCAGCAGCTCCAGCCCGTGGTTGCCGGCGTAGCGGAGGCCGTCCAGCCCGACCAGCCCGCGCACCTCGGCGGCGCGCCGGCCCGACACCGCCCCGACCAGCGCGTAGCGCTCGATCAGTCGCTCCAGCACCGCGCGCGCCTCGCCCGGCAGCGCCGCGTCCTCGGCCCGCTCGACGATCGGCGCGAGGGTGCCGTCGAAGTCGGTGAGGATCGCCGTCCTCGCCGGCTCGGCGCGGAGCGGCTCGAGCAGCTCCTGCCAGGTAGCCCGCGCCGAGTTGGGGGAATCACCCGCCATCCGCCCCCAGTGTCTATCCGAAAACCCCCGCGCGCGCCCGCCCGCACCAGGGCACACCGCGCGGGCCGCGTCCTCCGCCCGGCGCCCGCCCGCCGCACAGGCGGAGCCGCGGACAGGCGCTTAGTATCGCCGCATGCCGGATCCAGACGCGGCGGCCAGCCGGAGCGAGCTGCTGCGGCTGGCGGCGATCGGCACCGCGGCGGGCGCCTTCAGCGGCCTCTTCGGGGTCGGCGGCGGCACCGTGATCGTGCCGCTGCTGATCTTCTGGTTCGGCTTCGGCGAGCGCCTCGCGACCGGCACCAGCCTCGCCGCGATCGTCATCGTCGGCAGCCTCGGGGCGCTCGCCCAGGGCGGCATCTACGGCAACGTCCACGTGGTGACGGGACTGCTGCTGGCGATCCCCGCGGTGCTCGGGGTGGTCCTCGGCACGGCGATCCAGCAGCGGATCCCGCAGCGCGCCGTCTCCTACCTCTTCGCCGCCCTGCTGGTCGCGGTGGCGATCGACCTGATCCTCAAGTGAACGAGCTCCTCGCCGCCCTCGTATGCGTCGCGGGAGGCCTGGCCGGTGGCCTGGTCGGGGTCGGCGGCGGCATCCTCTTCGTCCCCGCGCTGACCGTCTTCGTCGGCCTCGGCCAGGTCCAGGGCGAGGCGACCTCGCTGCTGATGATCGTGATCGTCGCCCTCGTCGGCGCCGCCCGCCAGCGCGGCTACGGCAACGTGCGCCTGCGCGAGGCGCTGATCATCGGCGCCCTTTCGCCGCTCGGCGTCCTCGCCGGCGTCGCCGCCTCGAACCTCCTCCCCCAACGCGCCCTCCAACTGGCCTTCGCCGCCCTCGCCCTCTACATGGCCGCCCATCTCATCCGCCGCGCCCGCGCCCTGGACTAGAGCGCCCTGACCCAGCGCCCCGAGCCGGGAGTAGGGAGACACCCGAACGAACCTCCATGCCGTTCGTGAGAGAGGGTGTCCCCCTACTCCCGGCCCCACCAACCCCTGGCCCACCGACCCGCCACCCGCAAGGAACCCATCCTCTACGCTGAACTCGTGGATTCCTTGAGATGGGAAGGCGAACTGCCGAAGCTTCGCTCCCCGGTCATGGTCTGCGCCTTTCGCGGCTGGAACGACGCCGCCGCGGCCGCCTCGACCGCGCTGGCGGCGATCGCCAACTCGCTCGACTCCGAGCTGGTCGCCTCGATCGACCCGGAGGAGTACTTCGACTTCCAGTCGACCCGGCCGACGATCACGATGACGGCGGGGGAGACGCGGCGGATCGACTGGCCGGAGAACAACTTCATCGTCGTCCGCGTGCCCGCCGCGGACCGCGACCTGGTGCTGCTCGACGGGACCGAGCCGAACCTCCGCTGGCGGACCTTCTCCGAGGCGGTGGCGACGGCCGCCGACGCGCTCGACGTGGAGCTGGTGATCACCCTCGGCTCGCTGATCGCGGAGGTGTCCCACACGCTGCCGGTGCCGATCACCGGCCTCGCCTCCTCGCCCGAGCTGGTCGACGAGCTCGACCTCGAGCGCTCCAACTACGAGGGCCCGACCGGGATCGTCGGCGTCGTCCACGACCTCTGCCGGCAGACCGGGATCGACTCCGCCTCGCTCTGGGCGGCGGTCCCCCACTACGTCGCCGCGGTGCCGAACCCGAAGGCGGCGCTGGCGCTGCTGCGCCGGCTCGAGGGGATGACCGGGATCGCGGTCGAGGCCTCCGAGCTGGAGGAGGAAACCACCGACTACGAGGAGCAGATCGGCCGCGCCGTCGCCGCCAACCCGGAGATCGAAGAGCTGGTCGAACGGATCGAGGCCGAACAGGTCGACCTGCTGGCCGACGAGGGCGACGAGCTGCCGAGCGCTGATTCGATCGCCAGGGAGTTTCAGAGGTTCTTGCGACAACGAGGCGGCGGGGCGGGCGGCGAGCAGGCTTAGTTGGGGGGAGGCCGGGGTGACCCCCTCCCTCACAACAGCGGGGAGGTTCGTTCGGGGGTCACCCCGGCCTCCCTCAAGCGCTGGTCAGGATTCGGCGGCGGGGCACACGAGCCGGTAATCGCACCAGCTGCAGACGGAGGGGCTGGGGCGGGGCTCGAAGTCCTGGGAGAGGACGCCCTCGCCGACGGTGAGCACCGTGCGCTCGACCCGCTCGGCGTCGTCGGGCTTGGTCGGCGCCGCCACCTTCTCGGCGTCGAGCACGTAGTCGTAGCTCGCGTAGGCGGCCTCGATGTCCCAGGCCTCGCGCGCCGCCATCCGGTAGAGCGCCAGCTGCAGGTCGGAGTCGAGGTCCTCCTCGGTCTTCCGTTCGCCGGTCTTGTAGTCGATCAGCTCGTAGTCGCCGTCCGGCAGCCGGTCGACCCGGTCGACCCGCCCGCGCACGTGATGGTCGCCGACCTTGAAGTCGAATTTGCGCTCCAGCCAGACCGGCTCGGACTCCGAGACCCGTTCGCGCTCCCAGTAGAGGCGCAGCGCCTCGCGGCCGCGGTCGCGGTACTGCATCTCGTCGTCGGAGCCGCCGAAGCCGCCGCGCC
>DATJUK010000171.1:0-10788 GCA_035502495.1 Solirubrobacterales bacterium
TCGCACTTATCACCGCATAGCGGTGATAAGTGCGAACGCACCCTCGCGCGCCGGGTCGACCTGCCGGGGCGGGTCAGGCTCGGCCGGCCTCCAGGAGGCGGGCGAGGAACTTGCGGGTCTCCTCGGCGCGTGGTTCGCCGAGGACCTGGGCGGGCGGGCCGGACTCGACGATCCGGCCCTCGTGGAGGAAGGCGACCTCGTCGGCGACCTCGCGGGCGAAGGTCATCTCGTGGGTCGCGATCACCATCGTCATCCCCTCCGACTTCAGGTCGCGGACCGCCTCGAGCACCTCGCCCACCAGCTCCGGGTCGAGCGCGCTGGTCACCTCGTCGAGCAGCAGCGCACGGGGCTTGCCGGCGAAGGCGCGGGCGATCGCCACCCGCTGCTGCTGGCCGCCGGAGAGCTCGTCGGGACGATCGTCCTCGCGCCCCGCGAGGCCGAAGCGGGCGAGCAGCGCCCGCCCTTCCTCCTCCGCCTCGCGCCGCCCCGCCTTCTGCGCCCGCATCTGTCCCAGCACCACGTTCTGCAACACGCTCATATGGGGAAAGAGGTTGTAGGCCTGGAAGACGACGCCGAGCCTGCGCCGCACCGCGACCGGCGAGACCGAAGGGTCGGTGATCACCTCGCCGTCGAGGAAGATGTCGCCGTCGTCGATCTCCTCCAGCAGGTCGATGCAGCGCAGCAGCGTCGACTTGCCCGAGCCCGAGGCGCCGATCAATGCCACCGCCTCGTGCTCGGCGACATCGAAGTCGACGCCGTGCAGGACCTCGCGCTCGCCGAACGCCTTGGTCACCCCCTTCACCTCGATCACCGGCGCGCCGCCCGCGCCCCGCCCGCCCGCCATCAGCGCACGCCCCCGACGCCGCCCATGCGGTCGACGATCCGGGCCAGCGGGATCGTGATCACGAGGTAGAGCATCGCAGCGGCGATGATCGGCGTGTAGTTGAAGTTTTCGCCCTGGAAGATCTGGGCGACGCGGAAGGCCTCCTGCGGGCCGATGATCGAGATCAGCGCGACGTCCTTCTGCAGGGCGACGAAATCGTTCAGGAGCGGCGGGGCGACGCGGCGGATCGCCTGCGGCAGGACCACGTGGCGCATCGTCTGCGCCTGGGTCAGGCCGACCGAGAGCGCCGCGTCGGTCTGCCCGCGATGGACCGAGTTGATCCCGGCCCGGTAGACCTCGGAGACGTAGCCGCTGTAGGAGAGGGTCAGGGCGATGCCGCCGAGCACCACCGGCGAGGTCGGCAGCCCTTCGAGTTCGAGCGCCGGGATGCCGAAGCCGATCAGGTAGACGAGCAGCACCGTCGGCACGCCGCGGAAGACGTCGACCCAGACCGTCGCCAGGATCCGCACCGGGAAGAGGCCGGGCGAGCCGTTGACCCGGATCAGGGCGATCACCAGGGCGATCACCAGCACCGCCGCCTCGACCACCATGAAGACCTTGATGTCGAGCCAGAAGCCGTCGAGGACTTCCGGGAAGGCGTTCTTGAATTCGCTCCAGCTGAAGAAGGTTTCGCGGACCGTCGGCCAGCCGGGGCTGGTCAGCACCAGCGCCGCGAGGCCGCCGATCACGACCACCGAGGAGAGCGCCGCGATCAGCGCGTTGCGGCGCGCCTTGGCGCGCTTGGCCGCCTCCCGTTCGACCCGCCGGCTCAGTGGAGCTGCGGCGCTTCGGCGGCCTGGCTCATCCACCGCTGGGTGATCTTTTCAAGTTCGCCCGATTCTTCGAGCGCTTCGATCGCCCCCGACACGCACGCGGTCAGCGGCGAGCCTTTCGCCAGCAGGGCGCCCCATTCTTCGCCTTCGGCCTTACCGAACTGGCCGACGATGGTCGCGTTTTCGACCTGCGCCGCGGTCAGGTAGAGCGCCGTCGGCAGATCGACCACCACCGCTTCGACCTGGCCGTTCTTCAGCGCCGTGACCACGTCGCCGGAGCTGTTGAAGACTTCGGGTTTGCTCGACGGTTCGATTTCTTCGTTCACCGTGGAGAGGCTGGTGGTGTTGATCTGGACGCCGATCTTGGTGTCCTTCAGCTCGGCCAGCGATTTGGCCTTCGCCGCTTCCGAGCCTTCCAGCGCGACCACCGCCTGGTTGGCCGAGTAGTAGGGCACCGAGAAGTCGACCGCCTTTTCGCGGGTCGGCGTGATCGAGATCTCGTTGACGTCGAAGTCGAAGTTCTTCGGGCCGGGGGCGTAGGAGGAGTCGAAAGGCTCCACCGTCCACTTGATCTTGCTTTTCGGGTAGCCGAGCTGCTTGCCGATCGCGTAGGCGACGGCGCTCTCGAAGCCTTCCCCGTTCGCCGGTTCGTCGTCTTCGAAGTACGGCGGGTAGGCCGGTTTGTCGGTGGCGACGGTCAGTTCGCCGGCCGAGTGCGTCTGCATCTTCGACGGCGTGCAGTCGGCGGCGCTCGCCGTCGTGCCTTCGCCGGTGCCGGTCGAGGAGTTCGACTTCTTGCCGCCGCAGCCGGCGAGCAGCACCAGCCCGAGGGCGAGGACGGAGACGATGGCAAGGGTGGCTCTACGCATTGAGGTCCGGGGCAGGGGGTTCCGGGAGCGGCAGCGCGGGATCCTATCCGTAATGCGGTCCTGGCTCCAGTCCGGCGCCGCGGCCGCGTTTTCCCGGTCCGCCCCCGAGCGCTTTGGGAACTGCCGCGTATTGCCGATGTGCCTTTTGTGACTCTCGCCGATGGTGTCTGTGACGCGCTGATGCTGGCCGCGGCCGGGTCCTGCCTGGTGCGCGCGCGAGCGGCCCGGGAGGAGCGGCTCGGCTGGGCGCTGCTCGGCCTGGCCCTGGCCGTCTGGGCCGCGGGCGAAATCTATTTCGGCGTCGCCCTGAGCGGCGACGCCGCGATCCCGATCCCCTCCCCCGCCGACGCCGGCTACCTGCTCTTCTACCCGATCGCCTACGCCGGCCTGATCGTCCTGATGCGCCGCCGGCTCGATTCCTTCAGCGCCGCCCGCTGGCTCGACGGGATCATCGTCGGCACCGCCTTCGCCGCCCTGGTGGCGGCGCTCGCCCTCGGCCCGGTCATCGACGCCGGCACCCGCTCCGGCGACACGCTCGCGATCGCCACCAACCTCGCCTACCCGGTCGGCGACCTCGTCCTGCTGGCCCTGGTCGCGACGGCGGCGGCGCTCGACGGCTGGCGCCTCGGCACCCGCTGGCTGGTGCTCGCCGCCGGGCTGGTCTCGCTGGCGGTCTCCGACACCGCCTTCCTGCTGGAGACGGCGAACGGCACCTACGTCGAAGGCGGCCTGCTCGACGCGGCCTGGCCGCTGGGGGCGGTCCTGATCGGGATCGCCGCCTGGCTGCGACCGGCGCGGCAGCCGTCGGCGTCCGCGGCCGCGGGGATCGGCAGCCGCCAGATCATCATCCCCGCCGCCGGGGCGCTGGTCGCCGTCGGCATCCAGGCGGCGGAACGCTTCGCCAGCGTGCCGCCCGCGGCGACCATGCTCTCGCTGATCACCCTGCTCGCCGTCGTCGTGCGGATGGCGCTCTCCTTCCGCGACAACCAGGCGAGCCTCGCCGTCTCCACCGAGGAGGCGCTGACCGATTCGCTGACCGGGCTCGGCAACCGGCGCCGGCTGATCGCCGACCTCGACCAGGCGGTGACCCGTGGGCGGCGGCCGGGCGAGGTCTGCCTGATGGTCGTCTACGACCTCGACGGCTTCAAGGCCTACAACGACGCCTACGGGCACCCGGTGGGCGACGCGCTGCTGCAGCGGCTCGGCGAACGCCTCTCCGCCTTCGTCGAGGACCGCGGCGGCGCCTACCGGCTCGGCGGCGACGAGTTCTGCCTGCTGGCCGAGTGCGGCGCCGCCCAGGTCGACGGGCTGGTCGCGGGAGCGGCGGCGTCGCTCGGGGAGCGCGGCGACGGCTTCGTCGTCACCGCCGCCCAGGGCAGCGTCCTGATCCCGGTCGAGGCGCGCACCCGCGAAGCGGCGCTGCAGCTCGCCGACCGGCGGATGTACGCGCACAAGAGCCGCGAACGGGCCTCGGCGGGCGCCCAGTCGACCGACGTCCTCCTCACCGCGCTGCGCGAGAGCGAACCGGACCTCCACCAGCACCTGCGCGGCGTCGCCGAGCTTGCCGTCGCGGTCGCCGACCACCTCGAGGTGGACGCCGAGGAGCGCGACGAGATCGCCCGCGCCGCCGAGTTGCACGACGTCGGCAAGATGGCGATCCCGGACGCGATCCTCGCCAAACCCGGGCCGCTCGACCCGGCCGAGTGGGAGTTCATGCGCAAGCACACGCTGATCGGCGAACGGATCATCGCCGCGGCGCCGGCCCTGGTGCCGATCGCCCGCCTGGTCCGCTCGAGCCACGAGCGCTGGGACGGCGGCGGCTACCCGGACGGGCTCGCGGGCGAGGCGATCCCGCTCGGCTCGCGGATCGTCTTCTGCTGCGACGCCTTCGACGCGATGACCAGCGAGCGCCCCTACAGCGTCGCCATGCTCCCCGCCCGGGCGCTGGAAGAGATCGACCGCGGCGCCGGCTCCCAGTTCGACCCGACCGTGGCGGCGGCGCTGCGCGAGGTCGTCGGGTGGCACAGTGACGGCGATGGAGATCGTCCCCTACGAGCCGAGGTTCCTGGACGCGCTCCTCCGGCTCTGTAGGTCGGAGGGCTGGACCACCTTCGCCGCCGATCCGGAGCGGGCCGGGAGGGCGATGACCAATCCGGGCGTGACCGCCTTGGTCGCGGTCGAGCCGGAGGGCGCGGCGGGGCGGGGTCGGGCCGCGGAGGCGCGGGAGGGCGCGGACGGCGGGCGCGCCGGGCGGCCGGTCGGCTTCGCCCAGGCGGTCGGCGACGGCTGCTTCGGCGGCTACCTCTGCATGCTGCTGGTCGAGCCGCAGGCGCGGGGCCGCGGGATCGGCAGGGCGCTGGTCGAACGGACCCTGGCCGAGAGCGGCGTCCTCCGCCTCGACCTGCTCTCCTCGGACCGGGCGATGTCGCTCTACGAACGCTTCCCCCACAACCGGATCCCGGGCTTCCGCCTCTACCCGGACGAGACCCTACGCCCACCCGATCCCCCGCCCCCGCGGTCGATCTGACCGGCGCTATAGGCGGGTGGGGTCCGCGCCGGGAGGCGATGGGCCAAGTCGACCGCGGGGTGGGAGGCGGGTCAGGTCGACCGCGGGCGCGGGGCCAGCGGCGGGTAGTGGGCTCAGCGGGCGGTGCGGGAGGCTTTCGCCCGGGCGCTGAAGGCGGCGACCTGGGCGGCGAAGCGTTCGGCGTCCTGGAACGCCATCCCATGGGCGGCGCCGGCGTAGATCGAGACCTGCGAGCCGGGGACCTTGGCGTGGACGCGGCGCGCGTTGACCGGGGGCACGCCGCGGTCGAGGGCGCCGTTGGTGAGCAGCGTCGGCGTGGTGATCGCGGCCAGGCCGCGCCAGGTCCCGTCGTCGCGGAGGAAGGCTTCCTCGGCCGCTTCCTGGCGCTTCAGCGTGCGGGGCGAGACCTTCTCCTGCGGAATCGACTCGTAGCCGCGGACGAAGCGCGCGGTGGCGACGCCGCCCGCCGCGGTCGGCGGGAAGAGCAGTTCGAGGAAGACCTGGTCGCCGGTCTTCGGGTCGGCGAGTTCACGGACCAGGCCGGGCGGCGGCGGCACCGTGTGGGCGCTGCCCGCGTCGCCGCCGGTGGTCACCAGGGCACCGAGGAGCGAGGGCTGCTGCTCGGCCAGGGTGAGGCCGATCTCGCCGCCCATCGACCAGCCGACCAGGGTCGGGTCGACCAGCCCCAGCGCTTCGATCAGGCCGCCGGTGTCGCGGGCCATCAGCGGCACCGTGATCGGGCGCGAGAGGTCGTCGCTGCTGTAGCCGACGCCGCGGTTGTCGAAGATCGTCACGGTGAAGTCCCGCGCCAGCGGGCGCAGCAGGTAGGGCAGCCAGAGGCTCATCGGGGCGGTGTCGCCGGTGACCATGATCAGGTCGGGGCCGCGGCCGAACCGGCGGTAGCCGATTTCGATCCCGTTCACGGCGAGGCGGCGGACCGGGCCCTCGAAGGCGCCGGGGCCGGGGAGCCTCGAGTGCGGCACCAGCTTCGGCGCCGCCTGGCCGACCACGGCGGCGGGGTCCGTCGTCGCCGCGCCCGCGGGGGTCGCGCCGAGCGCCGCCAGAAGCGCGGCGAGGCACAGCGCGAGGCCGATCCGGGCGCGGAGCATCGACCGCGAAAGCTAGGCGTTCATGTCGACGGCAAAGACGTTCGTCGGCTCGATCGTCACCACCACCCGGCGGACGCCGGGGCCGTCGTGCTCCCGCAGGTCGGCGCCGTCGTACTTCGCCCCGACCCGGTCGGCGAACTCGTAGTCGTCGTCGTCCTCGAACGCCGCCGTGCCGCGCACGTCCAGGTAGCGGAACGGATTGGCGAGGTCGAGGATGAAGAGGCTGCACCGCGGTCGCGCCCGCAGGTTCTTCGTCTTCAGCCGCGAGTCGTTCAGCGAGACCTTCAGCTTGCCGTCCTCGAAGAGGAACCAGACCTCGGTCAGCTGCGGCCCGCCGTCCTTGCCGATCGTCGCCAGGGTGGCGAACCGCGCCTCGAGCAGATCCTGGAACTGGGGCGGGAACTCGGTGGCCATTCGTCCACATTCTGCCGCACGGCGCACCTCGGCCCCGCCGGGCACGGTTACGATGCCGCGATCGTCCACCGCTCAAAGTTCTCGATCCATGTGCTCGCGCTCCTCGCGGTCGCGGCGACGGCCCCGGGGAGCGCCGACGCCGCCCCCGGAGCCGGCGACAACTTCACGCCGCTGAGCGCGCGCGTCCTGCACGCGCCGGAACCGGTGCGCGGTGGCGATGGCCGCGAACACCTCGCCTACGAGCTGGTGCTGACGAACAACTCGGCCTTCCCGCCGCGCCCGGTCACCGTGCGGGAGGTGATCGCGAAGGCGGGCGGCAGGGTCGTCCGCACGCTCGCCGGGGCGAAGCTGACCGAGCTGATGGAACCGTTCGGGGAGCTCACCGCGAAGACCCCGCGGACGACGATCCGGCCCGGCGGCACCGCGAAGGTGCTGCTCGACCTCGCCTACCCGGCGGGCAGGCGGCCGCCGCGCCGACTCGACCACGAACTGGTCGTCGCCCCCGGGCGCAAGGGCTCGGTCGAACTGTCCCGCTTCGGCGCCGCGCCGACCGCGGTGGTCGACCGCGCGGCGCCGGTGCTCGCGCCGCCGCTGCGCGGGCCCGGCTGGGTCGTGATGAACGGCTGCTGCGACGAAAACACCTCCCACCGCCACAGCCTGCTGGCGATCGACGGCCGGCTCAGCGAGGGGGAGCGCTACGCGATCGACTTCGTCCAGATGACCGCCGACGGGCGGATCACCGAAGGGTCGAACAAGGTGGTCGCCAACTACCCGTTCTACGGCGACGAAGTGCTCTCGGCGACGGCGGGCACGGTGGTGGGAGCGGTCGACGACCTCCCCGACCGCGCCATCGACTTCGGCTGGCTCTCCGCCCCGTTCGCCGCCGACGCGGGCGGCAACCACGTGGTGGTCAAGGTGAGGCCGGGCGTCTACGCCTTCTACGCCCACCTGATCCCGGGCAGCGTGACGGTCGAGGTCGGCGAGCGGGTGGGGGTCGGCGACACGCTCGGGCTGCTCGGCAACTCCGGCAACTCGAACGCGCCCCACCTCCACTTCCAGCTGATGGACGGCCCCTCGCCGCTCGGATCCGAAGGCCTGCCGTACACCTTCTCCTCCTTCACCGCCGTGGGACGGCTCGAGAATTTCCCCTACTTCTTCGTGCTCGGCCGGAAGGCGAGGCTGAGCGGCGCGCCGCGCGGGCCGAGGCACGCCCAGCTGCCGCTGAACCTGCAGGTGGTCGACTTCCCCCGTCCATGACAGGATGGGCGCATGAGCCCGTCCCGTCCCCGCCGCGAGGAGCGACCCGACTACGGCTGGGTGATCTCCTACGGC
Source organism: Solirubrobacterales bacterium (assembly GCA_035502495.1). Taxonomy (GTDB): domain Bacteria; phylum Actinomycetota; class Thermoleophilia; order Solirubrobacterales; family 70-9; genus VAYN01. The sequence goes on from DATJUK010000171.1 coordinate 7,908, forward strand.
TGCAAACAGACGGGCGAACTCAAACGCCTCAAGGTCGACACCGATCCCGCCTCGGACACCAGTCCGATCGAGGTTCCCTGCGCCTGCGGCGAGGTCCACCGCGTCACCGTCTCCCCCTACCGCCGCCGCCGCACCGCCGACGAGCCGTTCGACCTCGAGGTCAACTCGCTCGACGAGCTCCGCAGCTGACCTGACAGAAAGGAACCAAGTTGCCACTCGCTGACATCACCTTCGGGGATCTCCTGCTGATGGTGTTCGAGATCTTCCTGTTCGTCGTCTGGGTCTGGATCATCTTCACGATCATCACCGACCTCTTCCGCAATCACGAGATGTCGGGATGGCTGAAGGGCCTCTGGGTCGTCCTGCTGATCTTCATCCCCTGGCTCACCGCCCTGATCTACCTGATCGTCTACGGCTCCGACATGCGCGAACGGCAGCTGCGCGCCCAGGCGGAAGCGAAACACGCGGCCGACGACTACATCCGCGCCGCCGCCCACACCTCGCCCGCCGACGAACTCCACAAACTGCACGAACTCGTTGAAAAAGGCGCGCTCACCGAGGCCGAGTACGACCAGGCGAAGGCAAAGCTTCTGCCCGCCTGATCTGCTGGACCTGCCGGTCTGATGTGGCGGTCGATTCCACCGAGGTGGGGTCGAGCGCCGGTTGAGAATGGCGGGTCGGGTCGGGGCGGAGTCGGCGGAGGACGGCGGGTCGGGGCGTTGGCGGTGGACGGCGTGCTTCGCAGCCCCGGCGGCGGTGGACGGCGTAGGTCGAGGCGCCGGCGGGCAGGACGGCGAGAGCTCGTCGGCCCGGGGACCGGGGTCCCGGGCGTCTCGTGGCGGCCCGGGCAGGGTGTGGCCGCCACGAGACGCCCGGACGTCACGCTTTCGAGGGGAATGTCACGAGGACGGCACTTTCGTCACGGCACCAGCGATCGTTTGCTGAGTTGTCCCCACCAGGGTGGGGAAAACTCACCAAACGGCGGCGCGGGTTGGGATCGGTGAGGTTCCGCGCGCGCGTGGAGGCCGTTGCGGAGGCTGCCTCCGGGCCGGTCCCGGCCGCTCGCTAGTCTGAAAACTTCATAAATGCTTGGAGCGGAAAGGATCTACTGTGCCGGGGTTCGTAGCCTCTTCCCCTGAGCGCAAGCCGGATCCCTGCCTGGACCCGGAGCGGCGCCGGCGCGGCGACTGCATCGAGGAGGCCGAGGAGGTGCTGGAGAAGTCCGGCGACCCGCGCACCATCCTCCTCAACGGGCTGATCGCCGCCGGGCTCGCGATCGTCGTCGCGGCGGCGGTGATCTGGGTCCCCTTCCTGGGGCCGATCCGCGACCGCTTCGCCCACACCGAGCCCGTCTGGGTCGTCCTCTCCTTCGTCCTCCAGCTGCTCTCGGTGCTGAGCTTCGTCGTCGCCCTGCGCGGCGCCTTCGATCGCCGGCTCGGCTGGCGCGAGTCCTTCGACGTCGGCGTGGTCGAGGAGAGCGCCAACGTCTTCCTCCCCAGCGGCGGCAGCGGCGGGCTGGCGCTCGGCGCCCTGATCCTGATCCGCTCCGGCATCCCCACCGCCTTCGCGGTCAGCCGCTCGGCGGTCCTCTTCCTGGTCACCAGCGGGGTCGGCCTCGGCGCCCTTGTCCTCTTCGGCACCGCCGAGGCGATCGGCCTGCTGCCCGGCTCCGCCGCCCTGGTCACGACGCTGGTCCCGGCGGCGGGGGCGGCGCTGGTGATCGCGGCGGTGGTCGTCCTCCCCCGCGCGATCCCCCAGATCGACGTCGCGGGTGGCGGCCGCATCCGACGCGGCGCGGCGGCGGCGCAGGAATGGCTGCGCGAGGCCGTCGACACCAGCATCGAGCTGATTGCCTCGCGCGAAGCGCTGCTGATCGCCGGGGCGATCGGCTACTACGCCTTCGACGTCGCCTCGATGGGAGCCGCCTTCGAGGCGCTCGGCGGCGGCGGGCCGGCGCTCGGGCTCTTCGTCCTCGCCTACACGATCGGCCACGGCGGGGCGATCGTGCCGCTGCCCGGCAGCGCCGAGGGCGGCCTGGTCGGCGGCTTCACCATCTACGGCACCTCGCTCAGCCTCAGCGCCGGCGGCATCCTCCTCTACCGCACCTTCCACGCCGGGGTGCCGTTCCTGCTCGGCGCACTCGGCATCGCCGACATGAGCCGGCGCGGCGGCAGGCCCAAACGCGACCCCCGGGCAACCGGGCCTCCAAAGCCCCAAAACGACTTGTCCGCCCCGGAGAGCGACCCCCCTTCATACGTTGGCGACCCAGTCTCGTCCAACAACTGACACGGCGAACAGACCAAGGCGCGGCCCCTCAAGCCATGCTCCTGCCTGGACCGTCGGCCCATGGCCTCCATCCCAAGCCATGCGCGCACCCAGCTAACCCCCCACGCGTTCGCACTTGTCACCGCATAGCGGTGACAAGTGCGAACGCACGGGGAGCGTGCAAGGGACCCGGCCCTCCCGGCGGCGGCCCGGGCAGGCCGAGGGCGCCAGCGGGAGGGCCGGGTCTCGGGGAGACGGCGAGGGACGGGCGAGGCCGCCGGCGGGCCGCCGGCGGCGATGAGTTCGCACTTATCACCGCTATGCGGTGATAAGTGCGAACGCACGGGTCCATCCGGCGCCGGGCGTGACGGAGATGCCGGGAACGTCACGGAGTGCGCGTGCCTCGTGACGGAGACGAGGCAGTTGGTGCCTCGCCGGATCCCTCCCGCGTCCCTCCGGTGCGGGACCCGGGGCGGATGTGCGGCGTCTCCGTCACGGACGCCCGTCCCTTGACGCTTCCTCCCCGAAGCTTCCCGTCCCTCGTATCGCTTTCCCACGGGGCGCCCGTCCCTTGCATCGCTCCTCCCTCAAGGCCCCCGTCCCGGCGTTTCTCCCC
>DATJUK010000172.1:0-7985 GCA_035502495.1 Solirubrobacterales bacterium
GAAAACTCAAGCGTGGCTGGAGTTTTCGGCCCATCGACGGGGGGCAGGTAGCGGCTCATCGGGGCGGGGCTTGCCTACGGCCTGATCTGGGCGGGGTTCCTCGCCTACCTCGGCGTGCTCGCCGCGGCGCCGCGGCTCGGCGTCCGCGCGGTCGGCGCGCTGATCCTGGTCGCGGTGCCGGCCTTCGCCTGCGCCCCGGTCCTCCTCTCCCACGACGCCTTCAGCTACGTCGACTACGCCCGCCTCGGCGTCCGCCACGGCCTCGACCCCTACGTCGCCGCCCCCGACGCGGCGCCCGCCGACCCCGCCTTCGCCCACGTCACCTGGACCGAAACGCCGAGCGCCTACGGTCCCCTCTTCACCCTCGCCACCTATCCGCTCGCCTGGCTGCCAATCTGGCTGGCGGTCGCCGTGCTGAAGGCGGTAGCGGCGGCCTCGGTCCTCGGCCTCGCCTGGATCGTCGCCCGCCTCGCCGCCTGGCGCGGCGTCGACCCGGCCCAGGCGGCGGCCTTCGTCGCCCTCAACCCGCTGGTCCTCGTCCACGTGGTCGGCGGCGCCCACAACGACGGCCTCGCGATGCTCCTCGCGACGGCCGGCGTCGCCGCCCTGGTCGTCCGCCGCGAGGCCGGCGCCGGCGCCTCCCTGGTCGCGAGCGCCGCGATCAAGTCCTCAGCCCTCTTCGTCGCCCCCTTCGCCCTCCTCGCCACCGCCCGCGACTCGATGTCGATGGGCCGAAAACTCAAGCGTGGCTTGAGTTTTCGGCCCATCGACGGGTTCCTGCTCGGGGCGCTCGGCGCCGCGCTCGCGATCGGGCTCGGCGGCTACCTCGCCTTCGGCGCGCACTGGCTGCACGCGTTCGGGCTCGCCGGGGAAAACCAGGGACGGACGAGCCATCTGTCGATCCCGGTCACCTTCGCCCGCCTCAGCGGAGTCGACGAGGCGGCGGTGCGGGTGGCGGCACTGGCGATCTTCGGCGTCGCGGTCGTCTGGCTCCTCGTCCGGACCTGGCGCGGCGCCGACTGGATCCGCGCCGCCGCCTGGGCGGGGACCGGCCTCCTCCTCGCCACCTCCTGGCTCCTGCCCTGGTACCTGATCTGGCCGCTGCCGCTCGTCGCCGTCGCCCGCGACCGCCTCCTCGCCTGCGTCCTCCTCGCCCTCACCGCCTACCAACTCGGCGCCCGCATCCCCCTCTGACCCCGCCCCGCGAATTGCGTTCGCAGTTCTCCTCGCTATGCGGTGATTACTGCGAACGCACCGGGTGGGGATGGGGGCGGGGGCGGGGTCAGAGGATTTCCGGCGTGTGCGCGCGGGTTTCCTCGGTCGACATTTCCTGCTCCTCCGGGGAGGCGTGGAGGATGCCGGTGGGGATCGACCAGCCCTCGCGGCGGCCCATCGCCGTGACCAAACCCACGTACATCAATTCGCCGACCGTCATCACGCCGCGCACGGCGATCGAGATCAACGAGCCGACCGCGAAGCTGCGCCCCGGCAGCGCCGCCTTGACCGCCCAGGCGAAGGCCGCGTCGCGGACGCCGAGCCCGGCCGGCGCGACCAGCGTCACCAGCGCGGCGAAGTAGCCGATCGCCTGGGCCGAGCCGACCAGCAGGATGTCCGAGTACGGGATGTAGGTGACCGAGCGGGCGACGCTGTAGATGCCGAAGGCGATCACCAGCCAGATCAGCGAGAAGTAGACGATCAGCGCGATCACGTCGCGCAGCGACATCACCACCGGCAGCGGGTCGCGGCCGAACGCGCGCAGCACCTTCGACGAGAGCCGACCGAACACCTTCGGGTGCAGGATCAAGACCGCCAGCGGGATCAGCAGCAGCACCGCCCAACGCTCCGGCTGGCCCTGGAGATCGGGGTGCTTGATGATGAAGTAGGCGGCGACGACGACCGCCGAAGTGGCCGAGATCGCCTGTTCGTAGACGATCGACGCCACGGTTATCCGCCGCGGCACCCCGACCCGCTCGGAGAGCAGGACCCGCCCGAGGATGTAGAGGATGCTCCCCGGCACGTAGCGGGCGAGCAGCGGCTGCCCCCAGGCGACCTGCGCCTGGCCGAAGCCGATCCGGTAGCCGAGGCTGCGCAGGATCAGGTCCCAGCCGAACGCGGCGAGGACGTAGTAGAGCAGCAGGATGATCAGCGCCGGGATCAGCCAGAGGACGTGGAAGTGGACGCCTTCGCTCTGGATCTCCGACCACTGGTCGATGACCGTCAGGACGAGGAAACCGAAGACGACGACGGCGAGGCCGATCTGCAACGCGAGGCGCACCCCTTTGCTCCGGGGCGGTCTGGTCCCGAATCGCGCGCCTGCTTCGCCGATCCGGTGGAGGAGTGGTTGCCGTCGCTCCACTCCGCCTCAGGTTAGTGACGTTCTGGGATATTCAGCCCATGGGTGAGTTCGAGCTGCTGGCGGCGCTGCGCGGGCGGCTGCCGGAACCGGGCCCGCGAGTGCGGCTCGGCAGCGGCGACGACGCGGCGATCACGGTCCCCGGCGGGGCCACCGCGACCTCGGTCGACGCCCTGGTCGAGGGCGTCCACTTCCGCCGCGAGACCGCCACGCTGCGCCAGATCGGCCGCAAGGCGCTCTCCACCGCGCTCTCCGACCTGGCGGCGATGGGCGCGGAGCCGGGCGAGGCCTACGTGGTGCTCGGCGCCCCTGAGGACATGGACGAGGAGGAGCTGCTCGAGCTCGGCGAGGGAATGGCCGCGGTGGCGCGGGAGACCGGGACGACGATCGCGGGCGGCGACGTCTCGCGCGCCCCGGCGCTGACCCTCGCGGTGACCGTGGTCGGCCACGCCCCCCATCCGGAGGGCCTCGTCACCCGCGCCGGCGCCCGCCCCGGCGACGCGCTGGTCGTGACCGGGGAGCTCGGCGCCGCCGCCGCGGGCCTCTTGATGCTCGAGGACACCGGGCTGACGGCCAAGGCCTTCGGCGCCGCCGAGCCGCTCGAGGCGGGCGACCCGCGACCCGAACGCTCGTCCGGCCGGAGACTCGACGTCGCGTCCGCCGACGCGCTCCGCCGCCGCCAGCTCGATCCCACGCCGCGCCTCGCGGCGGGCCAGGCCCTCGCCGCGGCCGGCGCGACGGCGATGATCGACATCTCCGACGGGCTGGCGGGCGACGCGGGCCACGTCGCCGCCGCGAGCGAGGCGCTCCTCGTCATCGACGCGGCCGAGCTGCCGATCGCCGTCGGCGTCGACGCGGTCGCCGCCGCCGCGGGCCGCGACCCGCTCGAGCTCGCGATCGCGGGCGGCGAGGACTACGAGCTGCTGGCCGCGCTGCCGCCGGACGCGGTCGATCGCGCCCGCGAGGCGCTCGCCGCGACCGCCACGCCGCTGACGGTGATCGGGAAGGTCGAGGCGGCGGAAGGCGCGCGGATCCGCGCGGAAGTCAGGCTGCCCGGTGGCGAAGCTGTGCCGAGCCGCGGCTACGATCAGCTGCGCTCGCGTAGGCCCCGGTAAGCAGCTCGCGGACGCCGCGCCGCCGCAGCATCGCGCTCGCGACGCGGGACGGATCAGGCTTGTAGCTGCCCGCTTCGACGAGGTTCTTCAGTTCCGTTGACTTCATCGAGTTCATTATCGGCCCGCCCAGTTAGATCCTTAGTATCGGGTAGTCGCACATGTGTCCAAGCATTGGTCCGGACGTGTGTCCGGTCGGCTCAAGGAGACACAAGGTACGTTCGCGTTCGGCGGCGGATTACCCTTCTACCTGTGGCAAATGGGTCAGCCCGCATTCTCCTCGTCGACGACGAGCAGTCGATACAGACGCTGCTCAGCTACCCCCTGCGCAAGGAGGGCTACCACGTGACCTCCGCGCTGGACGGCTCCGAGGCCCTCCAGCGCTTCGACGAAGGCCGCTTCGACCTGGTCGTCCTCGACCTGATGCTGCCGCGCCGCGACGGGGTCGAAGTCTGCCGTGAGCTGCGCGCCCGCAGCCAGGTGCCGATCATCATGCTGACCGCCAAAGGCTCGGAGTCCGACAAGGTCGCCGGGCTCGAGGTCGGCGCCGACGACTACATCACCAAGCCCTTCTCGATGCGCGAGTTCCGCAGCCGGGTCAAAGCGGCGCTGCGCCGCTCGCGCATGGCGGGCGCCGCCGCCGGGCGCGCCGACAGCGGCCCGATCGTCCACGAGGACCTGACCATCGACTTCGACCGGCGCCTCGTCACCCTCGCCGGGGAGGAGATCCGCGTCACCTACGTCGAGTTCGAGATCCTCGGCGCGCTCGCCCGCTCGCCCGGCCGGGTGCTCACCCGGGAGACGCTGCTCGAGCACGTCTGGGGCGACTCCGAGTACCGCGACCCGCGCACCGTCGACGTCCACATCCGCCACCTGCGGGAGAAGCTGGAGCGCGACCCGAAGGAGCCCGAGTTCCTCTTCACCGTGCGCGGCGTCGGCTACCGCTTCGTCGAGTAGATGCTGCGGCGCCTGCGACCGAGCCGGTTCGGCGGGCGCATCGCCCTCACCACGGTCGGCATCTGCCTCGGCACCGTCGCGATCGTCTACATCTACGTCGTCGCGATCGGCGGCGCGGGCTCCGGGCTCGGCTCGGTCAAGGCCCAGATCATCGTCGGCGGCCTGATCGCCGCCGGGGTCGGGCTGGTCCTCGGCTCCTATTACGCGACGATCGCCGCGGGAAACGTGCGTCGCCTGCAGGATGCCGCGCGCAAAGTCGCCGACGGGAACTTCGAGACGACGATCCCGGTCGCCTCGGTCGGCCAGCTCGCCCCCCTCGCCCGCACCTTCAACGAGATGCAGCGGCGCCTCGCCGAGCTCGACATCGCCCGCAAACAGTTCATCGCCAACGCCTCGCACGAGCTGCGCACGCCGATCTTCAGCCTCGGCGGCTTCGTCGAGCTGCTCGAGGAGGAGGACCCGAGCCCGGCCGAGCGGGAAGAGTTCGTGCGCACGATGCGCCAGCAGATCCAGCGGCTGACCAAGCTGACCACCGACCTGCTCGACCTCTCCCAGCTCGACGCCGGGGCGATGGTGATGGCGGCCGGGAGCGTCGACCTCGGCGACCTCGCCCGCGAGGCGGCGCGCGAGTTCGGCCCCCGCGCCGAGGCGCACGGCTCGCGCCTGCAGCTGCGGATCGCCGAACGGCCGGTGATCGCGCTGGCCGACCGCGAACGGGTCAGGCAGATCATTCGTATCCTGCTCGACAACGCCCTCACCCACACCCCCGAGGGCACCGAGGTATCCGTGACCGCCAACTCCTCCAGCCGACGCCGCGCCGAGCTGATCGTCAGCGATCAGGGTCCCGGCATCCCGCAGCGGGTACAGGGACGCATCTTCGAGCGCTTCTACACCGGCGACTCGTCCGGCGGCTCCGGCCTCGGGCTGGCGATCGCGACCGAGCTCGCGCAGCGGATGGACGGGCGGATCACGATCAGCTCGAGCCGCCGCTTCACCGCCTTCACGCTGGAGCTGCCGCAGGCCCGCCCGACCGCGGCGACGACGGCGCGCCCGCTGGTCAAGGCGACGCAGTGAGGGGGCGGCGGGCCGCGATCGCGGCGCTCCTGGTGTCGGCTCTCGCCCTGCTCGTGGGCTGCGGCAGCGGCACCTCGACCGTGATCTTCAAGGACAAGACCGAACGGACCGAGACCGGCTCGACCGCGGCAGGCGGCGTCCGTGAAACCGGCGGGACCCGCGAAACCGGAGAAGCCGCCCGGCCCCTCCCCGAAGTGGCGATCGAGACCGCCTCGCCCGGCTTCGACGCGGCCCGCGTCTACCAGGAGGCGGCGCCCGGCGTGGTCACGATCCGCTCCATCTTCGGCGGCGCCGGCGGCGCCGAGGGCTCCGGCTTCGTCCTCGACTCGAACGGCGAAATCGTCACCAACGCGCACGTGGTCACCGACGAATCGGGCGGAACCCGCAAGCCCGCCTCCGAAGTCTTCGTCGAATTCGAGAACCGCAACGTCCTGGAAGCGAAGATCGTCGGCTTCGACCCGTTCGCCGACGTCGCCCTGCTGAAGGTCGAACCGGAAGGCTTCCCGCTCCACCCGCTGCAACTCGGCGACGACGAATCGCTGGTCGTCGGCCAGCCGGTGGCGGCGATCGGCAGCCCCTTCGGCGAGCAGCGCTCGCTCTCGGTAGGCGTCGTCTCGGCCACCGACCGCTCGGTGAAATCGCTGACCCAGTTCCAGATCGAGGGGGCGATCCAGACCGACGCCTCGATCAACCCCGGCAACTCCGGCGGCCCGCTGCTGGAAGCGAACGCCAAGGTGGTCGGGATCAACCAGCAGATCGAGACCAACTCCGGCGCCAACGACGGGGTCGGCTTCGCGGTGCCGATCTCGGTGATCGAACACTCGGTGGAACAGCTGCGTGAGAACGGGCACGCGGAATACGCCTACATCGGCGTCTCGACCCAGCCGCTCTACCCGCAGCTGGCGGACAAGCTCGGCCTCGACACCGAATTCGGCGCGCTGATCGCGACCGTGGTGCCGGGCGGCCCGGCGGCGAAGGCGGGGCTGCGCGGCGGCGACGGCGCGATCCGCTTCCAGGCGGCCGAATACGAAACCGGCGGCGACGTGATCGTCGAAGTCGAAGGCGAAGAAGTGACCGAACCCGAATCGCTGATCCGGCTGATCGACGAAAAGGTGCCCGGCGAAAAGATCAAGCTGACGATCCTCCGCGACAACAAGCGCCGGCAGGTCGAGGTGACGCTCGGCAAGCGTCCCGACCAGGTCGAACGCGGATAGCTTTCGCGATCCATTCGGCGCGTTTTTGCGTCGATTCGTCACATAGACGGATGGCGCATACATCTCGGCCGCTTCGGTTAGTAGAACTCCGGCCTTGCTTCAGGAAGTCGCCATCGGACAGAAGTCGCTCGCCGACTACGGCAGCATCGTCGGCAAAGAGACGATGGACCGTATCCGCGAGCTCGCGGAGCCGCTGAAGGGCAAACGGGTCCTGCACGTCAGCGCCACCGCGTTCGGCGGCGGCGTGTCGGAGATCCTCTACACGATCGTGCCGCTGATGCGCGACATCGGTCTCGATGCGCACTGGCACGTGATCTTCGGCAAGGAGGAGTTCTTCAACGCGACGAAGCTCCTCCACAACTCGCTGCAGGGGGCGCCCGAGACCCTCTCCGACGAGCAGTGGGCGATCTTCGACGAGATCAACCAGATCAACGCCGACGGGCTGGAAGGCGAGTGGGACGCGGTGATCGTCCACGACCCGCAGCCGATCGGCCTGCGGCGCGGCGCCCACGAGCAGGGCAAGAACTGGATCTGGCGCTGCCACATCGACCTCTCGACGCCGAACCCGGCGCCGATCGCCCGGCTGCTGCCGCTGATCGAAGAGTACGACGCGAGCGTCTGGCACATGGACCAGTACGTGCCCAGGGACATGGGCGCCCACCGCGACGCGGTGAACATCATCCCGCCGGCGATCGACCCGCTCTCGCCGAAGAACATGGCCTTCTCACGCGAGGACGCCGCTTTCATCTGCCAGCAGTTCGGGATCGACCCGGACCGGCCGCTGATCACCCAGGTCAGCCGCTTCGATCCCTGGAAGGACCCGATCGGGGTGATCGACGCCTACCGCCAGGTCACCGAGCAGGTGCCGGACACGCAGCTGGCGATGGTCGGCTCGATGGCCACCGACGACCCCGAGGGCCGCGAGTACTTCCAGAAAACCTACGAATACGCGGACAACGATCCCGACATCAAGATCCTCAGCAACCTCAACAACGTCGGCGCGATCGAGGTCAACGCCTTCCAGTCGCAGTCCGAGGTCTGCCTGCAGAAGTCGATCCGCGAGGGCTTCGGGCTGACCGTCACCGAGGCGCTCTGGAAGGGTCGGCCGACGATCGGCGGCAACGTCGGCGGCATCCCGCTGCAGATCGAGGACGGCGTCTCGGGCTATCTGGTCTCGAGCGTCGAGCAGTGCGCCGAGCGCAGCCTCGAGATCCTGCGCGACCCCGAGCTCGGCCGCCGGCTGGGCCGCACGGGCAAGGAGCACGTCCGCCGGCA
>DATJUK010000173.1:0-8346 GCA_035502495.1 Solirubrobacterales bacterium
TTCGCACTTATCACCGCTATGCGGTGATAAGTGCGAACGCACCCTCGGCACCCTCGGCAGCCTTGGTCGGGGCACTCCGTGAGGTCCCGATCGGCCTCCCCGCCTTCGCGTGAGAACTCTCCACGAGCGCTCGCGGGGGAGGCTCGGGGGACCCCCGAACGAACCTCCCGGCTGTTGTGAGTGAGGGGGTCCCCCGAGCTTCCCCTGCTCGCCGCCCGAACCCTTACCCCCCGAACCGCAGCCGCCCGTCCTCCCCGATCAGCTCCACCGTCGCCGGATCCGGCTCGGCCACCAGATCGGAGGTCAGGTACTCCTCGTAGGTCGACTTCAGCCCCCGCATCCTGGCGATCGGCGCCATGACTCCGAAGAGCGTGCTCTGCACCCAGGGTGGCGGTTTGGCGACCACCATCGTGTCGCTGAAGTCCTTGGCGCTGAGCGCCAGCTGCAACGGCGTGGGCATCCCTTTCGCGTCGACTTTGCCGTCCCTGGCGAGGCCGAAGAAGGTGGCCACCATCTCGACGAAGCGGGCGCCAGGGTTGACCTCGACCACCACCACGGCCTCCTCGTCGCCGACCTGCCACCAGTCGTGGAGAACTTCCGCCGGGACCTCGGCCGAGTCCCCCGGCCCGAGCAGCTCTTCCCGCTCGCCGATCAGGAACCCGACTTCGCCGCGCAGCACGTGGAAGCGCTCGACCAGATTCGGGTGGCGATGGGCGGTGACCACCCGGCCGCCCGGCTGCACGTGGAGCTCGGCGACCAGCGCGCCGTCGCCGCCCGCCTGGTCGAGCGGATCGGTGAGCATGATCGCCCGCTCCCGGGAAACCGGGTTCTCGATGACCTGACCGCGACGAGACACGCCGCCCACCCTCTCATGGCGGGGCGCCGCCGGCTAGACGATCGTCAGCTCGACCACGTTGGCGTCGAGCAACGTGGCGGCGATGTGGTGGGCTTCGGCCAGCTCGACCCCGTCGACCGAAGGCACGCCGATCACGGTGAGCCCGGCGGCGCGGGCGGCGGCGACTCCGGTCGGCGAGTCCTCCAGGGCGATCACGCTCGGCCCCGCCTCGACGCCGATCCTGCCGCACGCCTCGAGGTAGGGATCGGGGGCGGGCTTCGGCGCCGCCACTTCGTGACCGCTGACGATCGCGTCGAAGATCGCCCCGAAGCCGACGATCGCCAGCGAACGTTCGACGAAGGAGAGGGGCGAGTTGGAGACCAGGCCGATCGGGGTCCCCTGGGCCCGCAGCCGTTCGAGCAGGTCACGCGCGCCGACCATCGCCTCCACCCCGTGCTCGAGCTCGGCGACGACCATCTGGTCGAGCTCCGCCATCAGCTCGACCCCGCGGCCCTCCTGCCCCAGCCACCCTTCCAGCAGCTTGGCGGCGATCGCGCCGGATTTGCCGACCAGCTCGAGCTTGTGCTCGGCGGTGAACTCGTGGCCGTAGGCGTCGAACATGTCCTGCTCGGCGCGGGTCCAGACCGACTCGGTGTCGAGCAGCAGGCCGTCGTTGTCGAAGAGGACCGCGTCTGGTCCGCTGGCTGGCATGGGCCGCATCATGTCAATCCGGCCAGGCCGACCTGCGCCGCGCCGAAACCCGGTAGCTTCGCCGCCACGATGGCGTTCCACATCGAGGTCTCCACCGAGCGGCGACACGCCCGGTCCTTCAACCTCACCGAGGAGGAGCTGCGGCGGACCGTCCTCGACCCCTGGCTCAGCGGCCGGGCGGTGCTGCTCGGCGACCGCAAGTGGACGCGCGACGACGCCCGGCTGACGATCCTCGAAGGGCCGGAGCTCACCAACCAGGACCTCGCCTTCAGCCAGGGCTGGTCGAACGCGCAGCGCGACGCCACCGACGTCACCCAGGCGGTGATCGGCGGGGCTACCGAGACGCAGCGGGCGGGCCGCGGCCCGGCGGCGATCGTCATCCACACCGACTCGCCGGTGGGGACGCTGGCCGAGATCGTCTCCGGTCACGACACCGAGAGCGTGCCGATCGAGGAGGCGCGGGAGCGGATCGACGGCCGCGATCCCGCGGTCGCAGCCGTGATCCTGGTCGTCCAGCGCGACTAGCGCGCCGAGCTGCCTAGGCCGCCGACGCGGCCGTGCCGGAGAAGTCGAGCGCGATCCCGCGCGGGACCACCAGCACCGGGTAGTTGGCCGCCTCGACCGCGTAGTCGCTGGCGGCGCTGAGCACCACTTTGCCCGCCGGGGCCTCTTTGCGCGAGCCGACCACGAGCAGGTCGAGCGGGCCCGAGCCGTGCTCGGCGACGGTCGCCCCGAGGGCTCCGGCAAGGCTCTCGGCGGTCTGCCGGGCGGCCGGATCGCCCTCGTCGATGACGCCGACCGTGTTGACCGAGAGGGCCGGGTTGGAGCGCAGGCCGGCCGGCGCGACGGCGATCGCCGAACCGCCCCCGAGCAGCAGTTTGTGGGCCGAGATGCCGGGCTTCACCAGGCCGTTGGCGGTCCGGTACTCGGAGCCGAAGACGATCACGTCGGCGCCCTCCTGGGCGGCCACTTCGGCGAGGCCGACGCTGGTCGCCGGGTTGGCGACGATGAACTTCGGCATGTCGGGGGTGCCTACCGACTCGGCGCCGCGGGCGAGCAGCTGTTCGGCCGCCTGCTGGTCGAGCGACTCGCCGAAGGAGTGGCGGACGTAGGCGAGCGAGAGCTCGGCGCCGGAGAAGGCGAGCAGGCGTCCCAGCGCCAGGGCGTCGCGGTCGTTGTCGGTGTCGTCGTAGGAAACGATGATCTTCAGTGCCATGGGAGGTCTCCTGAGCGTTCTGGATTCGGGGTGCCCAGGGACTGTCCCATCGACCGAGTATCAGCGCAAGTTGAATTACTGGTAGGTAGCATAAGCACTGCTTATGCTCGACGTGAAGCGGCTGAACATCTTCCGCGAGGTCGTCTCCCAGGGCTCCTTCTCGGCCGCCGCCGACGCGCTCGACTACTCGCAGTCGGCCGTCTCGCAGGCGATCCAGACGCTCGAGGGAGAAGCCGGGGTGGCGCTGATCGAGCGCAGCCGCGGCGGCGTCCGCCCGACCGCCGCCGGCGCCGCCCTGGCCGGGCACGTCGGCGGCATTCTCGCCCAGCTGGCGGCGGCCGAGGACGAAATCGCGGCGATCGTCGCCGGCCGCGGCGGCCACCTGCGCACGGCATCATTCCCGACCGCCGGGGCCGACCTGATGCCGCGCGCGATCGCCGCCTTCCGCGCCTCCCATCCCGGGGTCGAGGTCTCGCTCGCCGAGGGCGAGACGGAGGAGATCGCCCCACGCCTGCGGGCGGGCGAGTTCGACCTCGCCCTGCTGTTCGAGTTCGAGGGCGTCAGCGAGCACCTCACCACCGGCCTGCGCCGCTTCGAGCTCTTCGACGATCCGCTCCACCTCGCCCTCCCCGCCGACCATCGGCTCGCCGGGCGCAAGGCCGCGCCGCGCCTCGAGGACCTGCGCGAGGAGTCGTGGGTGCAGACCTCGGCGGCCAGCCCCTGCGCGCGCCACGTGGTCCGCTCCTGCATCGCGGCGGGCTTCGAACCCCGCGTCTCCTTCGAGTCGGACGACTACCTCACCGTCCAGGGCCTGGTCGCGGCGGGGGTCGGCGTGGCGCTGATCCCGCAGACCGCCCTCTCCACCGTCCGCGACGACATCGTGGTGCGGCCGCTGGCCCCGCAGAGCCCGGTGCGCAAGGTATTCGCGGCCACTCCCCGCGCCGCCGCCGCGACCGCCGCGGTGGCGACGATGCTCGACGTCCTGCGCCGCCAAGAGCCTGTCTCGCAGCCCGCGCGTGCGACTGGCGAGCGGCGGACCGAGCGGGGGTAGGACGCAAGGAGGCCGGGTGGCAGTGCCATCTGGCCGACCGATGGCGACGCCCCGCGATGCTGTCCGGTACCGCGGGCGTGCGTGGGGGTACGAGGCAGGCTCCAAGCCCGAGTCCGGAGCCGCCCCCCGCGAGTAGTGCGGAAGGCGGCTCCGTGATCGTCGGGCGCGAGGCGGGTGGCGTCAGGCCGAACCCGCCGCCGGGGCCGCAGACCCCGAGATCCCGTCCGGATAGCCGAGCGACGGGACGTCCGACGGGTACACCTCGTGCCCGTGGACGGCGATGTCGCCGGTCTCCATTTCCGCCTCCGTCATCCGCAGCGGCACGACCAGGCCGACGATCTTGAGCAGGATGAAGGTGCCGATCGCGGAGAAGACGATCACCCAGGCGCCGGTGTAGAACTGCACCCAGAGCAGGTGCAGGCCGCCGCCGGAGATCAGGCCTTCGTGATTGCCCGCCATCAGCTTGTTGGCGAAGATGCCGGTCAGGAGGCCGCCGGCGAAGCCCGCGAAGCCGTGCGTGTAGACGACCCCGAGGGTGTCGTCGACGTTGCGGAACGGCGAGGTCCGGCTCAGGTAGTTGAGCGCGAAGTAGACGATCGCCGAGGCGATGATGCCGATGATGATCGCCCCCCAGCCGTTGACGAAGCCGGCACCGGGGGTGATCGCGACGAGGCCGACGATCATCCCGTTGACGCTGCCGATCAGGCTCGGCTTGCGGCCGGTCGCGTAGTCGAGCGCCACCCAGACGAGGAAGGCGACGGCGGTGCAGAGGTTGGTGTTCAGCACCGAGGCGGAGGCGACTTCGCCGGCGCTGTACCAGTCGCCGCCGTTGAAGCCGTTCCAGCCCATCCAGAGGAGCCCGGCGCCGACCGCCACCATCGCCAGGTTGTTCGGCGCGTCGACCTCGCGGTCGCGTTGGAGCCGCGGTCCGATCACCGCCGCGGCGACGAAGCCGGAGACCCCGGCCGCGAGGTGGATGACGTAGCCGCCGGAGTAGTCGACGGCACCTTGCTGGGCGAAGAAGCCGCCGCCCCAGATCATGAAGGCGTTGATCGTGTAGACGAGGAGGGTCCAGAGGGCGACGAACGGGATCCACGCCTTGAAGTTGAACCGACCGAGGACCGAGCCCAGCATCAGGATCGGGGTGATCGCCGCGAAGACGATCTGGAAGTAGGCCAGCGTCGACATCGGGAAGAGGAATTCTTCTTCCGGCAGCTCCCCGATGTGTGCCTGTTCGAGCAGGCTGTGGCTATTGAGGATCGAGCCCGGCTTCCCCCACATGTTGCCGAAGAAGCCCGAGGTCGCCCCGAAGATGTGGATCGGATCCCCGAAGGCCATCTTGAAGCCGACCAGGACCCAGAGGATGAGCACGATCGCGAAGGCGACGAACGCCATCATCATCGAGTTCACAGACCAGCGTTTCTGCATCACCCCGCCATAGAGAACGACCAGGCCCGGGATGCTCATCAGGCCCACCAACGTCGCGGCGGTGAGCTGCCATGAATTGGCGCCTTCGCTCAACCATTCCATTGAATGCTGCTTCCTTTCGTTCTACTTCTGGACTTGGCGTAAACCCTCACGCGAAGGAAGCGGCGTCACTACGTACGAGTGTCTAAAGATCGGCGGCCGATCTTCTCCCGCAGGGCGATAGGCGGCCCCAGATCAGGCGCATAAGGTGCGCCCATGCCACTTGAAGGACATTACGAACGTCAGACCACGCCGCTCTACAAGCTCAGCGCCCGGGAGATCTGGGTGGCCGCGAGCATCGTCGCGGTGACCCTGGTGACCATCGTCGCGATGGTCGCCCTGACCGGCGCGGGCAACAGCAACC
This sequence comes from Solirubrobacterales bacterium, assembly GCA_035502495.1. Lineage (GTDB taxonomy): Bacteria > Actinomycetota > Thermoleophilia > Solirubrobacterales > 70-9 > VAYN01. The sequence continues at coordinate 5,645 of DATJUK010000173.1, forward strand.
CGGCCCCCGCGCAGGGCTGCATCAACCCGACCGTCGCCGGCATCGTCGGCGCCGAAACGCTGAGCGCCTGCGGTCAGGAGGCGGTCGACATCTGCTCCCACGCGTCCGAATACACGGGCGGGCGGGCGGAGATGATCGTCGCCAACTGCGAGAGGCAGGGCGTCAGGTTCTGAGCCCCGGGTCCGGGGCGGCGCAGTGGGGGAACGACTCAGGCGAGGGCGGCGGGTCGCTCGATCGCCGCCGCCCTCCGCCTCCTGCCGGCGTCCCTACTTGCCGCTCCACTTCGGCGCGCGCTTGCCGAGGAAGGCCGAGATGCCCTCCTTGGCGTCCTCGCTGCCGAAGGCGACGCCGAAGCCGCCCTTCTCGGCCTCGATGTCGCCCTTGGCCGAGACCTGCTTGATCTGACCGAGCGCGACCGGGGCCTGCTCGGCCAGCTTGTCCGCCCACATCAGCGCGGTCTCAAACAGCTCGTGGTCGGGAACGACGCGGTTGGCGAGGCCGATTTCGAGGGCCTCCTCGGAGAGGATCGCGTCGCCGGTCAGGTTCATCTCCAGGGCTTTCGACTCGCCGACCAGGCGCGGCAGCCGCTGGGTGCCGCCGAAGCCGGGGATGATCCCCAGCTTGATCTCCGGCTGGCCGAAGACGGCGGCCTCGGCGGCGATGCGGAAGTCACAGGCCATCGCCATCTCGCAGCCGCCGCCGTAGGCGATCGCGTTGACCGCGGCGATCGTCGCCACGTCCCCGGTTTCGAACTCGCGGAAGAGCGCGTGAGCGCCGTCGAGGAGCTCTTTGCCGCCCGCCGGGTCCATCTGCGTGAACGCCTTGATGTCGGCGCCGGCGGAGAAGACGATCGGCACCGAGGAGACGATCACCATCGCGCGGATCGCCTCGTCGGCCTTGACCTTCTCCCAGACCGTCTTCAGGTCGTGGATCACCTGCGGGTGGACCGCGTTCATCGGCGCGTTGGTGAGCCAGGCGATCGCCACCGGGCCGCGGGTCTCGAGCTTCACCTTCTCCGGCTGCTCGCCCTCGTCGGGCCGCGGGTAGGCGTAGAAGCCCTGGCCGGAGGCGATCCCGAGGCGGCCCTGGGCGACCAGGCGCTTGAGGGTCACCGGGGCGGCGAAGCGCTCGCCGTATTTCTCCTCCAGCCCCTCGATCTTCTCCAGCATCTTGTCGAGGCCTTCGACGTCGGCTTTCCAGAACGGCGGCAGCAGGCCTTTGCGCGGGTCGAGGCCCGCCCCGGTCATCATCCCGAGGTCGATGTCGCGGACCGAGGCGATCCCCTCCTCGACCAGCAGGCAGGCCTCGATCAAGGCGCGCGAGCTGAACATGTCGATCAGCTCCTGGGCGTCGGGCTCGGCGTCGCCGGGGACGTTCTGCTCGCCGTCCTTGAAGAAGCCCTCGCCGCCGCTCTTCATCCCCAGCTTGCCTTCGCCGACCAGGCCGCGCAGGCCCTCGTGGACGTAGAAGGCGTCGCCGTAGGAATGGTGCAGGTGCTCGGCGACGTGGAAGACGGTGTCGAGGCCGAGCAGGTCGGTGAGGAAGAACGGGCCCATCGGGGCGAGCTTGGCCTCGGCGATGGCGCTGTCGATGCCCTTCAGCGAGAGGCCTTTCTCCTCCTGGGCGCGCCAGATCTCGCCCATCGTCGCCATCAGGATGCGGTTGACGACGAAGCCGGGGACCTCACCGCAGACGATCGGCTGCTTCTTGATCGCCTGGGCGAAGTTGTAGGCCGCGGTGGCGGTCTCCCGGGAGGTGTCCTCGCCGACGATCACCTCGACCAGCGGCATGATCGAGGCCGGGTAGAAGAAGTGGAAGCCGACCACCTTGTCGGCGCGCAGGGTCGCCTCGCCCATCTCGGTGATCGAGAGCGAGGAGGTGTTGGAGGAGAGGATCGCGTGGCCGGGCGTGGCGGCGTCGATCTCGCGGAAGACCGCCTGCTTGATCTCCATCTTCTCCGGCACGGCCTCGATCACGAAGTCGACGTCGGCGAACTCGGCGTAGCTGGTGGTGCCGGTGATGTTCGCCATCACCTCGGCGAGCCGGGCGTCGGCCTGCTCGTGGGTGATGCGCTCCTTCTTCACCTGCGAGCCGAGCTGGCCCTGGGTGACCGCGCGGGCCTTCTCCAGCGCCGCGTCGACGAATTTCTGGTCGATGTCCTTGACCACGACCGGGATGTCGGCGGCGGCGATCGCCTGGGCGATCTCGCCTCCCATCGTCCCCCCACCGACCACAGCGGCCTTACTGACGAACATTCGGCTCGGTTCCTCCCGTTTCGAAGCTTGGCTGGGCGGCCGGCGGCCGCGCGAGGTTGGGAGGCTATCCGGATGGAGGGCCCGGCGACACCAGACCGTGACGAGTTGCTGGCCTTCGAGCTGGCCCTCGACGAGAAGGTCTGCGACGAGGTCCACCGGGAGAGCTGGGGCCGGCTCTTCCTCACCCGCTCGGCGCCGCTGATCTGGGATGCCAACTGGGTGGGGATCGAGGAGGTGGGGCTGAGCGTCGACCAGGTGGTCGCGATCGCCGAGGAGACGCTCGGCGGCGAGGGCTTCGGCCACCGGACGATCTGCATGCTCGACCAGGCCGACGGCGGGCGGATCGGCGCCGAGCTCGAAGCCGAGGCGCCCCACTGGCCGCGCTGGGAGGTCGAGCGCACCCGCTACATGGTCTGGCGCGCCCCCCCGTTGCGTTCGCACTTATCC
>DATJUK010000174.1:0-2564 GCA_035502495.1 Solirubrobacterales bacterium
GCCACGCCCGGGACGCGAGACTTCCATGGGGAACGACACAGGGACGTGGGCCTTCCGGGGGAGATCCCACCGCTCAGGAAGGTGTGTGGAACGTTTCGGGTGTCAGGCACCCGAAATGTTTCCACGCAGACCCTCGAGCAAAGTCTGGGGACAGGTCAAAGCCCCGGGCAGGTCCCGGTGACGATCCACGTCTCCGTGCGTTCCTCCCGTCTCCGTGGAGTTCCTCCCGTCTCCGTGGAGTTCCTCCCGCCTTCGTGGGGTTCCTCCCCTCTTCGTGGGGTTCCCGTCCCTGCGATGCCCCCTGCACCCCCGGCGTCCCTCGCACCTCTCCCCGTGGACCCGCCCTCCCGGCGGCGGCCTCAGCCCGCCCGGGCCGCCGCCGGGAGGGCGGGTCCCTCGGCGTCCCTTGCCCGGGACGCGTCGGCCGCGGGGCCGCCGCGTCCCTCGGCCCCGTCCGCCGCCGGCCCTGCGGCCGCATCCGCCGGGCCACCGCACCCGCACTCGTCCGCCGCCCGGGCCTGCGCCGCCCGGGGCCACCGCGCCCTCGCCCCCCGCGGACCCTCCGCCCGCGCTCCGCGGGCGGCTCGGGGGACCGCCGAGCGAGCCTCCTGGCTGTTGTGAGTGAAGGGGTCCCCCGGGGCTCCCACTCCTCGGCAAACGGTTGATCTAAACTTTTCCCCTTGACCGGATTCTGGCCCATCTTCTTCTTGATGGTCGTGCTGAAGATCCCGGTTCTAGGTGGGATCTGGCTTGTCTGGTGGGCGAGCCACCAGGAGCTCCCCGAACCGGAGGAGGCCGACGGCGACGGCGGCAACAAGCGGCGCAAGATGCCGCCGAAACTGCCCCGTGGCCCGCGCCGCGGTCCGCATGGAGGCGGTGTCGCGATGCCGCTGCCGGACTGCCCGCCGGGCGGCCGGACCCGGGTGGTCAAGCCCGCGCCGTTGCCCGCTTTCGCTCGCGCCGGATCTCGCGCAGATAAGGATAGAAGTCGACCTCGACCGTATGACGCTTAGAGGCGACGAAGCGCTTCGCCTGCTTCGCTTCCTCGGCTGAGATCTGCTCCCGCATCGCCGCCGGCGGCGGCAGCGTCGCCCGGCCCGTCATCAGGTCGGCGATCCATTCCGACTGCGCCTCGGCGATCGGCATGATCGGCCCGAGCGGCTGGATGAAGCCGATGAAGTAGAGGCCCGGGCGCTCGACCGAGACGACCCGGCGGTAGAGCGGCAGGCGGTTGTCAGGCGCGGCGAGGACCTCGGGGTCGAAGAACGGGAAGGTGATCTTGTAGCCCGTGCAGTAGACGACGAGGTCGACCTCCTCCTCGGTGCCGTCGACGAAGCGGACGGTGCGGCCGCCGACGAAGCGGTCGATGTTGGGCTTCGGGGTGATGTCGCCGTGGCCGAGCCGGGGCAGGAACTCCGAGGAGACGGTCGGGTGCGCCTCGAAGAGCTTGTGGTCAGGCTTCGGCAGCCCGTAGGCGCTTGGGTCGCCGACCGCGGCGGCCTTCAGCGCCGGCTTGGTGAAGATGCGCTGGAGCGGGATCGGGGTGAGGCCGGTGATCGGGTTCAGCACCTCGTCGATCGGCTTGCCGTTCAGGTACTTGGGCAGGACCCAGGCGCCGCGGCGGGTGGCGAGGAAGGTCTTGGTGCCGATCCGCGAGGACTCGACCGCGATGTCGACCGCCGAGTTGCCGATCCCCAGGACCAGCACCCGCTTACCGCGCAGGAGGTCGGCCTCGCGGTATTCGTGGGCGTGCAACTGCTCGCCCTCGAACTCGTCGGCGCCGGGGAATGCCGGTTCGGGCCAGCGGGCGTCCCAGTGGTGCCCGTTGGCGACCATCACCGCGCCGTAGCGGGCGGTCGAGCGGCCCGCGGGGCCCTCGACCGTGACGTCCCACTCCCCCACGCCGTCGGCTGCGGGCTCGACCGCGAGCACCTCGGTTCGGAACTGGATCCGCTCGCGCAGGTTGTAGCGCTCCACCACTTCGTCGAAGTAGGCCGCCATCTGGAAGTGATCGGGGTAGTCCGGGTAGCTGTCGGGCATCGGCAGCGATTTGAACGCCATCACCCGACGCGAGGTGTTGATGTGCAGCGAGCGATACGCCGACGACATCCCGTTGTCGTTTTCGTAGCGCCAGTTGCCGCCCGTCTGCGAGCCCTTCTCGAAGCAGTCGAAGTCGATCCCGCGCGCCTGCAGCACCTGCGCCGCCGCGATCCCCGAGCTCCCCGCCCCGATGATGCACGCCCTCATGGGCCGAAAGGTATCCCACCAGGGCCGAGACTGGCCGCATGGCCAGTCCCCACGATGTCGACGGGACGAAAACTCGACCATGGCTTGTGTTTTCGTCCCGTCGACGACGAAGGGCCGCCTGAAAGGCGGCCCTTCGGTGCGACTTTTGCTGACGTCTATTTGGCGTCGTCGCCGGAGGTCGACTCGATCTCCTGGGCGAGCTCCTCGAGCTCCTCCGCGAAGGAGAGGCCGAAGCCCTCGACCGGGGCCTCGACGCCGTCGACGCCGAGTTCCGCCGCGAGGTCGTCGTCCTCGAGCAGGTCGTCGTCGGTCGGCGG
>DATJUK010000175.1:0-22348 GCA_035502495.1 Solirubrobacterales bacterium
CGTTCGCACTTATGACCGCTATGCGGTCATAAGTGCGAACGCACGGGGGCGGGGGAAGGGACGGTGCGGGCCCGGGCGTCTCGGAGGCGACCCGGGCGGGCTGTGGTCGCCTCCGAGACGCCCGGGACGGGGAGGCCGTCGCCGGGACGCCTGGGATGGGAGGCCGCCGCCGAGACGCCCGGGACATGGAGCCTTCGGGGCCGGGACCCTCACGGGACGGGCGTCCGTGACGAAGATGCCCCGGTCCCGCATGCTCAGGAACCTCTGTGGAACATTCCGGGTGCCTGGCAACCGAAATGTTCCACAGAGGTTCCTGATCGATCGTCTCCGGGATCTCGGTGACCACCTCGTCCCCCGCTGCCTCCGTCACGATCCACGCGGCCCACGCCCGCTGCGCGCCCGGACCCTTGCCGGCACAGCCGGGCCGGACCGTGGCGGGTGGACCCTCGAGAGGTGCCCGTGAGGAGAGGCGGACCCTCGAGAGGTGCCCGTGAGGAGAGGCGGACTCTCGAGGGCCCCCGTGGGTGATGGCGGAGTTACGAGGGGCGCCCGTGAGGGACGCGGGGCGCCTCGGCGCGCCTTCGGCACGAAGGCGCGCACCTTTTTTCCGTCACGAAGACGTGAGGGCACCCTGTGTACGCCAGGGCGACCTCGGGTTCCCGAAGGAGGATCTGACCGGTGGAGCCGTCACCGGGGTCCGCCGTTCCCGGCCGCCGGGGCCCGGAGCCTCGCCCGTCCCCGGCCCCTCCCCCCTTTTTGCGTTCGCACTTTTCACCGCATAGCGGTGAAAAGTGCGAACGCACCCTCGGGGGTTGGCGGCGGGCGCGTCGGGGTCCCTGTCCTCGGTCGGCCGCCCGCCCGCCTCGGCGCTCCCTCTACGAGGACCCGGGCCCGGGGACGACGCGGAGGTTCGCCGAGGTCAGCGCCAGCACGTCCTCGGTGGTCTGGCCGGTCCAGCAGATCTCGGACGGGGGGGTGATCTTGTTGTCCTCCATCGCGATCTCGATGCCGATGCCGTGGGCGGCGCTGGGGAAGGCGGAGAAGGCGTGCTCGGGGTCGACGTCGAGGATCAGGCCGAGGGCGGCGTCGATCAGGTGGAACTCGAGGATCTGCTTGGCCGCGAGGCCGTCGCCGCGACGGAGGGCGTCGAGCAGCTTGGTGTCGGCGGCGATGAAGTCGGTGGCCGTGCGCGGCCGCGACATGTAGGAGCGCTGGGCCCAGACGATGCGGCGGTAGACCTGCATGACGAAGGCGTCGATGGCCTCGCCGTAGCGGGCGCTGGCGACGCGGTGGAAGGCAAGATGGTTCTCCTGGAACTCTTTGCTGCGATCGGGATGGAGCTCCAACTCGCCGAGGCTCTTCTCCATCTCGTCGATCTCGGCGTCGCTGAAGTTGCCGGCGAGCGACATCAGAAGGGGGGGCTCGACCAGCAGCCGCAGCGCGTAGAGCTCCTCGGTCGCGCCCAGCTCGATCCGTGAGACGGTGACGCCGCGATTCGCCACCGAGACCAGGAAGCCGTCGGCCTGCAGCATGCGAAGCGCCTCGCGGAGCGGCGTCCTGCCCACCCCGAGGACTTCGGTCAGCTCCCCCTGGGTGAGCCGGTGGCCGGGATGGTAGGTCCCGTCGAGGATCAGGTCTCGGAGTTTCTCGTAGGCACCGATGACCATGTCACCGGGGCGCTCGGCTGGGGTCGCGGTATCCACGCGCAAGATCCTAACTGGGTGGTACGGATGCCTCCAATATGGTCGGCAAAGTTGGACATAGAATTGGATCCTGCTCTGCAGCGGCGAGAGCATCCTCCTCGACCCGATGCAGTTGGAGATCCTCGTCGGCCAGGAGCCGGAGAAGTTCAACGACCTGTTCGCCCGCCGCCTCGGTTCCGCCGACGATCAGCAGTGAGGCGGGATCGACGCGCTCGCCAGATCCGAACGCCAAGCCCCTAGGCGCACCCGCCGAAGGTCGGCCCCACCGCCTCGTGACGCCCGAACGAGTAGCTCCGTGGTGAGTAAGGCCGCGGCGGCCCCTGACGAACGTGCCCACGCCGGGCGGCCCAGCAGGCACCGGCGCCCCGCCTGACGATCACCTCGGCGTAGGAGTTGCTCCCCGGGTCGGGTTCGTAGGAGCAGAGCCACAGCTCTCGGACCCGGTGCTCGCAGCTGACCTTGCCGGCGGTGCCGAGCTTCGCTTCGACCCCCTTCGCCAACGCCGAGTCGAAGGACGCGGTCGACGAGCAGGCGGACGTCCCGGCGATCATCACCAACGCGAACGCGCCGGCCGCGACGACCCTGGACCAGAAACCTCTCATCCAGACGGGATCGTAGTCGTCGGATCCGTGCCCGGCGAGCTTCCGCTCCAGCCGGCTTCGATCGTCGCCGCCCGCGCCTCAGCCGTTACCGGGCGGCGCCTCGCGAGGCGCTTAGACGTCCGATTCCTTCGCGAGAGTGCACGCGCATGAGCCAAACTGCTCTACCTGTCGCGCGAGTTGCCGACGCGTCTGATCCAGGGCCCTTCTTGCGCTGGGCGGGTGGCAAGACGCGCCTTCTCCGTCACCTTTTGCCGTACGTCCCGGAGCGGTTTGACGGCTATTTCGAGCCCTTCCTGGGCGGCGGCGCCGTATTTTTCGCGACCCGTCAGCGGGCCGGCGGGCCGATCGTCCTCTCTGACCTGAACGAAGAGCTGGTCAACATATGGAGGACCGTGCGCGACGAGCCGGATGGGTTCCTGGAGGCGCTGGTCTTCTATGAGGGGAAAAACGACGAGGCCTCCTACTACGAGGTTCGCGAAGCCGACGCACCGGCCGAGCCGATCCAGCGGGCTGCCCGCTTCGCCTATCTGAACCAGACCGCCTGGAACGGGTTGTGGCGGGTCAATCGCTGGGGTCGGTTCAACGTGCCGTGGGGGAATCGGCCGTTTCGCGGATACGAAGCCGAGGCGATAGGCGATCTGAGCGCCGTCCTGCAAGAGGTGGAGATCGAGCTCGCCGACTTTCGCGACATCCTCGGACAGCCGAAGCGGGGGGATTTCGTCTACCTCGATCCCCCTTATCTCCCCGTCAGCGACACCAGCAAGTTCTCGGGCTACACCGAAAAGCGGTTTCGGGCGGCGGATCTGGAGGAGCTTGCGTCGATCTGCCGCGAGCTGACCAAGAACGGAGTCGCCTGGGTGCTGTCGAATCGCGATACTCCGCTCGTGCGGGAACTCTTCGCCGATCACGAGATCGTCCGGATGACCACCCGGCGCTCCGTCGCCGCGCAGAACCGACGCGATATCGAGCCCTCGCAATCTCCCGAGGCGATCGTCGTGGGCAGGGTATGAATGGCTCCGCAGCCGGTCGAGGCGGTCTTCTTCTTTCGCTGGGACAAGCAGACCTCCCAGGCGACGTACCAGCGGATCTCTAAAAGCAGTCGGTACACGAAGAACTACCTCCAGGTCAGCGGCCCGCCCGGCGATGTCCTCGACGAAGTGTTCGGCCGCGTCGGCGACGAGGAGGTGGCGCTGAGGTGGCGCTGGCCCGGCGACCACGGAGGGCAGACGGGCAAGCTGCGCCTCCATAAAGGAGAGCCAGGCTCGGCGAAGCGAGTCCACCTGACCTGGGACAGCGCCGGCAAAGCGCCGAAGACCTGGAAGCTCGGCGACCCTGGCGATCCGCTGGTCTCGATCCCCGGCGATCCGGACGGCAAGGACGAGGCCGAAGCCGACGCGGCGCTGCAGGAGGTGACCGACGCGGACATCCGCCCCTGGTTCGTGGCGGTAAAGCTCGAGGGCGAGGACGACGAGCTCCACGCCAGGGCGTATCTGGAGAACCCTCCTCCCGGCCTCGAGCGGGCCGACCTCGCGAGGCTCCCCGCCGGCCTGCTCGGCGCGATCAACGCGACCGAAACCCAGAGCGGCTTCTTTCGTCCCGTCCACTCCCCGCCGCCCCCGGCGAGGGCGCCGAAGATCCTCGCCGCCGTCCAGGAGGCGCTCGCGAAGGATCCGAACGTATTGCTCGTCGGCCCGCCGGGGACCGGCAAGACCGTCGCTCTGGAAGACCTCAGGGCGATGGTCGAGCACGCCGACGCCCCGCTCAGCTTCGACCCCGAGCTGATCGACGACGCCTTCGGCGCCGACGCCGAGAACGCGGGCAAGGTCATCAGCCTCGTCTTCCACTCCTCCTACTCGTACGAGAACTTCGTCGCCGGGCTCGTCCCCCGCAGCGAGAACGGCGAGCTGGGGCTGGAGGCCCGGCCGGGGCCGCTCCTGAACCTCGCCACCTGGGCGGCGCGCTCGGACCGCCGCGCCCTGCTCCTGCTCGACGAGTTCAACCGCGGCCCCACCGCCGCGATCTTCGGCGACACGCTGGCGCTCCTCGACGGCTCCAAGCGCGCCGGGGTCGGCGGGGGCGGCGCCCACATCGCGCGGCCGTTCGCCGACCAGGAGATGACCGTGCCCCGCGAGTACGCCAACGAGGAGGGTTCGGTCGAGGTCTCCCCCGAGCTTCGGCTGCCGAAAAACCTCCACATCGTCGCGGCGCTGAACAGCTCCGACCGCTCGGTCGCCCCGCTCGACGCGGCGCTGCGTCGCCGCTTCGCCATCGTCCGGGTGGACCCCGACCTGGAGCTCCTCGCCGACCACTTCGGCGTCGCGCTCGCCACCGAGCCGCCGTCGACGCTCGACGCCCCGGCGGAGGCCTGGACCGACGACGAGGTCAAGACGCTCGCGCTCTGTCTGCTGGCCGCGCTGAACGAGCGCATCGGCTTCGTCCTCGGCGACGACTTCCTGCTCGGCCACGCGCTGCTCTGGCCGGTCGGTGAGAGCGAGGATCCGCAGGTCGCCCTGCTCGAGGCTTTCGACCAGCGGATCGTCGGGAGTCTGCGCCTGGCCTTCGCCGACCAGGACGACCTGCTCGCCGCGATCCTCGGGGTCGGCAGCCCTCAGTCGCCGGCCCCGGCGGGCAGCGCGGTCGCGGTCTGGAGGCAGCCGCCGCCCGAGGTCGAGGCCTTCGCGCTGCCTCACCTCGAGGTCCACCCGGTGGCGGCGATGGATTGGCCCGACGCTGCCGCGGCGCTGCTGCGCGTCGCCCGCCGGCAGACGTGAGCGCGCTCACCTGCGTCGAGGGCGTCCCGTTCGATCTGGAGCGCCCCCTGCACGAGCCCCTGCGACGAGCCGTCGCCGAGGCGAGGCAGCTGATCGGCCCCACCACCTCGCCGCTGACCCAATCCGGCACGAGCTTCACCATCTCCGGCGTCATCGGCAGCCTCGAACTCCGTCCCGGCCTGCTGCTGGAGGTCGTCCCCAAGACCGAGCCCGAGGACGACTGGGTGACCGCGGCGCTGGACCTGCTGCTGCCGGAGACGCGGGTCTCGGTGGCGGGCGATCGGCGCGGAGGCCTCGCCGTGTCCCGTCAGCCGCTGGACGTGCTCGCGGCGATCTATGCCGAGCGGCTCGCCCGCGCCTTGCGCCGCGACGGCCCGCTGCTGGTGATGGAGCGCCAGAGCGACGTCCGGCAGCTGCTGGTCGGCAAGCTCGACGTCACCCGGTGGAGCCGCAGCGCCGGCTGGCGGCCCCAGGATCTGCCGACCTCCTTCCAGACCCTCAGCGCCGACAACCACTTCACCCGGGCGATGTCCCGCGTCGCCGAGGTCCTCGCGTTCGCCTGCTCCAGCCCGCAGGTGCGGGGCCGGCTGCTGCGCCTGTCGCGGGAGCTGCGCCCCGGCGCGCCGCTCGATTTCGCCCTCGACCCCGCCGTCGCCCGCCGGGCGCTGCCGCCGCAATGGGCGGTCTACGGGGGCGCCTGGGACATCGCCGTCTCGGTCCTTTCGCGCCGCAGTCTCCTCGGTTCCAAGGGGCGGCGCCAAGGGGTCTCGCTCGCGATCGAGGCCTGGCCGCTGCTGGAGACGCTGCTCACCCGCGCCCTCCAGCAGACCGTCCGGTTAGGCCGTGAGCATGGGCGGACGATGCGCGCTCCCTCGAAGTACGGCTCGGAGTTGATCCGGCCCGGCCCCGGCAGCCCCGGCAGGTCTCGCGGCGCCGAACCCGACGGCCGCCTGCTCGAAGCGGAGTCGACGATCGCGGTCTTCGAGGCCAAGTACTCGCGCGGCCAAGGGCTCGATCCACCGCGCGCGCACGTCTTCCAGGCGCTGGCCACGGCGGCGGCCTGCGGCGCTCCTCTCGCGGTGCTCGTCTATCCGGACGAATTCGAGCCGGTCGGCTGGACGACGTCCGCCTTCGGCGATCGCCCCAGAAGGCTTGTCTCGATCGGCCTCGGGCTCTTCGGCTACAAGCGTGGCGAGGGAGACCGACAGCGGGGCCGGCGACTGTTCGAACTTCTCGACGGTCTCGCCGAGGGCTCCGAGGCGACCCTCGCCCCGGTAGCTGGATGAGCGCCTGGCGTCAGGTGCACGAGGCAGCCCTCCGGCTCGCCGCCGGGAGGGAGGCGGTACGTCTCGCCAACCTCGCGATCGCCGCGAGCGCGGCCGCCGAGGATCCGCTCGACGGAAGACGGCTGCGCCCCGCGGTCCGGCGGCTGGCGGTCGCCGGCAGCCTGGAGTGCGAGGGCGGTGCCGCGGGGTGGCGCGGACTGGCCGCGGCGGCCCGGGCGGCGGCGCCGTCCCTGGTCGGGGCCGACGGTCACGACGACTGGGTCCAGGCCTTCCAGGAAGCCGACGCGGCCCGTAAGAGTCGCGGTGCCTACGCCACCCCTCGAGCCCTGGCCGAGCCGATGGCCCGGCTGCTGCTGCGCCGCAACGGGTCGGTGCCCGCGCGGATCCTCGATCCCAGCGCCGGCGGCGGCGGGCTCTTGCTGGCCGTCTTTCGGCGCCTGGTGGGTGCGGGCGCCGAGGATCGTGACCTCGCCGCCGCCGCCGCGCGGCTGCATGGCGTCGAGCTGGACCCGGTGGCGCGTGAGCTCTGCTGCCTGCAGATCTGGCTCGCCTGCCGGGGCTCGGAAGACATCGCCTCGATCGCCTCCCGGATCCACCGCGACAACGCCATCACCAGGGATTGGTCTCTCGACGAGCCCTATGACGCGCTGATCATGAACCCCCCGTGGGAGTCGCTCCGGCACCCCGGGATCGCCGATCAGGAGGATCGACGGGCGACGGTCGAACGACTGCGTCGCCCCGTCCTCGACCAAGGCAGTGGATTGCCGCCCCTCTTCAGCTGCCATGGGCGTGGCGACCGCAACCTCTACAAGGCGTTCCTCGAGCTGGCCCCGCACCTGGTGCGTCGCGGGGCGCCGATCGTCGCCCTCGTCCCCGGCGCCTGGTCCTCCGACCTGGGGACCCAGGAGCTGCGCGAACTCTATCTCTCGCATACCGCGGTCGAGCAGTGGACGAGCTTCGAGAATCGACGGGGCTACTTTCCGATCGACGGGCGTTACAAGTTCGGCGTGTTGCGGGCGCGCCGCGATCCGGCCGGGACCCGCTCGCTCCGGGTGTTGGGGATGGCCGACGAGGCGCGCCGGCTCTCCGCGCGCCACGTGCGGATCCCCGCCGGGGCGCTCGACTCGATCGGCGGCCGTTCGCTGCTCATCCCCGACCTCGTGTCCGACCACGAGGCGCGCCTCCTGCACCGGATCGCCACCGCGGGGTCGGGCATCTTCGACGGCGACTCCGCCTTGGGCCGGGTCGCCTACGAGCGCGAACTCGATCTCACGGAGGATCGGAAGCGGGGGAAGTTCGTTCCCTCGACCGCGGCCCGCCGGGTGGCGCCCGACCGCTGGGTCGACGCGGAGGGACGCTCGCTGCACCCGCTGGTCGAGGGCCGGATGGTCGGCCAGTACGACTTCCTCGAGAAGTCCTGGGTCGGCGGTGCCGGGCGTACGGCGCGCTGGACCTACAACAACGGCCACGCGTTGGCCGACTGCAGGCCGCAGTTCCTCGCCCCGGCGGCGGCGAGCCACCGCGATCGGCTGGCGATCTGCGACATCACCTCGGCCACCAACAGGCGCACCGTCCACGCCGCCTGGCTCCCGCCGGCCTGGCGTTGCGGCAACACCGCCCCGGTGCTGGTCTTCGACGATGACGTCCGGGCCCTGGCCGCGCTCGCCGTGCTCAACAGCATGGTCTTCGACTGGCAGGCGCGGCGGACCGTGTCCGGCCTGCATCTCAACCGCTTCTACCTCGAGGCGATGCACTGGCCCCGGCTCGATCCGGAGGCCGTCTCCCTGCTCGCCGCCCGTGCCCTCGCGCTGCTCAGCCTCGGTCGACGCTTTCGCGAGATCGCCCCAGGCCTCGCGATCCCGCCGACCGAGATCGACTACGTCGATGCCCATGCCGAAATCGAGGGTCTCGTCGCGGCCGGCTTCGGCATGACCGAGGCCGATCTGCTCACCGTCTTCGACCCCAGCGAATCCAACCGGCGAGGGTTCTGGCGCGTGTATCGCAGCGATCCGAACGCGAAAGCGATAGTCGAGCGGGTCCTGGAGACCGGGGCGCGGGTGGCGGCCGGCGGCTAGACCGCGGGGGCGAAGGCCCGCCTTCCTCCCCGGGGTGCGGTCTGCCGGCGCCCGGAAGAAATGCGCGGACGCGCCCGTTCCTAACCTGTGAGGCGGCGAGCGGGGGCAACCGCAAAGACGATGGCTGCATTGGCGCTGGCCGGTGCGCTGTTCGCGATCGTGCTCGCGCACGCGGAGGCGAGCGGCAGCCTGATCGGCGGGCTGCCGGAAGACCGCTACTTCAGCCCCGACGGGGACGGGCAGGAAGACCAGATCGGGATCGGCTACGAACTCTCGGCGGCGGCGCACGTCAGCGTGATCGTGCGCAACGCGCAGGGCGGCCGGGTGCGGCTGCTCGAATCGAACGCGTCCCACCCGGCGGGCGGCCAGTACTTCAGCTGGGACGGCCACGACGACGGCGGCGCCACCGTCCCCGACGGCGTCTACACCTACACGATCACCGCCGCAGGACCGGGCGGCGCCACCGACTCCGCCGAAGGGAGGATCGGGGTCGACACCCGACCCCCGGCCCACCTGGTGGCGCCCGCCGAAGGCGCCTCGCTGACCGGGCCCTTCACGGTCGAGGTGGCGCCGACCTCGGGGATCACCCTGACCGGCCTCTACGCCCGGGCGACCAGTTGCCCCGGCTACTACGCCGAATGCCAGGCCTCCGGCCAGGCCGGCCCCGACGGCGACTGGTCGGCCGAACTGGACGCCGGCCACCTCTACGCCGGCCAGGACACGTTGCTGGCCGAAGTCGGCTGGGAAGACCCCTTCGGCGCCATGCACTACTACCGGCTGCCGACGACGACCGTCCAGGTGCCGCGCGAACCGCAGGTCGAAGCGCTCTCCGAAGACCGCTACTTCAGCCCCGACGAAGACGGCCAGGAAGACCAGATCGGGGTCTCCTTCTCGCTCACCGCCCCGGCCACCACGACGATCACGATCGCCGACGACCACGGCGAGGTGGTGCGCACGATCGAGGCGGGGGCCGAACGCTCCCAGGGCGGCCAGTACTTCAGCTGGGACGGCCACGACGACGGCGGCGCCACCGTCCCCGACGGCGTCTACACCTACACGATCACCGCCGCAGGACCGGGCGGCGCCACCGACTCCGCCGAAGGGCGGATCGGGGTCGACACCCGACCGATCGGCGCGATCACCGCCCCGCAGCCCGGCGACACGCTGGCCGGCATCGCCCAGCTCGTCTACACGCCGCAGCCCGGCCGCACGATCGAAGGGGTCACCTTCTGCTTCTCCGACTCGTACGAATGCCGGTCCGTCTACGGCGCCTCCGCCGACGGCTCCTGGCAGACGAGCCGCGACACCCTGCAGCTGCCCGAAGGGCAGGCCGAGGTCTACGCGTACGCCTACTACAAAGACGCCTTCGGGCAGTCGCACGACGTCCGCGCCACGGTGCCGGTGACGATCGACAACACGACGCCTTCGGTCGACCTCGACGTCACCCCGGCGAGCGGCATCGCCCCGCTGACCGTGGAAGGCTCGATCGACGCCTTCCAGCCGCGCGAAGCCGAACTCCACTACCAGCTCGACTTCGGCGACGAAACCCCACAGCAGACGGGGAACATCGCCAGCCCCTACGAACCGGTGCACTTCTCGCACGAATTCGCCACGGTCGGGCCGCACCGGATCCGCGTCGTGGTCAGCGACGGCCACGGCCACTCGGCCGAACGCTCGACCGAAGTCACGGTGCGCAGCGGCGGCGACGAAACGCCCCCGGCGGTCGTCTTCCAGGGCGGCCCGGCGGGAGCCACCAAGAGCACCGACGCGCGCTTCACCTTCCGCTCGACCGAGGAAGGCTCGATCTTCTTCTGCTCGCTCGACGGCGCCGCCTTCACCTCCTGCACCAGCCCGTTCGCCGAAGAAGGGCTGGCCGAGGGGCACCACACCTTCGCGGTCAAGGCGCGCGACGCGGCCGGCAACCTGGGCCTGGCGGCGACCCGCAGCTGGACCGTCGACACGACCCCGCCGCAGACGTCGATCGACGCGGGCCCGACCGGGCACACCGAAGACGGCTCGCCGTCGTTCTCCTTCTCCGCCGGCGAGCCGAGCTCGTTCCGCTGCTCGCTCGACGGCGCGCCCTCGGTCCCCTGCACGAGCCCGAAGCGCTACCCGGCGCTCGCCGAGGGCCCGCACACCTTCACCGTCACCGCCACCGACGCCGCCGGCAACGTCGATCCGACCCCGGCGGTCGCCGAATTCGTCGTCGACCCGCCCGCCACGCCGAACGAACCGCCGAGCTTCCAGCTGGAAGCCGAGGCGACGACCGGCAAGGCGCCGCTGCACCTGCGGGCGCGGATCGAAGCGAGCGACCCCGACGGCGACGCGCTCGAATACGAAGCCGACTACGGCGACGGCTCGCCGATCGCCCAGGGCCCGGTCTCCGGCGCGGCGCTCGAACACGTCTACGCGCGGCCCGGCACCTACGTCCTCGACGTCAGGGTCAGCGACGGCCGCGCCGTGGTCGAGCGCACGGCGACGATCGTCGTCGGCGCCGACGAACCGCTGCGCGCCGACCCCGGCGACAACCGCCGCGCGGTGGTCGGCGAAGCGGTCTCCTTCGACGGCGGCAACTCGCGGCCGGGCGGCCTGATCGACGGTTACTCATGGAACTTCGGCGACGGCGAAACCGGCAGCGGCCCGGCCCCGTCCCACACCTGGTCCGCCCCCGGCACCTACGAAGTGAAGCTGACCGTCACCGAGGCCGGCGAAACCGCCACCGCCGCGACCACGGTGGTGGTCGAAGCGCCGCCGGCGAGCGCCGGCTACGCCGTCCACGTCACCGGTGGCGGCTCGCCGCTGGAAGGGGCGACGGTCACCTACATCAGCCCCGACGGCAGCCGCCTCAGCGCCGCCTCCGACGGCTCCGGCACCGCCCACCTGGACGGCATGCCGGACGGTGCCGCCACGATCTACGTCTCCCACCCCGGGTTCCGGGCGACGGCGGCGAGCGCCGAAGTGACGGGCGGCGAAGGGTCGACCACGGTCGACCTCGAGCCGGGCGAAATGGGGGCGTCGACGCTGGAATCGAAACGGCTCACCTATCCGGAAATCCTCGAAAAGGGGATCGACGTCGCCGACCCGGAAAACAGTCACGTCTACGAAGCGAAAATCCACCTCTTCTTCGTCCCCGACGAACCGGAACAGAAGACGGTCACGGTGATCATCACCCCGGAAGGGGTCGAGTGCGTCGGCAACTGCACCGGGCCCACCGGAGAACCGGGCGGTGGCAGTGGACCTGGAGGAGGTCCCGGCGGCGTCCCCGGCGGCGGCATCACCTTCGGCGGCGACCAGTACATCCCGCGGGTGCAGTACGTGGGCGGCGAACCGGTGATCCAGTGGCTGGTCCTGCCGATCCGCGCCTCCTTCCTGAAGGAGTTCTTCGAAGTGAAGATGGTGATCGAGAACCTCACCACCGGGATCGACTTCTCGCCGGGGACGGCGACGCTCGAGCTACCGTCGGGGCTCTCGTTGGCGCCGACCGCGCAGCGGCAGAGTGCGACCCAGGGCGTGCCGCTGGTCCACGGTGGTGAAAGCCGCACGATCAACTGGGTGGTGCGCGGCGACACCGAAGGCGAATACGACCTCGAAGCCGGCTACTCGGCGCAGGCGCCGGCGGTCCAGGAATCGGTCTACCTGCGGGCGCGGACGCAGACCCCGCTCGTGGTGTGGGGCGCCAAGGCGCTGAAGACGCGCATCCTGGTCGACGAAAAAGCGACCCGCTGGGGTCCCTATGCCTTCGACGTCGAAATCGCCAACGTCTCCGACGTCCCCGTCTACAACATGCAGGTCGAGATGCTCGACCGCGAACCCGGCGCCTCCGACGAAGAAGCGCTGTTCGTCTACGCGCCGTTCCCGCCGCAGGTCCAGGGCACCGCCGAAATCCCCCCGAAGGGGGTCTGGGTAGCCCACTACGTCGTCTTCCCCGGGCTGGGCAACGCGGAAGTGAACCGGCTGCGCGTGGTGCTCGAAAAATCGTTCGTCGAGCGCACCGGCGGCGACGTCGACCTCGAACCGGAACTGGCGATCCGCAACGGGCCGAGCCTCGGCCCGGACGCCGGCCCGGTGAACGTGAAGGTCGAACAGGGCAGCCACGGCGAAGACCAGGCGGTCCTCAGGTGGCAGCGTCCGGCCGCCCCGGACGGGCTCCACGTCCTCGGCTACCAGATCTCCACCCGGCAGTCGCTGCAGGGCGGCCCCTGGGAACCGCTGGTCGAAGTCCCCTCGAAGGCGGACGGCCAGGAGAGCTACTCGATCCCGGCCTCGAGCCGCGCCGTCGGCCGCTACTACGCGGTAGGCACGATCTACTCCGACCACACCGTCCACTACCTCCACCAGATCGGGGTCGGCCCGGCCCGCTACGTCTCGCTCGGCGACTCCTACTCGTCCGGCGAGGGCGTGCCCGATTTCGAACCGGGGACCGCGGCGGACGTCTCCCCGGTGCCGCCGTCGCAGAAGGAGCTCTTCCCCTACGACAACGAATGCCACCGCTCCGACCGCGGCTCCTACGCCAAACGGCTGGTCGCCGACTCCAGCCTCAGCGCCAACCTCGAACCGGCGGTGTTCGCCGCCTGCTCGGGCGCGGTGGTCGAGGACCTGCTCAAGGCCAACCCGAAGAACGAGGGCGAGCCGGCACAGACCGAAATCGAACACCTGAACGAATTCACCGACCTGGTGACGCTGACGATCGGCGGCAACGACATCGGCTTCCGCGACATCGCGTCCGTCTGCGTGGCGATCGACTGCACCGACTACCTGAAGGGTCTCGGCGCGGTCGGGAGCAACCACTGGACCGACGCGTTCGCCAGCCTCTGGGAACAAGGCTTCTTCCTCTACCAACACCTCGCCACGATCGCCAACGACGTCAAGTGCCTCAGCCCGGAGGGTCTGGCGGAGGCGTTCATGTGCCCGTACAAACTGCACAAGGCCTACCAGGCGGCGAAGGAGATCGTCGACCACGACCCCAACCGGGTCGCCAACATCCGCAACCTCTTCAACGGGACGCTCGGCACCCGGCTCCTGAACGGCTACCTGGCGATCGCGGCGCAGGCGCCGAACGCCCGGGTGCTGATCCAGGAATACCCCCAGATCACCGGTGGCGATGCCTATCGCAACCTCTGCCACCTCTACGGTGACCTGCCGCTGGGATTGTTCTCCCTGGGTGGCGCCGAGAGCGACGAGCTCGGCACGATCATCACCGACCTGAACAGCGAAATCAGGCAGGCCGCCACCTACGCGAACAACACGGTGGAGGCGGAGGGCCGGGGCAAGCAGTTCTTCACCGTCGCGGCGAGCGGGTTCGGCGGCCACGAGCTCTGCGAAAACGGCAACATCAACCCGCAGAGCTACTTCAACTCATTGGTGATCCCCTACGCGAACGACAACGGCTACGAGCCGGTCTCCTACTCCTTCCACCCCAACGCGCAGGGCCAGCAGGCGTTCGCCGACGACCTCGCGCCGGAAATCGAGAACGGGCTGCAGGCCAAGGTGCTGACGGTGAAGCAGCAGCAGACCAGCGACGCCGGCTCGGCGTTCGTCCCCTTCGGCGGTCGCTCGCTGCGCGCCGACGCCTCCTGGCCGGGGAGCACGGTGACGCTCTCGCTGGTCAGCCCGGGAGGCACGGTCTACGACGCCTCCTCGTCGGGGGTCGCCGGCGGCCGCACGCCGACCAGCGAATGGCTGGAAATCGCCCACCCCGAACCGGGCACCTGGCGGGTGCGGGTCCACGGCGTGCAGGTCGACCCCGAAGGTGAGCCGACCGAGGTCTCCGCCTACGCCGAAGGCCCGGCATCGGCGGCGACCCCGGAAGTCCAGCTCAGCTCGGCGCCCGTCTCCGGCGCGTCGGAAACCTTCGACCTGACCGCCTCGGGCCCCGACGGCACCTACTCCTGGGCCTTCTCCGACGGCACCGCCGGCACCGGCAAGACGATCCGCCACCAGTTCCAGGGCGAAGGGCGCCGCTCGGCGATCGTCCACGTCGTCACCGCCGCCGGCGGCGAAGGCTATTTCCCGCTCGAACTGGGCGCGCCGGCGGTCGACCACACGCCGCCGACGCTGGCCGGGGTGCCGACGGAACTGCACCTCGACGCCGGCGGCGCCTCCGGCACCGCGGTCGAATTCCACCCCGCGGCGCTCGACGACGTCGACGGCGAAGTGCCGGTGACCTGCTCGCCGCCGAGCGGTTCGACCTTCCCGGTCGGGAAGACCGAGGTCGAATGCGAAGCGGTCGACAGCAGCGGCAACAAGTCGACCGCCTCCTTCGAGGTCACCGTCGACGGAGGGTCTCCTCCCGCCACGCCGCCGGACACGCGCATCGATTCCGGCCCCGCCGAGGGCGAGACGGTGTCGGCCCCGGTCACCTTCACCTACTCAGGGACGCCCGCCGACGCCGCCGCCCGATTCGAATGCCGCCTCGATGCCGCGGCCTTCTCCTCCTGCCCGACCGGCGGGATCACCTACGCCTCCCTCGAACCGGGCCATCACCAGTTCGCGGTCCGCGCGATCGATGCCGCCGGCGACGCCGACCAGACCCCGGCGACCCGCGGCTTCCTCGTCGCCGCTTCCTCGAAGAACGAAGAACCACGGCCCTCCGGCGGCGACGAACACCCTGCGGCGGAACCCGGGGCGAGCGGTCCGCCGGCCGGCGGCGCGCCGGCATCCCCGGCCGCGCCGCCGAGCTCGAAGCACGCCGGCACCGCGAAGCCCGCGCCCCGGTGCCACAAGGGATTCAAGAAGCGCACCGTCCACGGCAAGAGGAAGTGCGTGAAGGTCCACAAGCATCGCCACCGGAAGGCATAGCCGGCGCGGGTCGGCCCCCGGCGAATAGCATCAGTCGCCTATCAAGTCGAGCGATCGGGGGGATGACAGTGGCTGAGTCGACGCGGATCACATCCTACGAGCGGGGCGGGTTGACCTTCGACGTGATCGACGAGGGACCGCTCGACGGCTCGCCGGTGGTGCTCCTGCACGGGTTCCCGCAACGGGCCACCTCGTGGGCGAAGGTGACCCCGCTGCTGGGCGAGGCGGGTTTCCGCACCTACGCGCCCGATCAGCGGGGCTACTCGCCCGGGGCGCGGCCGCGCGGCCGGCGCGCGTACAGGGCCACCGAGCTGGTCGACGACGTCGTCGCCCTGATCGATCGGATCGGCGCGCCGATCCACCTGGTCGGACACGACTGGGGGGCGGCGATCGCCTGGGGCGTCGCGGCCCGCCACGCCGACCGGCTGTCGTCGTTGACCGCGGTGAGCGTCGGCCACTCGCAGGCGTTCCTGCGCTCCCTGCGCACCGTCGACCAGGCGCGCCGCTCCTGGTACATGGGCCTGTTCCAGCTCCCCCTCGTGCCCGAGCGGCTGCTGTCGGGCAGGTGGTTCGTCAGCAAGTTCCTCGGCGGCACCGGCATGACCGAGGAGATGCTCGCCACCTACCGCGCCGAGATGGTCGCCGGAGGCGCCCTCACGGGCGGCCTCAACTGGTACCGGGCGATCCCGTTCGAGCTGAGCGAGGACATCCCGGCGGTCAGCGTGCCGACCGCCTTCGTCTGGAGCGACGGCGACAAGGCGCTCGGCCGGCGGATGGCCGAGCTGACCGCGGAGTACGTCGACGGCCCCTACGAGTTCGTCGAACTCACCGGGGCCTCGCACTGGATCCCCGACGAGCGCCCGGCCGAGCTCGCCGAGGCGATCATCGGCCGAGCCCGCTCGGCGAGCGCCCCGGCGGCGACCAGCGACTAGGGAGGACCGACCGCGGCGCTCGCGTCGGGTCGCCTAATGGACCATCGTTTTCAGGCGCGCGCCTTCGCAGAGCACGCCCCCGCCGAGGCTCTTCGACATGACGTAGATATCGACCGTGAAGTGCAGGTGGGGAGGCGCGTTTTCGAAGTCGGCGTGGTAGGAGAACCGCCCGGAGCCGTCGGTGTAGACGTTGCCGAGGGGGATCGGCGCGCCGCCCGGGAACATCTCGCCGCGGACCAGGCGGTGCCCCAGGCAGGCCGCCTTCGGCGAGGCGATCTTGCCTTCCACCGCTTCGTCGCCGCGGGCCACCGAGGCGACGGTCGTCTTGTAGCTCTTGCCGCCGGCCGCCACCGCGGGCACCGCCGCGACGGCGCCGAGCGCGAGGACCAGTGCCAGGACCGAGAACCGTAGCTTCATCACTTCGTCTCCCCCCATGAGTTGACCGATGCGGATTGGCAAGGTAGGGGGCGAGGTGGCGGTCCGCAACCCGGCGCACGAGAGAGCTACGCGGTTCCGCGTACGCGCCTCGGCTCCCTCCCTGCGTGACACCGTGGGCGGCCTCTCCAGGGTCGGCCGACCGATCACAAAGTGATTGGTCCCGTTTCTCCAGCGTGGACGGTCTGTCTCTGGGGTCGGGTCGATCGAGACCCTAATTTGCAAGCCACCAGGTCCGTTTGTCTCTTCGGGGAGGTTTCGATGAAGCGCGCTGCACTTGTGGTCGGCGGTGGCACCGGCGTCGGCGCCGCGACCGCCCGCCGCCTTGCCGCCGATGGCGTCGCCGTGACGATCGCCGGGCGCCGGCGCGAGCCGCTGGAGGCGGTCGCCGGGGAGATTCGCGCGGCCGGCGGCGAGATCGAGCCGATCCCGGCCGACCTCGGCGAGGAGGCTTCGGTCCGCAGCTTGGTCGAGCAGACGGTCGAGCGGCTCGGCGGCATCGACACGGTGGTGGCGGCGGCGGGGATCCTGGAGGATGCCGACGAAGTCCCGAAGCTCACGCTCGAGACCTGGCAGCGCTATCTCGACGTCAACCTGACCGGGGTGTTCCTGCTGGCCCGTGAATCGCTCCCGCACCTGGTCCGGCGCCGAGGCTCGATCGTCACCGTCGGCTCGGTCAGCTCGGTCGTCGGTGGGCCGATCAGTGCGCCATACTGCGCCACCAAGGCCGGGGTGATGATGCTGACCCAATGCTTGGCGGTGGACCACGCGCCACAAGGGGTCCGCGCGAACTGCGTTCTCCCGGGCTGGATCGAAACCGACATGGGTGACGCCGAGATGGACTGGATCGCGGGGCGCGAGGGGATCAGCCGCCAGGAGGCCTACGAGCTGGCCAACGAGAACGTGCCGATGAAGCGCGCCGCGCGGCCCGAGGAGGTCGCCGAGGTGATCGCCTTCCTCGCCGGCCCGACGGCTTCCTACGTGACCGGGGCGGCGGTGCCGGTCGACGGCGGTTCGCTGGCCGTCTGGGCCGGGGTGGCCACCTACATGCCGAAGGGCTGAGGATGAGCAGGCCCGTCGACCCGACCCGCAAACCGGAGCTGCTCGAGGAGATCGTCGACTACCTCGGCGAGCACGGCGTGGCGACGATGACGATGCGGAACCTCGCCGACGGGATCGGCGTCAGCACGACCGTCCTCACCTACCACTTCGGCGGCAAGAAGAAGCTCCTGCAGGAGAGCGTCGCGGCGGCCGAGAAGGGGATGCTGGAGTCGATGCGCGAAGGGATCGCGGCGGGCGGTGTCCCCGAGGGCATCTGTCGCTTCTGGGACTGGATCAGCGCCGGCGAATCGCGGATTCGCAAGCTCGGGGTGGTGCTGGAGACGATGGCACTCGACAACGGCTCCTGGGCCCCGGTCTTCAGCGGGCGGCCGTCGGTCAACTCGGTCTGGATCGAGATGATCGCGCGCTCCCTGGTCGCCGACGGAGTGCCGCCGGACGAGGTCGAGCCTTACACGACGATGATCCACGGGGCGCTGCTCGGCCTCTGCCTCGACATCTGGGACTCGGGGGACGAGGTACGGGTGAGGCAGGCGATCGACCTCCTGGTCAGCTACACCGAACAGGTCATCGAACAGGCCCCCGCGCGCTCGGTCTGAGGGGCCCGGCCCGGCGGCGTCGGGATTGACAGCCGCGGTCGGCGCGATTATGGTCACGCTTGTGCCAAAAACTCTTGGCATCGCCGCAGTGAGCGCGCCGCCGGAGGCCGAGATGCGCGGGACGATCACGATCGAACAGGCGCTGGCGATCCCCGAGGTGCGGCGCGGTGAGCCGTTCGTGGTCGCCGGTCGCGGGCGGCTCGATCGGCCGGTCCGCTGGGTGCACTGCTGCGAGACCGCCAAGGTCGCCCGCCTGCTGACCGGGGGTGAGCTCCTCTTCAGCACCGCGGGCGCGATCGGCGAGCGCCCGCAGCAGCAGCGGACCTTCGTCCGCGACCTGTCCGAGCGCGGGGTCGCCGGCCTGGTGGTCGAGCCCGGCCAGGCGCTCGGCGACCTGCCGGTCGCGCTGATCGCCGAGGCCGATCGCCACTCGTTGCCGCTGGTCGGGCTGCGCAAGGAGGTCTCGGTGGTGCAGATCACCGAGGCGCTTCACCGCGAGATCCTCGCCCGCTACTACACCGATCTGGAGCGCCGCACCGAGATCAACGACGAGCTCGACGAACTCGTCCTCGGCGGCGGCGGGGTCGACGAGATCCTCGGCGCCCTGGCTGCGGCGCTCGGCAACCCGGTCGTCCTGGAAGGGCGCGGCGGCGAGTTCCTCGCCCACGCCGACGTGCGGCCGACCGACACCCGCGCGGTCGAGCTGTGGCAGGCGCTCGGCGGCGAGTTCGGCGACCGGGCGGGCGACGTGCTGCGCGAGCCGGTGCCCGGCGCCGGGGCCGAGGAGCCGCGCGGCCACCTCTCGATCCTGCCGCTCGAGCACGAGCCGCAGAAGCTCGACCTCGTCGTCCTGCGTCGCAGCGCCCGCCTGATCGGCCTGATCCTGCAGCGCGAGCACCACGACCAGGAGCTCCTGCTGCGCAACCGCGGAAATTTCCTCTACGACGTGATCGAAGGCGGCATCGATCCCGAGGGCGCCGCGGGCACGGCGCGCTGCTTCGGCTTCGAGCCGCGCGGCCAGATCATCCCGGCGGTGATCCGCTTCGGCGGCACCGACGCGGCCCGCCGCGGCAGCAGCTGGATGGATCTCGGCCGGCAACTGAGCAAGGAGCTGGCCGGCCGCTCGATGCGGGTCCTGGTCGGCGTGCGGCCGGCCGCGGGCGAGGTGCTCCTGGTCGTCGACGAAGGCCGGGGGACCGGCTCCCGCGCCCAGATCGCCGAGCGGATCGCCGAGGTGAGCCGCGAGGTCGCCGACAGGCAGATGCCCGGCGAGCCGCCGTCGGTCGGCGTCGGTGGGTCGGGCGACTGGGCGGCGGTCTCGCTCGGCCTGCGCGACGCCTCGATGGCGGCGCAGGCCGGCGAGCGGCTCGACCACCGCCCCTGGCACGACGCCAGCCAGCCCGACCTCGAACGGTTGCTGTGGCTGCTGCGCGACAACGAGGCGCTGCGCTCCTTCGTCGCCCATCACCTCGAGCCGGTGCTCGACCACGACCGCACGACGAAGCACAAACTGATGCCGACGCTGGAGGCGTTCTGCCGGCACGGCGGACGCAAGACCCTCGCCGCCAACGAGCTGTTCCTCGCCCGCCAGGCGCTCTACAACCGGCTGCGCAAGATCAGCGCGCTGCTCGATCGCGACATCTCCCAGCCCGAGGTGCTGGCGGGGACCAACATCGCGGTCACCGCGGCGCGCTTCATGCAGCTGTACTGAGGCGGGCCGAGCACAGTTTGTTCGCGCCGCCCCTGCATCGGCGTACACATTGTCGCCCCACCTGAGCGGTGTCCCTACCTAGGTTGCAGCGGACGCGCTGAAACCCGCAACATAGTGAGGTGGCCGATGTCCACTGTCGGAGCAGGAGTGGTCGGGACGAGAACCTACTTTCCCCGCGAGGAGTACCAGAAGCGACTTTCCGCTCTCGAAGCCGAACTTACCTCGCACGGTTACGGGGCGATGGTGATCTGGCAGCGGACCGGGGGGAGCTATGACCGCGCGGGCGACGTCTACTACCTGACCAGCTACGCGTCGCAGTCCTCGGGCCAGGAGCTCTCGGCCGGCGCCAGTCAGCTCGGCCGCTCCTTCGCGGCGCTCCTCGTGCGGGTCGGCGAGGAGCCCGAGCTGCACATCTGTGAGCCCGCGGAGACCGTCGACATGCGGCTGGTGGCGATCGAGCGGATCGTCGGCCACGAGCAGAACCTCCCGGCCGGGCTCGGCGCGCGGCTGCGCGAGCTGGGGATCGAGGGCAAGGTCGCCTACCTCGGCGAAGACTTCCTGCCGTTGCAGATGCACAGGGCGTTGGTCGAGGCGGCGCCGGGGATCGAGTGGATCGCCGAGGAGTATCTGCTGCGCGAGATCAAAAGCCGCAAGAGCGAGCTCGAGCTCGACCTCTACCGCGAGGCGGGCAGCATCGCCGGGCGGGCGCTGACCAAGCTGATGGAGGGCCTGATCAAGGGCGAGCGCCAGTGCGACGCGGCCGCGGACGCGGCCGACGTGATCATCCGCGCGGGCGGCGGCTTTCAGCGGATCGGCGCGGCGACCGGGCCGGCCAGTGAGTACTCGATGTGGGACCGGCCGCTCTACGGCTACTCCGACGATCGTGCCGACCCCGGCGACTTCGTCCGCGGCTGGGTCTACGGGCCGATCCTTGATGGCTACTGGCTCGACCCGGGGCGCAGCTCGGTCGCGGGCAAGCCCTCGCCGGAGGCGAAGAAGCTGATCGAGGACACGGTCGAGCTGACCGAGGCGATCATGGCCGAGATCCGGCCGGGGAAGACGCCGCGCGAAGTCGGGATCTTCGGCGACGCGAAGGCCGAGAAGCTCGGCTACGACGCCTCCGGCGGCGCGATCTGGGACATCTACGGCCATGGCCTCAGCACCTTCTGGCTGGGACCGTTCATCCCCTCCCACGGGGCCGTCGGGTTCGAGGACGACCACGGCCTGTGGAACGTCGACTCGAAATATCACGACGGCCAGGTGTACACGGTGGAGACCTTCCTGCAGCAGCCTGGGGTGGGGATGGCCTCCTTCGAGGAGGTGTTCATCGTCTGGGAGGACGACCTCGAGGTGGTCACCGACACCCCGATGCTCTTCTGGTGAGGTGAAAGCGGGGTGAGTGTGTCATTCGAGTACGTTCCCGCCTGGCGGTTGGCGGAGCTGGTCCGGGCGCGGGAGGTGAGTGCCGCCGAGGTGGTCGAGGATCTTGTCGGCCGGCTCGACGCGCCGGCGGCGCGGGAGCTCAACACCTTCACCCAGGTCTTCCCCGAACGCGCGCTCGAGACCGCCCGCCGGGTCGACCGGGAACTCGCCGACGGTGGCGATCCCGGTGCCCTGGCGGGGGTGCCGTTCACGATCAAGGACCTGAGCCCGGTCGAGGGCACCGACACCTCGTTCGGCTCGCCCGCCTTCGCCGGCAGTCCCAGCGTCGGCAACGCGCCGGTGTACGAGCGGATGGCGGCAGCGGGCGGGGTGTTCTTCGCCAAGACGACGACGCCGGAGTTCGGCAGCAAGGGCACCACCGAGAGCCCGCTCACCGGCATCACCCGGAACCCCTGGGACCCGGAACGGACCTCGGGAGGCTCGAGCGGAGGCGCCGCCGCGGCGGTCGCCGCCGGCCTCGGACCGCTGGCGCAGGGGAGCGACGGCGGCGGCTCGATCCGCATCCCGGCCTCCTTCTGCGGCGTGGTCGGGCTGAAGCCGAGCGCCGGGCGGGTGCCGTTCCTGCCCGAGGACTCGGTCTTCGAGACGCTGACCCACCACGGGCCGATCGCCGGTTGCGTGCGCGACGCGACGCTGATGCTCGACGCCGTCGCCGGCCCCCATCCCCATGACCCTTTCTCCCTGCCGGCCGCGCCGCGGAGCTTCCTCGACGCGGTCGCCGAGCCCACCGCCGCGGCGGCGCGACCACTGCGCATCGCCTACAGCCCCGACCTCGGCCTCGGCCCGGTCGATCCCGAGGTGGCCGCGTTGGTCGAGGCCGCCGCCGGCTGCTTCGCCGACCGGTTGGGCGCCGCGGTCGAGGAAGCCCGGCTCGACCTCGGCAGCTACCGCGACGACATGCTGGTGATGTGGGCCACCTCGCTCGGCTACATCG
>DATJUK010000176.1:0-17594 GCA_035502495.1 Solirubrobacterales bacterium
TCGCACTAATGCCCGCTATGCGGGCATTAGTGCGAACGCACCGGGCTACGGCAGGAGGGCGAGGACCTGGCGGACGGCCTCTTCGAGGTCCGGCGCGGTCACCAGGTCGGGGCTGGTCGGCGCCTCGTAAGGGGCGCCGACGCCGGTCAGGTCGGTGATCTCGCCCGCCCGCGCCTTCGCGTAGAGGCCCTTCGGGTCGCGGCGTTCGCACTCCTCCAGCGGCGTGTCGACGAAGACCTCGAAGAAGGGGATGCCCGCCTCCTCGTGGATGGCGCGGACGCGGTCGCGCTCCTCGCGATAGGGGCTTACCAACGAGGCGATCGCCACCGTGCCCGATTCGGCGAGGATCTTCGCCACCTCGCCGACCCGGCGGACGTTCTCGTTGCGGTCCTCCTCGGAGAAGCCGAGGTCGGAGTTGAGCCCGTGGCGCAGGTTGTCGCCGTCGAGCATGAAGGCGGGCCGCGCGGCCGACACCAGGGTGTGCTCGAGCGCTGCCGCGATCGTCGACTTGCCCGAGCCCGAGAGCCCGGTCATCCAGATCGTCGCCCCCGCCGTCCCCAGCGCCGCCGCCCGCTCCTCGCGCGAGAGCTTCGACGGGTGGAAGGTGATGTTCTCGGCGACCGGAGTCGTCACCGCCGGCGCTTCGGTGGTGATCGGATCGCCGCCGGCGCCGATGATCATCCCCGCCGCGACCGTCAGGTCGGTCCCCGGGTCGACCAGGATGAAGCTGCCGGTGGTGCGGTTCAACCGGTAGGTGTCGAAGAAGAGCGGCGAGGCGGTCTGGATCGAGATGCGGCCGATGTCGTTGACCTCGAGCGTCTCCGCCTCCAGGTCCCGGTGCAGGGTGTCGACGTCGAGCCGGTAGTGGAGCTTCTCGATCTCCGCCGCGACCCAGCGGGTCGTGTGCTTGAGCTGGTACGGGACGTCGGTGCGCAGGTGGGAGGTGTCGTCGAACCAGCAGATCCGCGCGTCGAAGCGGCGGTTCACCGTCGGCTGGTTGGTCGGGCGGCAGATCATGTCGCCGCGCGAGATGTCGACGTCGTCCTCCAGCCGCAGCGTCACCGCCATCGGCGGGAAGGCCTGCGCGACCGGCCCCTCCGGCGTGTCGATCGCGGCGACCTTCGAGGCTTTGCGCGACGGCAGCACCATCACCTCGTCGCCCTGCTTGAAGATGCCGCCGACGACGGAGCCGGCGAAGCCGCGGTAGTCGCGGTTCTCGGCCGACTGCGGCCGGATCACGTACTGGACCGGGAAGCGGTTGTCGACCAGGTTGCGGTCGGAGGCGATGTGGACGTCCTCGAGGTGGCCGAGCAGCGGCTGCCCGTGGAACCAAGGCATGTTCGTCGACGGCTCGACCACGTTGTCGCCGGCCAGCGCCGAGACCGGCGTGAAGCCGAGGTCGGTGATGTCGAGCTTCGCGGCGAAGGCGGTGAACTCCTCGCGGATCTCGTCGTAGACCTGCTGCGAGTAGTCGACCAGGTCCATTTTGTTGACGCACAGGACCAGGTGCGGCACCCCGAGCATCGAGGACAGCAGCGCGTGGCGGCGGGTCTGTTCGAGCACGCCTTTGCGCGCGTCGACCAGCAGCAGCGCCAGGTTCGCGGTCGAGGCGCCGGTGACCATGTTGCGCGTGTACTGGACGTGGCCGGGCGTGTCGGCGATCACGAACTTGCGCTTCGGCGTGGCGAAGTAGCGGTAGGCGACGTCGATCGTGATCCCCTGCTCGCGCTCCGCCCGCAGGCCGTCGGTGAGCAGCGCCAGGTCGGTCTGTTCGTCGCCGCGTTTCTCCGAGGTCCGCTCGATCGACTCGAGCTGGTCTTCGAAGATCGATTTGGTCTCGTACAGCAGCCGCCCGATCAGGGTCGACTTGCCGTCGTCGACCGACCCCGCGGTCGCGATCCGCAGCATCTCGGCCATCAGCCCCGCACCCCACCGCGCACTAGAAGTAGCCCTCCCGCTTGCGATCCTCCATCGCCGCTTCGGAGAAGCGGTCGTCGCCGCGCGTCGCCCCGCGCTCGGTGATCCGCGAGATGGACGTCTCCTCGATCACCGCCTCGTAGGTGGTCGCCTGCGAGGGCACCGCCCCGGTCAGGGTCGCGTCGCCGACGGTCCGGTAGCGGACCATCTCGACGTGCGACTCCGCCCCCTCGGGGAGCGGGAAGTACTCGTTGACGGCCATCAGCAGGCCTTCGTTGTCGACCACCTCGCGCTCGTGCGCGAAGTAGATCGGCGGCAGCTCGATCTGCTCGCGCGAGAGGTAGCGCCAGACGTCCAGCTCGGTCCAGTCGGAGATCGGGAAGACGCGGATGTGCTCGCCCTTGCGGTGGCGGCCGTTGTAGAGGCGCCAGAGCTCGGGCCGCTGGTTCTTCGGGTCCCACTGGCCGAACTTGTCGCGGAAGGAGAGCACCCGCTCCTTCGCCCGCGCCTTGTCCTCGTCGCGCCGCCCGCCACCGAAGACGGCGTCGAAGCCACCCTCCTTGATCGCGTCGAGCAGCGCCCTGGTCTGGTGGCGGTTGCGGCTTTCCAGTTCGTGGCCGACCTTGATGATCCCCTGGTCGATCAGCTCCTGGACCGAGGCGACCTCCAGTCGCAGCCCGTATTCCTCGACCACCTTGTCGCGGAAGGCGATCACCTCGGGGAAGTTGTGCCCGGTGTCCACGTGCATGATCGGGAACGGCACCGGGGCGGGCGCGAACGCCTTGCGCGCCAGCTGCAGCATCAGCACCGAGTCCTTGCCGCCGGAGAAGAGCATCACCGGGTGCTCGAACTCGGCCGCGACCTCGCGGATGATGAACATCGACTCCGCCTCCAGCGTGTCGAGGTCCCCCAGCTCCACCGAGGTCGGCCGCACTTTCGTCGTCTCGTCCATTAGTGCACCAATCCAATCAACAAATGCAACCGCGCCGTGCCCTCGAGGGCGGCGCTAGTTGATGCCGCACTCGGACTTTTCGACTCCGGCCCAGCGGCCGTCGCGGAGGTCGCCGCCAGGGCCCACCGGCTGGGTGCAGTGCGTGCAGCCGATCGAGGGGTAGCCGCGATCGTGGAGCGGGTTGTAAGGAAGGCGGTGCTCATGGATGTAGTTCCAGACGTCTCGCTCGGACCAGTCGGCGAGCGGGTTCAGCTTCCAGAGCCCGAACTTCTTGTCCCAGGCGAACTTCGGGGAACCGGCTCGGGAACTGGAATCCGCCCGGCGGACGCCGGCGACCCAGCAGTCTACGGATGAGAGGGCGCGACGCATCGGCTCGACCTTGCGGATCCCGCAGCAGGCGTCCGGCTCGCGCTTCCACAGCTCCTCGCCGTACTGCTCGGCCTGCTCGGCCAGGGTCAGGTTGTGGTACCGGTCGAACTCGATCCCCAGCGCCTCGCCGAGCCGGTCGCGGGTCTCGTAGGTCTCCTTGAAGAGGACGTCGGTGTCGAGGTAGAAGAAGCGCGCCTCGGGGTTGATCACGCTCGCCATGTGCGCGGTCACCGAGCTCGTTTTCTGGAACGAGCAGGCGATGTAGTGGTTCTGCCCGAACTGGTCGAACATCCACTCGATCGTCTCCTGCGCGGTGAGGCCCTCGAGCTCGTCCGCGATCGCCTCGTGGTCGAGGTCCGTGACTGTCGGCACGTTGCCGGAGAGCGTGATGGGCGGCGGTTTCATGACTCGCAGCGCGAGGTCAGATCGCGCACTCCCCCTCGCCGCGCTCAACCTTATAGGGAGTGGCCCGCTGCCAGTCGATGAACTGCTGCATCGTCTCCAGGGAGAACTCGGCGGGCAGGGTCAGGTCCTTGACCTCCGCTTCGAAGCGCGGCGCCCCGGCGCGATCGGCGAAGGCGTTGAACTCCTCGCCCTCGTCCCGCTCGGCCTCGTAGAGGCGCACCCAGCGCTCGACCGCCTCGGGGACCCGTTTGGCGGGCAGGCGCGATTTGAGCCGCGTCCCGTAGATCACCTCGCCGCCCTCGTAGTTGCCGCCGATGTGCGGGATGTAGGCGGGCATCTGGCGGTCGCCGACCTTCAGCGAGGCGCCGTAGAAGCCGATGTTGGCGATGTGATGCTGGCTGCAGCCGTTCGGGCAGCCGCTCATTTTGATGTGGATCTTGCGGGTCAGCTCGTCGTCGAGCCGCATCGAGTCGACCCGCTCTTTGACCGCCCGGTTGAGGCCCATCGAGGAGGTGATCCCGAGTTTGCAGCTGTCGGTGCCGGGGCAGGAGACCACGTCTGAGATCTCGCGGGCGCCCGGGTCGCCGAGGCCGAGCTCGCAGAGCTTCAGCCAGACGTCGTAGACCGACTCGTCGCGGACCCAGCGCAGGACCAGGTTCTGCTGCACGGTCGAGCGGGCGTTGCCGCCGCTGTAGTCGCGCATGATCCGGGCGAGGCCGCGGAACTGCTCCGGGGTGAGGTCGCCGCGGGTGATCTTCACCTCGACCGCGGAGAAGCCCTCCTGGCGCTGGCGCTGCACGTTGGTGGCGACGAAGCGCTCGAAGGCCTGGCGGTCGCCGTTCGGCGAGGCGGCTTGATGCGACGACTTCTGCGGCGCCCGCGCCTCCTCGTCGTCGTCGAAGCGCAGCCGCTCGACCAGCTCGGGGCCGAATTCGCGCTCCTCGACCCAGTCGCCGGCAAGCTCCTCGTCGAGCAGCTCGCGGAAGGCGTCGGCGCCGATCTTGTCGACCAGCACCTTGATCCGGGCGCGGGCGCGGTTGACCCGCAGCCAGTCCTGGCGGTCGAAGATGCGGAAGACGGCCTCGGCGACCTTCAGGTAGTCGCCGTTGTCGGCCTCGACGAAGTCGACGATCGTCGGCGCCACGCGGGCCATGATCGAGGTGCCGCCGCCGACCCGGACCTCGAAGCCCTTCACCCCGTCGCGTTCGCGGGCGAGGAAGGCGATGTCGTGGATGCCGGTGATCGCCCGGTCCTCGTCGGAGCCGGAGAAGGCGGTCTTGATCTTGCGCGGCATCAGCTGCGTCGTCGGATGGCGGACGAAGTAGCGGACGTAGGCGATCGCGTGCGGGGTCGGGTCGAAGATCTCGTCGGCGGCGATGCCCGCCCAGGGGTCGCCGGTGACGTTGCGGACGGTGTTCCCGCAGCCCTCGCGGGAGGAGAGCCCGGCCTCGGAGACGACCTTCAGCAGGTCCTCCATGTCGCGCAGCGGGACGTGGTGGATCTGGATGTTCTGGCGGGTCGTGATGTGGCCCTTGTTCAGCGGCGCCCAGCGCTCGACCACGTCGGCGAAGGCGTCCATCTGATCCGGCGTGACCCCGCCGAAGGGAAGCTTGATGCGGACCATCTGCACGTCGGGCTGGCGCTGCCCGTAGACGCCCTGTTTGAGGCGGAAGCCGATGAACTCGGCCTCGGGCAGCTCGTCGGCGAGGAACTTCTCGGCTTCGTTGTCGAAGTCCTCGAACTCGCGCTCGATGATCGGGATGATGTGGCCCGGGACGTTGGTATAGGCCTCGGGGTTCTCCTGCGAGCCGACCCGCCCCTTGCCCTTCTGCGTCTTGTTCTCGGCGACTATGACCTCCATGCGGAGGAAATTAGCAAAACCCTGACCGGGATTAGGGTATTTATCCGAGAAGTTTTCTAACTTGGCATGGGAAGCGGGATCGCGCGGCTTTCAGGAAGCGCGCTTGCGGGCTTCGAGGACCGCCGCCGCCTCGCCCGATTCGGCCACGTAGCCGCCCTCCGGCTCAAGCTCCAGGCCCTCTTCCTCCCAGCCCGTCGCGCCCTCGGCGAGCTTCACCGCGTCGTAGCCTGCCTCGGCCAGCGCGGCGGTCGCCATGTCGGAGCGGCTGCCGCCGCGGCAGTAGAGGATCACCGGCCGGTCCTTGTCGATCTCGCCGACCCGGCCGGCGAGCTCCGGCAGCGCGATGTGGGTCGCGCCGGGCAGGCGCCCCGCCTCCCACTCGTGATCGGCGCGGACGTCGATCAGCTGGGCGCCCGCGCCGAGCATCTCCCGCGCCTCGGCGCGGGAGACGGTCTTCGGCGCGGCGTCGGCGGCATCCGCCATCACTCGACCTCCGAGCCCTCGATCAGGAAGGCCACCCGCACGTGAGCCCGGAACTCGTCCAGGTTCTCGCCGCGGATCCCGGTCGAGACGATGTCGACCGCGCGGATGTTGCGCAGGGACCCCTGCGCCTGGGCCAGGGCCTGCCTGGCGGCATCGTCGGTCGACGTCTTGGAGCTGCCGACGAGCTCGATGATTTTCACGACTGCCATCTCGCTCCTCCTCCTTGTGGGTCCTGGATGTTCTGCTTGGCGCCCACTCCCTCGAGCAGCGCGACGCGCTGCCACGGTCCGATCGCGTCCTGCGGGGCCTCCGCCGGGGCGGCGGCGAACTCCGACTCGAAGCGGGCGACCGCCGCGGCGATCGCCGCTGCCTCTGCTCCGGTCGCGGTCTTCTCGGCCACGCGCTCACTTTATGGCAGCGCGCCGGGCAAGGTGGCGACGCAGCGAGTCGACGACCGCCGCGGGGTCGCGGGCGAGCCGCGTTTCGGTCACCCGGGTGACGAGGATCCCCGCATCGAGCAGCTCGTCGGTCCGCACCCGGTCCAGAGCCAGGCCGCCGTCCAATGGCTTGCGACGCACGGATGCGCGGCGAGCACCGCCGCCATGCAGCGCCCCTCCCAGGTCAGCCCCCGCTGTCCGACGACGTAGACGCCGCGGTGCACCCGATGGAGCCGCCCCGCCTTCGCCGCCTTGGCGACCGCGTTCCTGCCGTACCCCAGCGCCTTCAGCTGCCGGGTCGCGACCACTCCGTGCTGCCGAGTCGCCAGCCCGGCCAGCGCTCCATGCCGAGGCTCTTGTCCTTTGTCACCCACAGGGTTACCAAGGACGAGAGCACCTCGATCCCTCCCCCTCGGCGCCGCTTTCGTCAGCCGTGGAGGCCGGGGACGGGGGTGCCGTGGACGACCTGGGCGCAGTTGAAGGGGGCGGGATCGATCTTGTCGACGAGGGCGCGGCCTTCAGGACGGCCGGTGGCCGGGATCGCGGGCCGGCGCTTGTGTCGCGGCGTGGCCGGGACCGCGGGCACGCGGGGATGGCCGCGGCCGCACTGGATCGAGTCGTCCTTCTGGCCGTCCCGGGCGTCGATCACGTCATCGCCGCCGTTGCCGATGAAGGTGTCCTTGCCGGGCTGGCCGAGCATCGCGTTGGGGCGGCCGTTGCCGATCAGGACGTCGGGGCCGAAGGAGCCCTCCATGTCCTCGTCGGTCGGCGAGAGGTGGACGTGGTGGCAGCCGGGGACCGCGTCGATCCAGGCCGAGTGCGCGGGGAAGCTGACGACGAGGACGCCGGGGTGGGTGCCGACCTCCGCGAAGGAGGCGTCGTCGCGGCCGGGGCCGCCGACCAGCGCCCCGCCGGCGCAGCCGCCGCCGGCCGCGAGGAGGTCGCCGCCGGGGCCGCCGTAGAGGTAGGTCGGGCCGGGGAGGCCGCCGACCAGGCCGTCGGCGCCGGGGCCGCCGTAGAGCCGGTCGGCGCCGGGGCCGGCCTGGAGCAGGTCGTCCTCGGGGCCGCCGCGGATCGTGTCGTCGCCGAAACCCCCGGCGATGCGGACGAAGCCGACCGCGACCAGCGAGCCCGCGACCGCGAAGCGGTCGTCGCCGGGGCCGAGGTCGGCCATCAGCCAGCGGGCCGGGCCGGCGAGCGGGCATTCGACCCGCCTCGGCGCGAAGCTGGGCGCGACGTCGGTCGGATGGATGCAGCCGGGGCCGGCGGCGAGGCGAGCCTTGGCGGTGACGCTGAGCGTCTGGCTCGCTTCCTCGAAGGACACCGCGAGGTCGTCGCGCCCGGCGCCGCCGACGATCTGCACGCCGCCGCCCCCGTTCGGCGCCTCGTCGACCTGCACGTAGGCGCTGCCCCGAGGCGGTGCTTCGGCGCCGCAGGAGACCGTCCGCCCGGGCGCGCCCTCGCACCCGTCGCTGCCCTGGCCGCCATCGAGGGTGTCGTGCCCGCCGCCGCCGATCAGGTGGTCGTCGCCCGGCCCGCCCTTGATCACGTTCGGGCCGCCGTCGCCGATCAGCGTGTCGCGAAAGGCGGAGCCTTCGAGGTCCTCGAATTCGTAGAGCTTGTCGTGGCCGTCGCCGCGGGCGACGTGGGCGCGCAGCGAGGCCCAGATCCCGGTCCCCTTGCCGCCCGCCACCGCGGTGGCGAAGGAGGCGATGTCGTGCTTGCCCGGCCCGCCCGACATGCGGTCGTAGCCGTAGTCGCCGTGGACCAGGTCGTAGTCGCCGGGGCCGCCGTCGACGGTGTCGATGCCGAGGCCGCCGGAGACGTCGTCGTAGTCCCCCGCCCCGCCGCTCACCTTGTCGTCGCCGAGGTCGCCGTAGACCCGGTCGGCGCCGGACCCGCCGTAGATTTCGTCGTTGCCGCGGCCGCCGTGGATGACGTCGTCGCCGCTGCCACCGCAGATCAGGTCGTTGCCGAGCTCGCCGTAGATCTTGTCGTCCCCGGGGCCCGCCCAGATCACGTCGCGGCCGGAGGTCCCGTAGATGACGTCGTCGTACTGGGTGCCGACGATGTCCGCCCGCCGCCCGTGGCAGCGGCGCACTTCTTCTTCGGGCCCGCCGGCGGCGGCGAGCGCGTGCGCGGCGAGGACGGCGGACACGACGAGGACCGCCGGCAGCGCCCCCCTCCGTTTGCCCTGGCCTCGACCCACGACGCGGGCAGCATACGGGCGGGCGGGCCGGCCATGGGTGGCCGGCGAGATTCGCCCGCGCGGCCGGCGCCCGCCGGACCTAGCCGAGGCCGAGCGCGGTGTCGACCGGGACGTACTCCATGCCGACGCCCTCGGCGACCGCCGGGTGGGTGACCTTGCCGTGCGCCACGTTGACCCCGGGCCGCAGCCCCGGGATGCGGCCGATCGCCCCGGCCAGGCCGTGGTCGGCGATCGCGATCGCGTAGGGCAGGGTCGCGTTGGTCAGCGCCTGGGTCGAGGTGATCGGCACCGCGCCGGGCATGTTGGCGACGCAGTAGTGGGTGATCCCGTCGACCTCGAAGGTCGGCTCGTGGTGGGTGGTCGGATGGGAGGTCTCGAAGCAGCCGCCCTGGTCGATCGCCACGTCGACCATCACCGCCCCCGGTTTCATCAGCCCCAGCTGGTCGCGGGTGATCACGTAGGGCGCGCGCGCCCCGTGCACCAGCACCGCGCCGATGATCAGGTCGGCGCGCGGCAGCATCTCCTCCACCGCCAGCGTGGTCGAGTAGACGGTCGAGCAGCGGCCGTTGAAGATCACGTCGAGCTCCCGCAGGCGGTCGATCGAGCGGTCGAAGACGAAGACGTCGGCCTCCATCCCGATCGCGATGAAGGCGGCGTTCATGCCGACCACGCCGCCGCCGATCACCATCACGTTGGCCGCCGCCACGCCGGGCACCCCGCCGAGCAGGATCCCCCGGCCGCCCTCCGGTTTCTGCAGCATGTAGGCGCCCGCCTGGGTGGCGATCTTCCCCGCCACCTCGCTCATCGGCGCCAGCAGCGGCAGCCGCCCGCCGGCGTCCTCGACCGTCTCGTAGGCGACCGCCGTCGCCCCTGAGGCGGCGAGCCCGCGGGTCTGCTCTGGGTCGGGCGCCAGGTGCAGGTAGGTGAAGAGCAGCTGCTCGGGGCGCAGCATCGCGATCTCCGCCGCCTGCAGCTCCTTGACGTGGAGGATCATCTCCGCCTCGCCGAAGACCGCCGCCGCGTCGGCGACGATCGTCGCCCCCTGCTGCGCGTAGCGCTCGTCGGAGATCGCGCTGCCCTCCCCGGCGCCGGCCTGGATCAGGACCTCGTGCCCGTGCTCGACCATTTCGCGCACCCCGGCCGGGGTGATCGCGACGCGGTACTCGTCGGACTTGATCTCGGTGGGGACACCAACCTTCATCAGCTCACCAACTCCCTTGCTCGCAGGGCCAGCCAGAACTCGATTCGATCGTGGGCGCGCGAGAGGTCGCGCCCGGTCAGCTCTTCGACCTTGCGCATCCGGTAGCGCAGGGTGTGGCGGTGGCAGTAGACCTGGCGCGCGGCGCGCTCCCACTGCCCGTTCTGCTCGATGAACGCCTCCAACGAGCGCAGCAGCTCGCCGCCGTACTCCTCGTCGCCTTCCTCGATCGGCCCGAGCACGCTGTCGCAGTAGAGCGAGAGCGCGTCGTCGTCCTGGATCGAGAGCAGCAGGGTGAAGGCGCCGAGGTCCCGCCAGGAGGCGACCTCGGGGGCCGAGCCGTTGGCGAAGGCGGTGGCTTCGAGGGCGCAGCGCGCCTCGTGGAAGGAGTGGCGCAGGGAGTCCGGCGCGGCGGTGCGGCTGGCCGCGGCGCGGACCGCGCTCCGCTCGGCGAGCAGGGCCTCGCGCGCCTTCGCCGCGACCTCGAGCGGATCCTGGTCGGCGGCGTCGACCACCGCGCAGAGCAGCTCGCGACCGCCGGTCTCGTGCGGGGCGACCACCGCCGGGCAGCCCGCGGCGGTGAGCGTCGCTTCCAGCGTCGCCGCCGCGCCGCCGGGGTTGTCGAGGTCGAAGACGAGCACCGCGGCTTCCTCGCCGATCCCGAACGGCTCCAGCCGGCGGCGCAGCTCGATCGGCTCCATCAGGCCGCCGAGCGCCCCGGCGAGCACGTCACCCGCCAGCCGCCGCTCGGTCTCGCGGGCGACCCGCCGGCGCATCAGCTCGAGCGCCACGATCGCCACCGCCTGCTGCAGGATCAGCCGCTCGAAGTCCCCCAGGCCGCCCGAGTCGCGGACGATCACCACCCAGGCCTGCGGCGGGCCGCCCCCCGGCGAGACGACGGGGTGGGCGAGCGCCCGCCCCGCCAGCGAGGGGTGCGAGGGCACGAACGGGTGCCCGTCGCCGGCGTGCCCGGCGACCTCGCGGCGGATGCCGCCGATCGCCTCGGCGGAGAGCTGGCGACGGAAGCCGCGCCCGGCCAGCCGCTCGCCGCGCCCGTCGAGGATCGCCACCGTCCCCCCCACCGCCGAGGCGACGGTGGCGGCGATTTCCTCCAGCCCGCGCTCCTCCAGGACCAGCCGCTCGAGCCGGCGCTGGATCGCCAGCCCCCGCTGCAGCACCTCGTACTGCTCGTTGACCAGGCGGGTGAACGCCTTCTCGGTGATCGCGATGAACGGGGTCGAGTAGGGGACCTCGAACAGCGGAAACGAGAGCTTTTCGGCCTCGTCCACCAGAGCTTTAGGCAATCGTGCATGGCTGAACCCGGTGCCGAAGCCGAGCCCGGCGAGGTTGCGCTCGGCGAGGTCGGCGACGAACTGGCGCTGTTTTTTCTCGGTGTCCAGGGGGATGCCCGTGGTGAGCATCAGCTCCCCGCCCGACAGCCACGGCGTCGGGTCCTGCAACTCGGAGATGTGCACCCACCGAACCGGCGCCGCGGCCCCCTTGGAGCCGGTCGCCAGTTCGAGGTCGAGCTCATCGAGGAGGCTCTGGACCGTGAGCACGCATCCTCCTTGCCGGTTACCCCACGAGGTGGTCCCAGGCGTCCGAGAGGACGCCGCGCAGGACGTCGTGGATTTCTTCGAACTGCTCGGTGTCGCAGGTCAGCGGCGGGGCGAGCTGGATCACCGGGTCGCCGCGATCGTCGGCGCGGCAGATCAGCCCGCGCTTGTAGAGCTCGGCCGAGAGGAAGCCGCGCAGGAGCTTCTCCGACTCCTCGTCGTCGAAGCTCTCCTTGGTCTCCTTGTCTTTGACCATCTCGATCGCCTGGAAGTAGCCGGCGCCGCGTACGTCGCCGACGATCGGCAGGTCGCGAAGGCTCTCCAGCATGCCGCGGAACTCGTCCTCCTTGGCCAGCACGTGGCCGCAGAGGTCCTCGCGCTCGTAGACGTCGAGGTTGGCCATCGCGATCGCCGCCGCGACCGGGTGGCCGGCGAAGGTGAAGCCGTGGGCGAACGAGGCGTTGCCCTCGCTGAACGGCTCGAAGACGCGGTCGGAGGCGATCACCGCGCCCATCGGCGCGTAGGCCGAGGTGAGCGCCTTGGCGGTGGTGATCATGTCCGGCTGGTAGCCGAAGCGTTCGCAGCCGAAGTAGTGGCCGAGCCTGCCCCAGGCGCAGATCACCTCGTCGGAGATCATCAGCACGTCGTGCCGATCGCAGATCTCGCGCACGCGCTGGAAGTAGCCGTCCGGCGGGACGAAGCAGCCGCCCGCGTTCTGGACCGGCTCGAGGATCACCGCGGCCACCGTCTCCGGGCCCTCGAAGATGATCCGCTCCTCGATCGCGTCGGCGGCCCACATCGGGTCGCGGTCCTCGGGCCAGCGGTAGATGTTGGTGTTCGGCACGTGGCAGGCGCCGGAGACCAGCGGTTCGAACTGGTTGCGCAGCTCGGTGATCCCGGTCGCCGAGAGCGCCCCCAGCGAGGTGCCGTGGTAGGCGACCTCGCGGGCGATGAATTTGTGCTTCTGGCCTTTGCCGTGGGCGCGGTGGAAGTTGCGGGCGAGCTTCAGCGCCGACTCGACCGCCTCGGAGCCGCCGTTGGTGA
This sequence comes from Solirubrobacterales bacterium, assembly GCA_035502495.1. GTDB lineage: Bacteria > Actinomycetota > Thermoleophilia > Solirubrobacterales > 70-9 > VAYN01. Next base: position 12,432 of record DATJUK010000176.1, read on the forward strand.
AGAAGACCCGGTTCAGGTCGCCCGGGGCCAGCCCGGCGATCCGCGAGGCGAGTTCGATCGCCTTCGGGTGGGCGTAGCTCCACAAGGTGTAGAAGTCGAGCTCTTCGACCTGGCGCGCGGCGGCCTCTCCGTACTCGCTGCGGCCGTGGCCGGCGTTGACGCAGAAGAGCGCCGAGAGCCCGTCGAGGTAGCGATTCCCGTGCTCGTCGTAGACGTAGGCGCCCTCCGCCCGCGTGATCAGCGGGATCTCGTGGTCAGGGCTGTAGGAGCCCATGCGCGAGAAATGCATCCAGAGATGCCGGCGGGCAAGTTGCTGAAGTTCTGAATCGACTACCTGCGGTGCGGTGGCCATTACCGCTCTCCTTCCGAACGCTTGCGACGTTATGGACAAAGCTAAAGCCCGCCCGGTACGACCGCAAGTTGCTTCAGGGTCAAGCGCCCCGCCTACGTTTATACACCAGGTATAAGCCCGGACTGGCCTTTTAGGACATTCGCCACTTGCCTCTCGATCCGCCGAGGCATACCTTCGCTCTATGGAGAGTGCAGCGATTCCGACGGGGGCGTCGGACCGGTGAGGCGCGTGAGCGAGACTTCTGAGGACCAATCGATGGGAGAGATCGTGATCGGATACGACGACTCGGAGTGCGACAAGGCGGCGCCGGGGCGCGCCGCGGACGAGGCGGCGGATCTGCGCGGCAGGCCCGGCCCGACGTCCGGCCGTTCGATCCACCGGCCCGACGCGGCGGTCCCCGTCGTCCCGAGGGGGGTGGCGGCGTGACCGGCACCGATGCGGTCGCGGCGGCGGCGAGCGCCCCGGCGGCGGAGACGCCGAGCGTCGCCCTGCGCAACGTCACCAAACGCTTCGACGACTTCACCGCGGTCGACGACCTCTCGCTCGAGCTCGGCCAGGGCGAATTCTTCACCCTGCTCGGCCCGAGCGGCTGCGGCAAGACGACGACGCTGCGGATGATCGCCGGCTTCGAGCGGCCGACCAGCGGCGAGATCGCGATCGAGGGCGAGGACGTCGCCGCGCTGCCGCCGCACAAGCGGCCGACCAACACCGTCTTCCAGAGCTACGCGCTCTTCCCCCACCTGAGCGTGGAGAAGAACGTCGCCTTCGGGCTGAAGCGCAAGAAAGTCGACAAGGACGAGATCGCCGAGCGGGTGGCGACCGAGCTGAAACGGGTGGGGCTGGCGCGCGAGGCGGGCCGGCGGCCGTCGCAGCTCTCCGGCGGCATGCAGCAGCGGGTGGCGCTGGCGCGGGCGCTGGTCAACCTGCCGAAAGTGCTGCTGCTCGACGAGCCGCTCGGCGCCCTCGACCTGAAGCTCCGCAAGGGCCTGCAGGTGGAACTGAAGCGGATCCAGCGCGAGGTCGGGATCACCTTCGTCTACGTCACCCATGACCAGGAGGAGGCGCTGACGATGTCGGACCGGATCGCGGTGATGAACCGCGGCCACGTCGAACAGGTCAGCAACCCCGAGGAGGTCTACGACCGGCCGACCACCAGCTTCGTCGCCGGCTTCATCGGCGTCTCGAACCTGATGCCGGCGTCGGTGGCGGCGCCGGGCCGGGTGAAGCTCGACTCGGGCCCCGAGGTGGCCGCCGACACCGGCGACCTGCGGCCGGGCGAAGGCTGCGCCGCGGTGGTGCGGCCGGAGAAGCTGAAGGTCTCGCTCGACGACCAACCGGTCGCGACGGGCGCCGACGAGCCGCGGGTCGAGGGAGTGGTCGAGAGCTCCCTCTACCTGGGGACGGCGACGCAGATCGTCGTCGGCCTCGGCGGCGACGTGCGGATGACGGTCCTGATCCCGAACGCCGACGAGGCCGAACGCCGGCGCCTGCCCGGCGGTGGCGCCAAGGTGACGCTGAGCTGGGCGCCCGAGCACATGCACGTGGTGACCGCGTCACCGCACGGGGAAGGCTGACGTGGGAACCGGGGACACCCGCCGACGGGCCCTGCCGAGGGTGGCGATGGCGCTGGCGGCGCTCGCCGCGGCGGTCGGCCTGGCGGCGTGCGGCAGCGGGATCGAAGGCCCGGTGGAAGCGACCGCGGCGAAGGTCCAGCTGGAAAAGAAGGCGAGCGGGACCCTGGTGATCTCCAACTGGCCGCTGTACATCGACAAAAAGACGGTCCCCAACTTCGAAAAGGCGACCGGCATCAAAGTCGAATACCACGAAGACATCAACTCCAACGAAGAATTCTTCAACAAGATGCAGCCGCTTCTGTCGTCGGGTGAATCCGGCGGCCGCAGCATCTTCGTCCTCGCCGATTACCAGGTCGCGAAGATGATGAAACTGGGGTACGTCCAGGAACTCGACAAGTCGGCGCTGCCGGAAGTGGAGAGGAACCTCTCCAAGAGCCTGCGCCACCCGCCCTTCGATCCCGAACGCAGCTACACGGTGCCGTGGCAGAGCGGTATGACCGGGATCATCGTGAACAAGGAAAAAGCGCCGGACGTCCACTCCATCTGCGACCTGTTCAACCCGAAATACAAGGGCAAGGTCGACTTCCTGAACGAAGTGCGGGAAACGGTGCCGCTGGTGATGAAGTGCGAAGGCGTCGACACCGAAAAGGCCACCGAAGCCGACTGGCTGAAGGCGATCGAAAAAATCGGCGAAGCCGCCAGCGACGGTCAGGTCAGCCGGTTCACCGGGAACGACTACGCCCAGGATCTGACCAACGGCAACGCGACCGCGGTGATGGGCTGGTCGGGCGACGCGGTGCAGCTGCAGATCGACAACCCGAACCTGGAATGGCGGATGCCGACCGAGGGCTGCATGCTCTGGTCCGAAGACATGGTGATCCCGGTGGGCGCGCCGAACCCGACGGCCGCCGAGGCGTTCATGAACTACGTCTACAAACCCGAGGTCCAGGCCAACATCACCGAATACGTGAACTACGTGTCGCCGGTCGAAGGCGTGCAGCAGGTCCTTCTCAAGCGCAATCCGGAACTCGCCGAAAACCACCTGATCTTCCCGAGCCAGTCGTTCACCAAGAACTGCTCGCCCACCCCGACCCTCGAAGGCCAGGAGGAAAAAAACGTGATCCGCGCCTTCGACGAAGTGTTGAACGGGTAGCCCGATGGCCGCCGCAATCCGCCGCCGATCGGTCGCCTACTTCCTGCTCTTCCCGGGGGCGTTCTGGCTGATCGTCTTCTTCGTCATTCCGCTGTACTTCATGGCGAAGCTCTCGCTTGACACGGAAATCCCCGGCACCCTCCACTATCACTTCACCTGGGAGTGGTCGAACTACAAGGAGGCGCTGGAACTGTACGACACGCAGTTCTTCCGCTCCTTCATCTACGCCGCCATCGCCACGTTCCTCTGCCTGGTGATCGCCTACCCGCTCGCCTACGTGATCGCCTTCAAGGCGGGGAAATGGCGGAACCTGCTGCTGTTCGCGGTGGTGGCGCCGTTCTTCACCACCTACCTCGTCCGCACCCTGGCCTGGAAGACGATCCTCGCCGACGAAAGCCCGGTCACCGAATTCCTCCACACGATCGGGCTCGTCCCCAGCGGTCACATCCTCTACACGGGCTTCGCGGTGATCGCCGGCATCACCTACAACTTCCTCCCGTTCATGGTGCTGCCGCTCTATGCCAGCCTCGAGCGGATCGACGTCAGGGTGCTCGAGGCCTCCAAAGACCTCTACGCGAGCGCCTCCTCGACCTTCTGGAAAGTGACCCTGCCACTGTCGCTCCCGGGCGTCGTCGCGGGCACGCTCCTCACCTTCATCCCCGCCGTGGGTGACTACGTCAACGCCGAATTCCTCGGCGGCGCCAACAACCGGATGATCGGCAACGTGATCCAGTCGCTCTACCTGACCCAGTCGAACTACTCGGCGGCGGCGGCGCTCTCCTTCGTCCTGATGGCCGTGATCATGATCGTCGTCTTCGTCTACATCCGGTTCGCCGGCTCGGAGGCACTGATGGGACAGGAGGCCGTATGAGCGCCACCCCCGCCACCACCACTGCCGGGCGCGGCTCGCTGAGCGCCGAGTCCGGTGCCGCGCGCGCCTGGCGCTGGCTGCGCGAACACACGGTGATCATCGTCGCGGTCCTGGTCGTGGTCTACCTGCTGATCCCGATCGTGGTGATCTTCGTCTTCTCCTTCAACAACCCGGCCGGGCGCTACAACTTCACCTGGGTCGGCTTCACCCTCAAGCATTGGTCACACCCGTTCAGTGACACCGAACTCACCAAGGCACTGGTGACGAGCCTCAAGCTGGCGGTGTTGGCGACGGTGATCTCGACCATCATCGGCACGATGATGGCGCTCGCCCTGGTCCGCCACAGCTTCTTCGGCCGCCGGGTCGCCAACTTCCTGATCGTCATCCCGATGGCGACGCCCGAGGTGGTGATGGGGGCCTCGCTGCTGTCCTTCTTCCTCATCCTCGGCACCCCGTCGCTGGGCTTCGAGACGCTCTTGATCGCCCACGTCATGTTCTGCATCAGCTTCGTCGTGGTGGTGGTGCGCTCGCGGCTGATCGGCTTCGATCGCAGCCTCGAGGAGGCGGCGAAGGACCTCGGCGCCGACGCCTTCACCACCTTCCGCCTGGTCACCTTCCCGCTCATCCTGCCGGGGATCTTCGGCGGCGCGATGCTCGCCTTCGCGCTCTCGATCGACGACTTCGTGATCTCCAACTTCAACGCCGGCTCGACGGTGACCTTCCCGCTCTACATCTTCGGCGCCGCCCAGCGCGGGATCCCGGTCGAAGTGTACGTAGTGGCGATGATCCTCTTCCTCTCCACGGTGGCCGCGATGGGCTTCGCGACCTGGCAGCAGCGACGGGCCGAACGGATGACTGCGATCAGGCCCGAGCAGGAGGAGGCGGACGTGGCGCTGCCGGGGATCGCGTAGGGGAGCGGTGAAGGGATGCTGGTGGGGCGCGGGGGCCGGGAGTGGGGGTACCCCTCTCTCACAACAGCCGGGAGGTTCGTTCGGGGTACCCCCACTCCCGGCTCACGAGCGTCGGCTACGGGTTCGGCGGCGGCCCTCTGGTTGATCGGCCTCGGGCGCGGGAGATGGCTGGGTGCGGGGGCCGGCCGGAGGCGCGGGGGCCGCGCGCGAATCGCATGGCCCCGGGCCACGCCGCCGTTTGCCCTCACAAAGCTCCCGTCCTTGTGACGTTCTCCCTGGAAGCGTGACGGCCCGGGCGTCGC
>DATJUK010000177.1:0-5233 GCA_035502495.1 Solirubrobacterales bacterium
GATCGTGATGTTCGAGAGGCCGGCGTGCGAAAGCTTGTTTTCGATGTGGTCCCGGATCGCCAGGTCTTCCTGGAGGACGTCGGCGAAGTTTTTCTCCTCGAACCAGTTCGACTTCCAGTCGTGGATGTAGCCGACGCGGAAACCCTCGGGGTGGATCTTCTGTCCCATAGCTTGCTCTACTCGTTCCTAGTCTTCGACGGGGGTCAGCGCCACGGCGATGTGGCTGGTCCGCTTGTTGATCGGGGTGGCGCGGCCGAGCGCCCGGGGGCGGAAACGGCGCAGGGTCGGACCTTCGTCGACCGTGATCGAGGTGATCCGCATCTCGTCACCGATCAGGTCGTGGTTGTTCTCGGCGTTCGCCGCCGCCGAGTCGATCAGCTTCTGGATGTCGCGGGCGGCGCCGCGGGGCGAGAAGGCGAGCAGCGCGCGGGCCTGCTCGATGTGGAGGCCGCGGACCTGGTCGGCGACCAGGCGCGCCTTGCGCGGGGCGACGCGGACGTATTTCGCGGTCGCGCGCACGACCGGCAGCTCGTCCGACTCGGCGCCCCGGCGGCGACGCGACGGAGCCGATTTTTTCTCCTCGGCTTTCGCGTCGGCTTTTTTGGCTCGACGGCGCGGTTTTTTGGCCGGTTTGTCGTCTTTGCCTTTGGCCTCTTTGCCTTTGGCCTCTTTTTTGTCGGCTTTCGGCGCAGCTTTTTTCGACTCTTTTTTGTCGGAGTCTTTTTTCGCAGCCTCTTTTTTCGGCGCGTCTTTTTTGGCAGCCGGTTTCGACTCTTTTTTGGCAGCGGCTTTCTCCGCCGATTTCTCGGCTTTGGCCTCGGCGCCTTTGGAGTCTTTTTTCTCTTTTTTGTCTTTCTCGTCTGCCATCAGTCAGTCCAGGTGCCTAGTCGCGACCGCCGTGCGAGCGGAAGGTGCGGGTCGGGGCGAACTCGCCCAGCTTGTGCCCGACCATCGACTCGGAGATGAAGACCGGCACGTGTTTTTTGCCGTCGTGGACGGCGATCGTGTGACCGACCATCTCGGGGAAGATCGTCGAGGCGCGCGACCAGGTTTTCACCATCTGTTTTTTGCCGGCCTCGTTCTGGGCCTCGATCCGGCCCATCAGGCGCTCCTCCACCCACGGGCCCTTTTTCGTCGAACGGCCCACGGGTTACCTCCCACCCTTCTTCTTGCCGCGACGCCGGCCGCGGACGATGTAACGGTCGGACTGCTTGCCCTTCTTGCGGGTCCGGTAGCCGAGCGTGGGCTTGCCCCACGGGGTGACCGGGTGGCCGCCGGGGGTGTGGTGGGCCTCGCCGCCGCCGTGCGGGTGGTCGACCGGGTTCATCGCCACGCCGCGGCTCTGCGGGCGCTTGCCCTTGTGGCGGCTGCGACCGGCCTTGCCGACCTTCATGTTCTGGTGCTCGGCGTTGGAGAGGACCCCGATCGAGCCGCGGCACTCGGCGCGGACCATCCGCATCTCGGTGCTCGGCAGCCGCAGGGTGACCATCTCGCCCTCCTTCGCCACCAGCTGGATCGCGGTGCCGGCGGAGCGGCCCATCTTGCCCCCCTGGCCCGGGATCAGCTCGACGTTATGGACGATCGTGCCGGTCGGCATCTGGCCCAGCGCCATCGCGTGGCCCGGTTTGATGTCGGCCTCGGGACCGGATTTCACCGTGTCCCCCACCTTCAGCGCCGCCGGGGCGAGGATGTAGTCCTTGTGCCCGTCGGCGTAGTGGAGCAGGGCGATGTAGCACGACCGGTTGGGGTCGTACTCGATCGTCGCGACCGTGGCGGGCACGCCGTCCTTGAGGCGCTTGAAGTCGATCTTCCGGTAGCGCCGCTTGGCGCCGCCGCCGCGGTGACGGGCGGTGATCCGCCCGTTGGAGTTGCGGCCGCCGGACTTTTTCAGCCCTTCGGTCAGCTTCCGTTCCGGCTCGGAGGCGGTCACCTGCTCGCGCAGCGGGTAGGTCGCGAAGCGGCGGCCCGGGCTGGTCGGTTTCGTTTTGCGGTTCGGCATCTCTAAAGCTCCATCCCTAGGCCGCCTACGCGGTCTGTCCGCCTTCGAACAACTCGATCCGCTCGCCCGGCGCGAGCTGCACGACGGCCTTCTTCCAGGCGCGGGTACGCCCTTTGGTCAGGCCTCGACGCTTCGGCTTCGACCGCACCTTGGCGGTGCGGACCGCGGCGACGTCGACGCCGAAGACCTCTTCGACCGCCTGCGCGATCTGGGTCTTGTGGGCGCGGTCGTCGACCCGGAAGGTGTACTTGCCCTCGGCGATCAAGGCGTAGCTCTTCTCCGAGATCACCGGGCGGATGAGGATCGTGCGGGCATCCATCAGGCGACCGCCTCCTCTTTGGTGCCCGCCGCGCCGAGGCGCTCTTCCAGCGACTTCAGCGCGGTCTCGGAGATGACGATCGCGGCGGCGCCGATCACGTCGGCGACGCCGGTCGCGCCGACCTCGAGCACGGTGGTGCGGGGGATGTTGCGGAAGCTCTTCATCGCCCCGGTCTCCTCGGCGGTGAGGACGACCAGGATCGGGTTCTTGGCGCCCCATTTGGCCAGCGCCTGGGCCGCCGATTTCGTCGACGGGGTGTCGAAGTCCGCGGCATTCAGGATCGCGACCGAGCCACGCTCGGCGTGGACGGAGAGGGCCGAGCGCATCGCCCGCCGGCGGGCTTTGCGGTTCACCTTGACCGTGTAGTGGCGCGGCTTCGGACCGAAGGTGACGCCACCGCCGAAGCGGCTGGAGACGCCGAGCGAGCCGACCCGGGCGCGGCCGGTGCCCTTCTGCCGCCAGGCCTTGGCGGTGGTGAAGGCGACCTCGCCGCGGGTCAGGGTCGAGGCGGTGCCGCGACGCCGCGAGGCGAGGTCGGCACGGGCGGCCTCGTGGACCAGCGACTGGTGGAACGGCTCGGCGAAGAGCGCGTCGGGAAGATCGGCTTTGGTGGTCTTGCCCAGGACGGGAGCTTTGTCAGCCATCGGTGCGGACCTCGACGATCGAGTTCTTGGCGCCGGGGACGGAGCCCTTGATCAGAAGCAGGTTGCGCTCGGCGTCGATCGAGGCGACTTCGAGGCCGCGCTGGGTGCGGCGCACGTTGCCCATCTGGCCCGGCATCCGCATCCCTTTGAACACGCGGGCGGGGAAGGCCGAGGCGCCGATCGAGCCCGGCGCGCGGACGTTGTGCGAGCCGTGGGTGACCGGGCCGCGGCTGAAGTTGTGGCGCTTGATCCCGCCCTGGAAGCCCTTGCCGATCGTGATCCCGGCGACTTTCACCTTCTGGCCCGCCTCGAACCCCTCGACCGTGACGTCGTCGCCGATCTTCGGGCCCTCCTCGGCGCCGAGGTCCTCGTCGCGGAACTCGACCAGGTGGCGGAGCGGCGGGGCGCCGGCCTTCTTCAGGTGGCCTTCCTCGCCCTTCGAGAGCTTGCCCTGCTTGACCTCGCCGAAGGCGAGCTGCACGCCGGCGTAGCCGTCGCGCTCGGTCTCGCGGACCGCGGTCACCTTGCAGGGGCCGGCTTCGATCACGGTGACCGGCACCACGGTGCCGTCCTCCTGGAAGACCTGGGTCATGCCGAGCTTCTTGCCGAGGATCGCCGCCATGCCTTACAGCCGGATCTCGATGTCGACGCCGGCGGGCAGCGAGTCGAGCCGCTGCAGCGAGTCGACGGTTTTCGGCGACGGCTGGAGGATGTCGATCAGCCGCTTGTGGGTGCGGATCTCGAAGTGCTCGCGCGAGTCCTTGTCCTTGAACGGCGAGCGGATCACGCAGTAGACGTTTTTCTCGGTGGGCAGGGGCACGGGACCGGACACGGTGGCGCCGGTGCGCTCGGCCGTCTCGACGATCTCGCGCGCCGCGCGATCGATCGCGTCGTGGTCGTAGGCCTTCAGCCTGATTCGGATTTTCTGTGCCGCTATGGCTGCCACTTCAAACTTTTCCTTGTCCTCGTCTTAGGGCGCAAAGAGGGCGGGGCCCCTTGCTTCTGGGGCGCCGCCCCGGTCGTATGTCTTTGCGGTTTTCCGCCCCGGAGGGCGGTCGGGGCGGGCGTCACGGCCCCGCCCCTGGTGCTGCTGGGATTCGTTACTCGATGACCTCGGACACGACCCCCGAGCCGACGGTGCGGCCACCCTCGCGGATGGCGAACCGCAGGCCCTGATCCATGGCGATCGGCTGGATCAGCTCGATCGTCATCTCGACGTTGTCACCCGGCATCACCATCTCCGTCCCCTCGGGGAGGTTGGCGATCCCGGTCACGTCGGTGGTGCGGAAGTAGAACTGCGGACGGTAGCCGGAGAAGAACGGAGTGTGGCGACCACCCTCCTCCTTCTTCAGGCAGTAGACCTCGGCTTTGAACTTGGTGTGCGGGGTGATCGAGCCCGGCTTGCAGAGAACCTGCCCACGCTCGATCTCCTCGCGCTTGGTGCCGCGGAGCAGCGCGCCGATGTTGTCGCCCGCCTGGCCCTCGTCGAGGAGCTTGCGGAACATCTCGACGCCGGTGACGGTGGTTTTGCTCGTCTCCGGGTGGATGCCGACGATTTCGACCTCGTCGCCGGTGTTGACGACGCCCTGCTCGATGCGACCGGTGGCGACGGTGCCGCGGCCGGTGATCGAGAAGATGTCCTCGATCGGCATCAGGAACGGCTTGTCGAGCTCGCGGACCGGCTCCGGGATGTAGGAGTCGAGCGCCGCGGCCAGCTCGAAGACCGCTTTCTGGGCCTCTTCGTCGCCTTCCAGCGCCTTCAGGGCCGAGCCCTTGATGATCGGCGTCTCTTCGCCCGGGAAGTCGTATTCGTTGAGCAGGTCCTTGACCTCCTCTTCGACCAGCTCGACGAGTTCCTCGTCGTCGACCATGTCGATTTTGTTGAGGAAGACGATCACGTGCGGCACGTTCACCTGACGGGCGAGCAGGATGTGCTCGCGGGTCTGCGGCATGACGCCGTCGGCGGCGGAGACGACCAGGATCGCGCCGTCCATCTGCGCGGCGCCGGTGATCATGTTCTTCACGTAGTCGGCGTGCCCCGGGCAGTCGACGTGCGCGTAGTGGCGGTTCTCGGTCTGGTACTCGACGTGGGAGGTCGCGATCGTGATGCCGCGTTCCTTCTCCTCCGGCGCGTTGTCGATCTCCTCGAACGACTGCGCCTCGGCACCGCCCACGGTCGAGAGGGTTTTGGTGATCGCGGCCGTCAGCGTCGTCTTGCCATGGTCGATGTGACCGATGGTGCCGACGTTCACATGCGGCTTATCGCGCTCG
>DATJUK010000178.1:0-5985 GCA_035502495.1 Solirubrobacterales bacterium
CTTTCCTCGTCCCTTGCCGTCCCTTCCCCGCCCGACAAGCACCGCAGAATCACCCGCTCACCCCAAGAGAAAACTGGCCGGCCGGCCAGTTATGCTTGCCGCGATGGCCACGGTCGACTCCTCCGCGCCGCTCGCCGAGCGCCCGCCGCGGCTGTCGGCAAACCCGGTCCGGCGGGTGGCCGCCGACCTCGCCTCGGAGTGGCGGGTGAGGGGTGTCTTCCCGCCCGGCCCGGCCGACTTCAACGTCGCCCGGACGATGCGGATGGCGCGCGACCCGCTGCCGCTGCTGCTCGACGCCTACGAAAAGCACGGACCGATCTTCAGCATGCGGCTGCTCCACATCCGCTCGGTCTTCATGCTCGGCCCGGAGGCGAACCACTTCGTCACCGTCGGCCGGCCGGAGAACTTCCACTGGCGCGAGTCGAGCTTCGGCGACCTGATCCCGCTGCTCGGCGACGGCCTGCTGACGATCGACGACGCCTACCACGACCGCGCCCGGGCGATCATGCTCCCCGCCTTCCACCGCGAGCAGATCGAGGCCTCGACCGCGGCGATGAAGGCCGAGACCGAGGCGGCGCTCGCCGATCTGCGCCCCGGCACCGTCGTCGACGTCTACGCCTGGATGCGGCGCCTGGCGATGCGGATCGCGATGCGGGCGCTGCTCGGCCTCGATCCCGACGAGGCAGGCAAGGGGGCCGCGGCGGCGCACCACTTCGAGCGGGCGCTCAGCTACTACGGCACCGACTACGCGGTGCGGCTGCTGCGCGGGCCGGGCTCGCCCTGGAAGAAGATGATGTCTTCCCGCGCCGTCCTCGACGGGATCGTCTACGAGGAGATCGCCCGTCGCCGATCCGCCCCCGACAGCGGCCGGCGCGACATCCTCAGCCTTCTGGTCGAAGCGCGCGGCGAGGCGGGCGAGCGCTTCACCGACACCGAGGTCCGCGACCAGGTGATGACCCTGATGTTCGCCGGCCACGACACCTCGACCTCGACCGTCACCTTCGCCCTTCACGAACTCGCCCGCCACCCCGACGCGCTGGCGAGGCTCTGCGAGGAGCAGGACCAGGTGCTGGCCGGCGCGGCGCCGACGATCGACCAGCTGGAGCGCGAGCTCCCCTACCTGGACATGGTCGTCGACGAGGTGCTGCGCCTCTACCCGCCCGCCTGGATCGGCCCGCGGCGCGCCGTCCGCGACTTCGAGTTCGGCGGCTACCGGGTGCCGCGCGGGGCCTACGTCGCCTACGTCTCCTGGGCCAGTCACCGCATCCCCGAGGTCTTCCCCGAGCCCGAGGCCTTCGTCCCCGAGCGCTTCACCCGCGAGCGCAAAGCGGCGCTGCCGCGGGGCGCCTACGTCCCCTTCGGCGGCGGCAAGCGGATCTGCATCGGCAAGCGCTTCGGCCAGATGGAGGTGAAGCTGGTGCTGACGATGTTCCTCCAGCGGCTCCGCGCCGACGCCCTGCCGGGCCGCACGATGACGGTGCGCCAGATGCCGACGCTCTCGCCCCGCGGCGGCCTCGCGATGCGCCTGCGCCCGCGCTCCTGAAGCCGCGCTTAGGCGACCCGCCTAGACTCAGGCTCCTTGCGAGCGTTGGTCATCTCCGACACGCACTTCGGCGCCTGGACCGGCCGTGACCTCCTGCGCGAGGACTTCTTCCTCGCGCGCCTGGCGCCCGCGCTCGACGGCGTCGACGAGGTGATCCTGCTCGGCGACCTTTTCGACTTCCTCTTCGGCTCGGTCGCCGACGCGGTCGACGCCGCCGCCGGGCTCCTCCGGCTGGTCGCCGAGAAGCTGCCCGGCAAGCGCTTCGTCTTCCTCGCCGGCAACCACGACCACCACCTCGTCCACCGCGACGAAGAGAACCAACTGGAGGCGGCGCTGGCGCGCGGCGAGACGCTCCGTCCCGACGGCGGCGCGATCCACGAGCCGCCCGGCCCCGCCTTCTTCCAGCGCTTCCTCGAAGCGCGCCTGCCCGGGGTCGAGGTCGAGATCGCCTACCCGACCTACAGCTTCGCCGGCGTTCTCTGCACCCACGGGCACTACCTCGACCCGCACGCCCGGATGAGCGGCTCGCGCGGTTCCCGCCTCCTCACCCGGACGCTCTGGGCGATCGCCGCGGGCGGCCCGGAGGAGCCGACCTGCGAGGCCGACTACGAGTCGGTGACGACGTTGCTCACCGAGTGGCTCTACATCGCCGCCCAGATGCCCCACGGCACCCATGCGCAGCGCAACGTCTTCGGCGCCGCCCGGCGCGCGGGCCGGATCGCCGCGACCGCCGGGGCCCCGGTGCGCGGCGTCCGCCGCGTCGCCGCCCACGTCCGCGATCGGACCGCGGGCGACACCGTGGGGCTGCCCAGCGTCGCGCACTTCGACGCCGTGGTCGCCGACGAGGCCGCCCGCCAGGCCCGCGAGCAGCCGCTGCCCGGCCCGGCGCCGTCGCACCCGCAGTACCCCGAGCCGACCGTGCTCTCGCGCTCGAGCCCGACCGAGCACGCGCTCGAGGCGTTCTCCCAGGTGGTCGCCAACCTCGGCTACGACCGCGAGGCGGAGAAGATCGTCTTCGCCCACACCCACCAGCCGCTCGACGACGTGCGCGCCACCCACGGCTCCACCCGCTACTGGAACAGCGGCTGCTGGATCTACGAGCCCGACCTCTCCTCGCGCCAGGCCTACGCGCGGTACTGCCGTCACGCCTGGCCGGGGACGGCGATCGTGATCGACGACGCCGAGCCGCAGCCGCGTCTGCTCGAGCTGCTCGCCGACCTCAACCCGCTCGCCGGCGGGCCCGGGCTGCCGAAGGCGCCCGCATGATCCAGCCGGAGGTGGTCACCGCCGGGGTCCGGATCGTCCGCGCCGAAGAGGCCTGGGAGCCGGTCCTCTTCGGCGGCATGATCCCGATCGTCGGCGCGGTCGGGGTCCTCTGGCTGATCCGCTGGGCGATCAAGGAACCGCCCGAGCACAACAAGGACCTGCCGCCCGAGGACGGTGAACCACCGCCCCCGGACCCCGCCGACGAGAGCCACGAAGGCCCGCTCTCCTGATGCGTTCGCACTTATCCCCGGATACCGGGGATAAGTGCGAACGCACTCCGGGCGGCCACGCCGGGGCTACTTGATGAACAGCATCTCCTCGTACTTCGGCAGCGGCCAGAGGTCGTCGGCGACGACGCGCTCCAGCTGGTCGCCGACCTCGCGGACCCTGCTCATCGCCGCCAGCTGGCTGTCGCGGGCGTAGGTGGCCAGGTCGAGCCCCTCGAGGTCGCCCGGCACCGCGTTGGCGTCTTTCAGCTCGCCGAGCGTGGCGACCAGGTCGTCGACCAGCTCGCGGATCTCGCCCTCGAGGGCGGAGACCCCCGCCGAGGAGATCAGCGCCAGCTGCCGCAGCCCCGCCGGGAGGATCATCGTCTGGCCGATCGAGAACGTCTCCTCGGCCTCGATGTTGGCCCGCGCCGCGTACTGCTCGACCCAGACGTCGTAGCGCGATTCGAGCTCCCGCCTGGAGAGGACGTTGTACTCCTCGAACGCCTTCACGGTGTCGTCGGCGACCACTTCCGGCAGCGCGTCCGGGGTGGTTTTCAGGTTCTTCAGCCCGCGCCGCGCGGCCTCGTCGTGCCACTCCTCGGAGTAGCCGTCGCCGCTGAAGCAGACGACCTTGTTCGCCAGGTAGGAGTCTTTGACGATCTCGATCACCGCCTCGGGCATCGCCGAGCCGGCGTCGAGCTTCGCCTTCAGCTTGCCCGCCAGCTCGTCGATCGCCTCGGCCGCGATCGTGTTCAGGACCGTGTTCGGGAAGGCCAGCGACATGCTCGACCCGAGCGCCCGGAACTCGAATTTGTTGCCGGTGAAGGCGAACGGCGAGGTCCGGTTGCGGTCGCCGCCGTCGAGCGGCAGGGGCGGCAGCACCGAGGAGCCGAGGTCGAGGAACGAGGCGGGGGTGCTGGGATCGCCTTCCCCGGTCGCGATCGCCTCGAACACCTTTTCCAGTTCGGCGCCGAGGAAGATCGAGATGATCGCCGGCGGCGCCTCGTTGGCTCCGAGCCGGTGGTCCTGGCCGATGTTGGCGACCGAGGCCCGCAGCAGGCCCTGGTGCTTGTTGACCGCCTGGATCACCGCCGTGCAGAAGAACAGGAAGTGGATGTTGTCCTCCGGCGTGTCACCCGGGTTCAGCAGGTTGGCGCCGGAGTCCGTGGCCATCGACCAGTTGTTGTGCTTGCCGGAGCCGTTGACGCCCGCGAAGGGCTTCTCGTGCAGCAGGCAGATCAGGCCGTAGCGGCGGGCGACGTTCTCCAGCGTCCGCATCAGCAGCTGCTGGTGGTCGGAGCCGACGTTCGAGCTCTCGAAGATCGGCGCGATCTCGTACTGGGCGGGGGCCACCTCGTTGTGCCGGGTTTTGACCGGGATGCCGAGCTTGCGCATCTCCAGTTCCGACTCCATCATGAAGGCGAGCACGCGCTCCGGGATCGAGCCGAAGTAGTGGTCGTCGAGCTCGTGGCCCTTCGGCGGCTTGGCGCCGAAGAGGGTCCGGCCGGTGGAGATCAGGTCAGGCCGCTCGAAGAAGTACTGCTCGTCGATCAGGAAGTACTCCTGCTCCGGGCCGACCGTGGTGTAGACGCGTTCGGTCGAATCGTCGCCGAGCAGGCGCAGCGCCTTCACCGCGGTCTGCGAGAGGGCGTCCATCGAGCGCAGCAGCGGGATCTTCGCGTCGAGCGCCTCGCCGGTCCAGCTGGCGAAGGCGGTAGGGATCGCCAGCAGCGTGCCGTTCGGGTTCTCGAGGATGAAGGCCGGGCTGGTCGGGTCCCAGGCGGTGTAGCCGCGCGCCTCGAAGGTGGCGCGGACGCCGCCGGTCGGGAACGAGGAGGCGTCCGGCTCGCCCTGGATCAGGTCCTTGCCGGAGAAGCCCGCGATCAGCTTGCCGTCGCCGGTCGGCTCGAAGAAGGAGTCGTGCTTCTCCGCGGTCGAGCCGGTCAGCGGCTGGAACATGTGGGTGTAGTGGGTGGCGCCGTTCTCCAGCGCCCACTCCATCATCGCCTCGGCCACCGCGTCGGCAAGGCTCGGGTCGAGCGCCTCGCCGTGTTCGAGCGTCGCCTGCAGCTTCTCGAAGACGTCGGCGGGCAGGCGTTCTCTCTGCACCTCGACGTCGAAGACGTTGGCGCCGAAGGCGGCGTTCTCGGGCAGGGTCAGATCGAGCGCGCCGAGGGACTCACCGTTGGAGCTCCACTGGGCTGCGGTCACGTTCTGCTGGCGGATTCGGCTCATCGCTTGGCTTGTCCCTCACTCTTGGCGGCGCGTCCGGTGCCCGGCCGCGATCGATTTCCTTTCAACAACTCCCTAGACAGAGCCAAAAGAGCCTAATGCCGGGGGTCGAGCGGGCGTTTGTACGCCCGTACAGACTTTCGCCCGCAGCGGTATCCCATATGTAGAGCACCCGCCCCTTGCGTTCGCACTTATCCCCGGATACCGGGGATAAGTGCGAACGCACGGGGCGTCAGGGGCGGCGGCGGAGGGTGGTCAGGTCGCCGACCGTCTCGAAGCCGAGGTTGGCGTACATCAGCTGCGGCCAGTCGGCGGCCTCGGCGGTGAGGAAGATCGGCGCGTTGCCGTCGGCCTGGGCGGCGGCGACGGCGGCGAGGACGACCGCCTTGGCGTAGCCGCGTTCGCGGGCGTCCGCGCGGGTGCCGACGTCCTCGACCTGGCCGATCCGCCCGTCGGTCAGCAGGCGACAGCAGGAGAGCGGCTCGCCCTCGGCGGGCGCGGTGAACCAGCGGTCGCCGCCGGCCTCGCCGTAGCGCCGGTCGAGCTCGTAGAGCTGCGCGACCGTCGCCTCCGGCTCCAGCACCCCGCTCGGCACCGCCTCGCCCGCGATCAGCATCCGCCGCAGCCCCTCGATCTCCGCCAGCCCCACCTCCCGCGCCCGAGTGCGTTCGCACTTATCCCCGGATACGGGGGATAAGTGCGAACGCACGGGGCGTCAGGGGCGGCGGCGGAGGG
>DATJUK010000179.1:0-7734 GCA_035502495.1 Solirubrobacterales bacterium
CGCCAACACCGAGGCGGCGGCGATCGCGGCGCTGGTGCGGTCGCCGCCGACCACGCGCCGGTGCGGGACCGACGCCCGCGGCAGCCGGAAGCCGTCGACCAGGCAGATCGCCTCGGGCCCGGGCTCGAGGCGCGCCAGGGCGTCGCCGAGCGCCTCGCAGTTGGTCACGTGGAGGCCCCGGCGGTCGATCCCCGGCGCCGAGCGGATCACGATCGCCGTCCGCGCCGCCGCGCGCAGCACGCACGGGTACATCTCCAGGCGTGCCTCCTCGGTCATCTGCTTGGAGTCATGCAGGCCACCGAGGATGCGGCGGTCGCCGATCGAGAGCCGGTCGTAGTCGAAGAGGACCGCCGCCGCGACCAGCGGCCCGGCAAGGCAGCCGCGCCCCGCCTCGTCCGCCCCGGCGACGAAGCGATGGGCGAGCCCGCGGTCGAAGTCGAAGAGCCGCTGGCTGCGCCGCAGGCGGCGTTTGTGCAGCTTGCCGCTCACCGGGCGCGCGCGCCCCGCGGGCTAGAGGAGGCCGATTCGATCGGGAGGCCAGTAGGTCGCGAAGGCCTCGCCGATGATCCAGGCCTTCGGGACCGGGCCCCAGTAGCGGCTGTCGTCGCTTTCGCCACGGTTGTCCCCCATCATGAAGAAGTAGCCGGGCGGGATCTTGATCGTCTTCGGCAAATTGCACTCATAACCGCCCCCGCAGGGGTCGATGTAGGGCTCGTCGCTCTTCTCCACCCCGTTCACCACCGGATGGCCGTCTTTGACCGAGAGCGTGTCGCCGCCGACCGCGACGATCCGCTTGATGAAGGTCTGGCTCGACTGCTGCGGCGTCGGTTTCGGGCACGACTCCCCCGATTCGATCGGCTGCTCCTCCTTCACCAGCACCCCGCATTCGCTGCTCGACTCCGCCCCCGCCGGCGGGTGGAAGACGACGATGTCGCCGGCGTGCGGTTCGTGCAGGTGGTAGATGAACCGGTTGACGAGGACCCGCTGACCGACGTCGAGCGTCGGCTCCATCGAGCCCGATGGGATCTGGTACGGCTTGACGATCCAGGCCTGGATCGCCAAGGCCAGCCCCAGGGCCAGGGCGACGATCACCACGAGCTCGACCAGCCCGCCCGCTCTCGACTTCGGCTTCGGGATCCTGAAGTTCACCGCGCGCGATTCTCCAAGGAAAAGGCGAAGAACGCCTAAAGGGTGCCGATCCGGTCCGGGGGCCAGTAGGTGGCGAACGCCTCACCGATCAGCCAGGCCTTCGGCACCGGGCCCCAATAGCGGCTGTCGTCACTGGCGCCGCGGTTGTCGCCCATCATGAAGAAGTAGCCCCTGGGGATCTTGATCGTCTTCGGCATGTTGCAGACCGTCGCGGCCCCGCACGGCCGGATGTAGGGCTCGTCGGCCTTCTCCACCCCGTTCACCACCGGGTGCCCTTCTTTGATCGAGAGCGTATCGCCGCCGACGGCGACGATCCGCTTGATGAAGGTCTGGCTCGACTGCTGCGGGGTCGGCTTCGGGCAGGGCTCACGGTCTGACGCGTCGACCCCACACTCGGCCGCGGTCTCGGCGCCGGCGGGCGGATGGAAGACGACGATGTCGCCGATGTGCGGTTCGTGCAGGTGGTAGATGAACCGGTTGACGAGGACCCGCTGGCCGACGTCGAGCGTCGGTTCCATCGAGCCCGATGGGATCTGGTAGGGCTTCACCACCCAGGCCTGCAGCGCCAGCGCCAGCCCGAGGGCGAGCGCGACGATGACGACCAACTCGATCAGGCCGCCCGCTTTGCTCTTCGGCTTGGGCAGCGAAAGTTTCAGCCCGCGGAGTCCTCGTCGGAGTCACCGGACTTGTCCGGCTCCTCGTCCTCGGGCTCCTCGGGTGCCTCGGTGGCCTCCGCCTCCACGGCGGGAGCCTCCTCCGGAGCGTCGTCCGCCTCGGCCTGCTCGGCCTCGGTCGGGACCGCCTCCGGCACGACCTCCTCCTGGCTCACGCCCTCGGCGTCGACCGCGGTCGACTCCTCGGCGGCGGGCGGCGCGCTCGACACCATCTCCTCGTCGATGCCCCAACGCCGCTCGGCGACGCGGGCCGCCTTGCCGATCCGGCCGCGCAGGTAGTACAGCTTGGCCCGGCGCACGTCACCGCGCGCCGCGACCTCGAGTTTCTCGATCTTCGGCGAGTGGAGCGGGAACGTCCGCTCGACCCCGACGCCGAAGGACTGCTTGCGCACGGTGAAGGTCTCGCGGGCGCCCGAGCCCTGCCGGCGCAGCACCACGCCCTCGAAGACCTGGGTCCGTTTGCGCGAACCCTCGATCACCTGGAAGTGGACGCGGACGCGATCGCCGGGCTCGAAGGGCGGCAGGCCCTTCTTCAGCTGGTCGCGCTCGATGCTGTCGATAACTGAGCTCATCTGTGAAGTCTCTTCGGAGGTGGTTGGCTGGTGGCGAAGAAAAACCGCCCAGCCCCCGGGTGGGATCCGCGCGGTCGCGGAATGTTAGCTATTCCGTGTCGGAAGCGGCCTTGCGCTCCTGCTCCGCGAACGCCTCGGCACGTTCCCGGGACCTTTCCAGGCGCCATTGGCGCACCTTCTCGTGGTCCCCGGAGAGCAAGACCTCGGGCACCGACCAGCCGCGGTGGACCGGCGGCCGGGTGTAGTGCGGGTACTCCGGCATCCCCTCCAGCACCCGGCTGTAGGAGTCCTCGGCGGCCGAGGAGGCGTTGCCGAGCGCCCCCGGCAGCTTGCGCATCAGGACGTCGGCGACCACCATCGCCGGCAGCTCGCCCCCGGCCAACACGTAGCGCCCGATCGACACCTCGTCGTCGGCGAAGTGCTCGTGGATCCGCTCGTCGAAGCCCTCGTAGCGTCCGCAGAGGAGCGCCACGTGCGGCTCGGCGACCAGCTCGTCGGCCAGCTCGTCGTCGAGCAGCCGCCCGGTCGGCGTCAGCAGCACGATCCGCGGCCGCGCCCCTTCGCCGTAGGCGGCCTGCAGGGCCGCATCGATCACGTCGACCCGCAGCACCATCCCGGCGCCGCCGCCGTAGGGCGCGTCGTCGACCTGCCGCCCGGTCAGCGGCGTCGAGTCGCGGTAATTGAAGAGCCGCAGCTCGTTCCCTTCCCGCAGCGCGTTCTGCACCGGGCGCTGCGTCTGCAGCCAGTCGAACGACTCCGGGAAGAGGGAGAAGATGTCGAGCCGCACGGCGGGAAGCCGCCAGGCTCAGTCGAGGATGTCGACGATGACGC
The DNA here is from genome assembly GCA_035502495.1 of Solirubrobacterales bacterium. Classification (GTDB taxonomy): domain Bacteria; phylum Actinomycetota; class Thermoleophilia; order Solirubrobacterales; family 70-9; genus VAYN01. Next base: position 3,227 of record DATJUK010000179.1, read on the forward strand.
GGCGGTCGATCCGCACCGCGGCCGCCTTGGCGATCGTCCGGATCGCGTTGGCGACGCGGCCACCTTTGCCGATCACGCGGCCGAGATCGCCGTCGGCGACGCTGATCTCGTAGACGAGGTCGCCGTCCTCTTCGAGCTCCTCGATCTCGACGGCCTCAGGATCCTCGACGAGGGCCTTGACGAGGAATTCGAGCAGCTCGGTCATCCGGCCGGGGCGCGCTCAGCTGCCGTGGGCGGCGATGCCCTTGGTGCGCAGCAGGTGGGCCACGGTCTCCGACGGCTGGGCGCCGTGCTCGATCCAGTGGCGGGCGCGCTCCTCGTCGAGGACGATCGTCGAGGGCTCGGTCTGCGGGTTGTACTGGCCGATCGTCTCGATCGTCCGCCCGTCGCGCGGAGAACGTTTGTCGGCGACGACGATCCGCCACACCGGGTTCTTCTTCGAACCCACTCTACGAAGTCTGATCCTGACTGCCATGCGGCGGAGAACTGTAGCGGAAAGCCGCTCCGTGCAGCGGCCGGCACGCGCGGACGCGAGGCGGAGGAGCCGCCGGATGGCCGACCTAGCGCCGGCGCACCTTCGGCCGCGGTGCCTGGCCGCTCATCTGCATCAGCTTCTGCGGGTCCGGCATCTTGCCGTTCGCCATCGAGCGCATCATCACCCGCATCTGGTCGAACTGCTTGACCAGCGCCCGCACCTCCTGCACCCGCGTGCCCGAGCCGTCGGCGATCCGTTTGCGCCGCTTGCCCTTGATCAGGGTCGGATCGTGGCGCTCGGCCGGGGTCATCGAGAGGATGATCGCCTCGGTGCGATCGAGCTGGCGCTCGTCGATGTTCGCGTTCTTCAGTTGTTTCATCGCGCCCATCCCCGGCAGCATGCCGAGGATCCCGCTCAGCGGGCCCATTTTCCTGACCTGTTTCATCTGCGTGAGGAAGTCCTCCAGCGTGAACTGGTCCTTTTTGAGTTTTTCCTCGAGTTCTTCGGCCGACTTCTCGTCGACCTGCGATTCGGCCCGCTCGATCAGGCTGAGCACGTCGCCCATGCCGAGGATCCGCTGCGCCATGCGGTCCGGGTGGAACTTGTCGAAGTCCTCGATTTTCTCGCCGGCGGAGGCGAACATGATCGGCTTGCCGGTGACCGCTTTGACCGAGAGCGCGGCGCCGCCGCGGGCGTCGCCGTCGAGCTTGGTCATCACCACGCCGTCGAACTCGGCCGCCTCGGCGAAGGATTCGGCGACCCCTACCGCGTCCTGGCCGGTCATCGCGTCGACCACCAGGAGGACGTCGTCGGGCTTCGTCTTGTCGCGGATCCGCGACAGCTCCTTCATCAGGTCCTGATCGATGTGGAGGCGACCGGCGGTGTCGATGATCAGGTAGTCGCGGCGCTCCTCGCGGGCGCGGTCGAGCGCCCAGGTGGCGATGTCGACCGGGTCGGCGTCGGTGCCTTTCTCGTAGACGTGGGCGCCGGCGCGCCGGCCCATCGTGATCAGCTGGTCGACCGCGGCGGGCCGATAGACGTCGCAGGCGGCGAGCGCCACGTCCTTGCGCTGTTTGCCGAAGTGCTGGGCGAGCTTCGCGCAGGCGGTCGTCTTGCCGCTGCCCTGGAGGCCCGCCATCAGGATCACGGTCGGGCCCGAGTTGGCGACCGCGAGGTCGACTCCCTCGCCGCCCATCAGGTCGGCCAGCTCCTCGTTGACGATCTTCACCACCTGCTGGCCGGGATCGAGGCTGTCCATCACCTCGGCGCCGAGGCAGCGTTCTTTCAGCGTCTTCGTGAACGCTTTGACGACTTTGAAGTTGACGTCGGCCTCCAGCAGCGCGAGGCGGATGTCGCGCATCGCCGAGTCGATGTCGGACTCGCTCAGTTTGCCCCGCGAGCGAACGTCGGAAAGGGTCGACTGCAGGCGGTCGGACAGCTGGTCGAACATCAGGGCAGCTTACGCCCTCGTCCTTTGTAACCCTCTGGGTGACAAAGGACGAGAGCTACTCGGCGAGCAGGGCGGCGGCGTACTCGGGGGGATCGAACGGGCGCAGGTCCTCGAGTTTCTCCCCCACCCCGATCAGCTTGACCGGGATGCCGAGTTCGGCCGCGATCGCCAGCGCGATGCCGCCCTTGGCGGTGCCGTCGAGCTTGGTCAGGACCACGCCGTCGACCTCGACCGCTTCGGAGAACACCTTCGCCTGGCGCAGGCCGTTCTGGCCGGTGGTGGCGTCGATCGAGATCAGCGTCTCGTGCGGCGCCTCGGGGATCAGTTTGCCGATCACCCGGCGCACCTTGGCGAGCTCCTCCATCAGGTTGTCCTGGGTGTGGAGGCGCCCGGCGGTGTCGACGATCACCACGTCGGCGTTGCGGGCGACCGCGGCGGAGACCGCGTCGTAGGCGACCGACCCGGGGTCCGCCCCGGCCTGGCCGCGGACCAGCTCGGCGCCCGCCCGGTTCGCCCACTCGGCGAGCTGCTCGGCGGCGGCGGCGCGGTAGGTGTCCCCCGCCCCCATCACCACCGAGAGGCCGAATTCTTTCGAGAGGTGCCAGGCGATCTTGCCGATCGTCGTCGTCTTGCCGGTGCCGTTGACGCCGACCATCATCAGCACCGCGGGCTGGGCGGAGAGGTCGATCTTGGCGCGGGCGGTCGAGGCGACCTCGGCGAGCATCTCGATCAGCCGATCGCGGATCGCCTCGCCCTCGGCCGGGACGGCGCCGGAGTCGACCTCGTGCTCGAGTTTTTCGACCACCGCGGCGGTGGTCGGGGCGCCGACGTCGGCGAGGATCAGCGCCTCCTCCAGGAGTTCCCAGGTTTCGTCGTCGATCTTCTCGAAGACCGAGGCGCTGATCTCCTCCTGCAGGGCCTGGCGTGATTTGGAGAGGCTCTCGCGCAGGCGGCGGAAGACACCGCGTTTGCGCTCCGGCTCAGCCTCGTCCGGCGGCGCGACGTTCGCGGGCTCGCGCGAACCGAGGTCGATCATCTCCTGCCAGCTGGTCGCCATCGCCCGGGGAGGCTAGCGGCGGGGCCACCCGGGAGGCGGCGGCGCTCAGTTCGGCGACCGCGGTCTCGAGGTGGGCGGCCAGTCGCTCGACCCCGGGGACGGAGTCGGGATCGGCCAGCAGACCGAAGCTGACGCGGCCGTTGTAGGAGAGGATCGCGATCGCCAGGCCGTGCCGGCGGGCGAGGAAGCCGACCGGGTGGATCGCCACCAGCTCGCGGCCGAGGGCGTAGAAGGGGATCTGCGGCCCGGGGAAGTTCGTCACCAGCAGGTTGAAGAGGCGGGTGGAGAAGTTGATCGCCGCGGTCGGCCCGAGCAGGACCGGCGGGGCGAAGTCGCGGAACCAGTCGTTGAGGCCCCAGATCGCTTCCGCCCCGAGCGGCTGCTTGGAGGCCTTGAGGCCGTCCATCGCGGCGGAGATCATGGCCAGGCGCTCGGCCGGATCGGCGAGCCCGACCGGCAGCGGGCCGCGCATCGCGGTCAGTTTGTTGCCCAGCTCGCCGTGTTCGTCGATCGTGCGGATCGAGACCGGGACCAGGGCCTTCAGCTCCAGGCCCCCCTTCCCTTTGTCGCCCCCTGGGTTACAGAAGGAGGGGTCTTCTTCGTTGAACCAGGCGCGTAGGGCGCCGGTGGCGACGGCGAGCGAGACGTCGTTGACGGTGCCGCCGAGCGCGTTCTTGATCCGTTTGAACTCGCCGAGGTCGAACTGCTCCCAGGCGAAGTCGCGGCGCGGGCCGACGCCGGGCGGGTTGATCGGCACGCGCGGGGCGGCGCGGAAGAGGTTCCAGGTCACCTCCCAGAGGCCGACCAGGCCGTCGCCGGCGCGGCGCGAGGCGTCGGCCGGGTCACGGGCCGCTCCGGTCAACCAGCGCAGGCAGCGGCGGAAGGTGGCGATGACCCCGGTAGCGGCACGGACCGCGAGGCCGGCGCCGGTCGGGGTGCGATGCGGCTGCCAGGGCTCCTCCGGGGCCGGCGGCGCGGTGCTCGGCTCGACGTCGAAGAGCAGCATCCCGATGTCCACGGCCGAGATCCCGTCCGCCATCGCGTGATGGGTCTTGTAGACGACGGCGAAGCGATCCTCGGCGAAGCCGCCGACCAGCGTGAGCTCCCAGAGCGGCTTGCGGCGGTCGAGCGGCGGGGCGAGGAGGCGGCCGGCAAGGGCGCGCAGCTCGGCGTCGGTCCCCGGCGCGGGCAACGTCGCGCTCGACACGTGGCGGCGCACGTCGAACGTCTCGTCGTCGACCCAGAACGGGGTGCCGAGCCCGAGCGGCGGCGTCAGCAGGCGCTGCCGCAGGCGCGGCAGCTGGTGCAGGCGCGAGCGGATCTGGGCCAGAAACTCGTCCGCGGTCGGCGGCGAGCCGTCGAAGACCAAGATGGCCCCGATCGCCATGTGCGCGTTGTCCTTCTCGTTGGCAAGGAACGACGTGTCAAACGACGACAGCCGGTCCATATGGCGCTGAGCCATCTCTCCCCCTCCTCGAAAGGAGCCTAGCCCCAGGCACGAGCGGCCGTCTGCGAAGGCACTGTTA
>DATJUK010000180.1:0-4693 GCA_035502495.1 Solirubrobacterales bacterium
CTGCTGTTCAAGGGCACCGCGCGCTACTCGGCGATCGAGATCTCGGAGCTGTTCGACAGCCTCGGCGCCTCGGTCAACGCGGCGACCGGCAAGGAGACCACCCACCTGCACGCCCGCTTCCTCGACGAGCACACCGAGGAGGTCTTCGACCTGCTCGCGGAGATGATGCTGGCCCCGACCTACCCCGAAATCGACTCCGAGCGCCAGGTCGTGATCGAGGAGATCGCGATGTATGACGACGAGCCTCAGGACCGCGTCCACGACGTGCTCGCCGAGGCCGTCTTCGGCACCCATCCGCTCGGCCGCCGCGTGCTCGGCGAGGCCGACGTGATCGCCAACATCCCGATCCCGGACATCGAGAGCTATCACCACGCCCGCTACATCGGTCCGGAAATCGTCGTCGGCGCCGCCGGCCACCTCGACCACGAGGCGATAGTCGCGCTGGCCGAGAAGCTGGTCCACCCGCCCGCCGAAGGCGACGGCGTCGCCCCGGCGACGGCGCTGACCGAGGAGCCGCGGCTCTGCTTCCTCGCCAAGGAGACCGAGCAGTACCACATCTGCTTCGGCGCGCCCGGGATCGACCGCCACGACGAGCGGCGCTTCCAGCTCGCCGTGCTCGACTGCATCTTCGGCGGCTCGACCTCCTCGCGGCTCTTCCGCGAGGTGCGCGAGAAGCGCGGGCTGGCCTACTCGGTCGGCTCCTACAACGAGCAGTTCACCGACCAGGGCCTGGTCGCCACCTACGTCGGCACCCGCGAGGACAACGTCGAGGAGGCCTGCGCGATCATCGGCACCGAGCTCGGCCGGCTGCGCTCCGAGCCGGTCTCGGCGGAGGAGCTCCACCGGGCCAAGGAGAGCGTCAAGGGGAGGCTCGTCCTCTCCTCCGAGTCGACCGCCGCGCGGATGACCCGGATCTCGCGCGCGACGCTGTTCGGCCTGCCGATCGAAGAGCTCGACGAGATGCTCGACAAGGTCGACGCGGTCGAGGTCGACCAGCTGACCGAGCTGGCGGCCGAGCTCTACGCCGAGGACCGCCTCTCGGCGGCCTGCGTGGGCACCGACGAAGGTCGCTTCAAGGCGGCTCTGGCCCCCGTCTCGGAGGCCCTGGTAGCGGCATGACGCGAGTCGCCGTCTCCGGCGCCGCCGGGCGGATGGGCGCGACGGTCTGCGAAGCGGTCGAAGGCGCCGCCGACCTCGAGCTGAGCGGGCGCGCCGACCCCAGCCTCGGCATCGCGCTCGCCGACGTGCTCGGCGAGGCCGACGTGGTCGTCGACTTCAGCGTCCCCGACACCGCGCTCGGCAACGTCGAGCAGTGCCTCGCGGCCGGCGTCCACGTCGTGGTCGGCACCACCGGGTTCGACCTCGACGCCGCCAGGGCGGCCGCGGAGGCGTCGGAGGCCAACTGCTTCGTCGCCCCCAACTTCGCGATCGGCGCGGTGCTGATGATGGTCGTCGCCCAGACGATCGCCCCGCACATGCCGGAGACCGAGATCGTCGAGCTCCACCACGACAAGAAGCTCGACGCCCCCTCGGGGACCGCGGCGCGCACGGCGGAGCTGATCGACGCCGCCGGCGGCCACGTCCACCGGCCGATCCACTCGGTCCGCCTGCCCGGCCTGGTCGCCCATCAGGAAGTGATCTTCGGCGGCCCCGGGCAGACCCTCTCGATCCGCCACGACTCGATCGACCGCCACTCCTTCATGCCCGGCGTGCTGCTGGCGGCGCGCAAGGTGGGGGGGTTGCCCGATCACTTCACCGTCGGGCTGGAGAAGCTCCTCTAGACTGGTCGCGATGAAGGAGCTGCGAGGGATCTTCACCGCGATCGCGACGCCGTTCGACGCGTCCGGCGCGGTCGACAGCGACGGCGCGCGCCGACTGGCCGCGCACCTGCTCGAGCACGGCTCGAACGGCCTCGTCGTCGCGGGCTCGACCGGCGAGTGCCCGACCCTCACCGACGGCGAGACGGTCGAGCTGCTGCGGGCGATCCGCAAGGAGGTCGGCGACGACGTCCCGCTCGTCGTCGGCACCGGCACCAACGACACCCGCCACTCCTGCGAACTGACCAAGATGGCCGCCGACGCGAGCGCCGACGCCTCGCTGGTGGTCGTCCCGTACTACAACAAGCCCAACCCGGCGGGGATCCGCGCCCACTTCGAAACGGTGGCCGCGGCCGTCCCGGACCTGCCGATGATCATGTACAACATCCCCTCGCGGGTGATCGTCAACGCCGACACCCGTCTGCTCGGGGAACTGGCCGCGGTCGACAACATCGTCGCCGTGAAGCAGGCCAACGACGACGAACTGGGGCCGATCGACGGCCTCGACATCCTCGCGGGCAACGACAACACCTTCCTGCGCGTGCTGGAGTTCGGCGGCGCGGGAGTGATCGGCGTCGCCACCCACGTGGTCGGCGAGCAGATGCGCGCGATGTGGGACGCCGCACAGGACGACGACTTGGAGCGGGCGCGGGAGATCGACGCCGAACTGGTCCCCGTATACGAGGGCCTCTCGGTGACGACCAACCCGATCCCGCTGAAGGCCGCGCTCGAGATGCTCGGCCTCGCCCCCGACCGGCTGCGTCTGCCGCTGGTCTCCGCCGACCCCGAGCAGCGGGCGGCGGTACGGACGGCGCTGGAGGGCATCGGGCTCTCCGTCGCCGCCGGTTGAACTACTTCGACTTCGACAGAAAGAGTTATCTAAGTGCCCAGTAAGACCCTGCGAGTGCTGCCTCTCGGCGGCCTCGGTGAGATCGGCAAGAACATGACGGTCGTCGAATACGACGGCAAGATCGTGATCGTCGACACCGGACTGATGTTCCCGACGGCGGAGATGCACGGCATCGACCTCGTCCTCCCCGACTTCTCCTACCTGCGCGACCGCGCCGAGGACATCGAGGCGATCGTGCTGACGCACGGCCACGAGGACCACGTCGGCGCGCTGCCCTACGTGCTGCGCGAGATCGGCATCCCGCCGGTCATCTACGGCGGCATGCTGACGATCGGCATGGTCCGCTCCAAGCTCGACGAGCACAAGCTCGGCGACAAGGCCCCGCTGCAGGAGCTGCCGGCGGGGGAGAAGGTGCGGCGCGGCCCGTTCGAGCTGGAGCTCGTCCACCTCGCCCACTCGATCCCCGACATGCGCGGCGTGCTGATCACCACCGAGCTCGGTCGGATGCTGATGACCGGCGACTACAAGTTCGACCAGACCCCTGTCGACGGACGCCCCGCCGACATCTCACGGTTGGCGGAGATCGGACGCGACGGCCTGCTGCTGCTGGCCGGCGACTCGACCAACGCCGACCGGACGGGCGTCGCCCCGTCGGAGTCGAGCGTCGGCCCGGCGCTGCTGCAGCAGTTCTCGCAGTGCGAGGGCCGCATCATCGTCACCTCCTTCGCCTCCAACATCCACCGGGTCCAGCAGGTGATCGACGCCGCGGTGGAACTCGACCGCAAGGTGGCGCTGGTCGGCCGCTCGATGCGCAAGAACTTCAACATCGCCTCCAACCTGGGGATGACCCGGGCGCCGCAGGGCGTCTTCATCCAGCCGCGCGAGATCGAGAACTTCCCCGACGAGAAAGTCGTGGTCGTCTCCACCGGCAGCCAGGGCGAGCCGCTCTCGGCGCTCCGCAGGATGGCCAACAACGACCACCGCGACGTGCAGCTCCACGCCGGCGACACGGTCGTCTTCTCCGCCACCCCGGTGCCCGGCAACGAGCGCGCGGTGAACGAGACGATCGACCGCATCTACGAGATCGGGGCCACCGTGATCACCGCCAAAGACGCGCCGATCCACGCCTCGGGCCACGGTTACCGCGAGGAACTGAAACTGATGCTGAACCTGACCAAGCCGCGCTACGTGCTGCCGGTCCACGGCGACTACCAGCGGATCCGCCTGCACGCCGACCTGGCGGAGTCGGTGGGGGTCGACCCGGCGAACATCTTCAAGGGCCGCAACGGGCTGCCGCTGGAAATCGACGCCGACGGGGCCCGCTTCGGCGAGGACATGCACGTCGGCAAGATGTACGTCGACGGGGTCAACATCGGCGATCCCGACGACGCCGCCCTGCGCGACCGGCGCGAGATCTCGGCCGACGGGATCTTCATCGTCGTCGCCACCCTCGACTCCGACGACGGCCACGTGGTCGCCGACCCGGAGGTGATCCTGCGCGGCGTCGCCTTCGTCGAGCAGGAGGACTCGCTGCTGGAAGACCTCAAGGACATGGTCGAAGACGCCCTCGAAGACGCCGCCGAGGCGGGCACCCGCGAGCCCGACCTGATCCAGGAGGACCTCCACGAAGCGATCGGCAAGTTCGTCTGGCAGCGCCTCCGGCGACGGCCGATGATCCTGCCCGTCGTGATCCAGGTCTGAGGGACGGCAGGGTCGGCCGAGGGACGGCGGCGTCGGGTCGAGGGACGAGGGGTCCGGCTGGAGACGACGAGGTTCGCGGGCAGGCCGGCCGTCCGAGGGCGGTCCCGGGCATCTCGTGGCGGCCCGGCCAGGCCGTGGCCGCCACGAGATGCCCGGGACCGCGGGCCTGCTCGGGGAAGAGGGCAGAGGTCGTTAACACGCCGGGTCTTCGACGAAGACGCCGGGAACGTCACACTCTCCGGCCCTCCGGGCGCCCGGATCGAGGGGTCGGGGACGCGCTGTCGACTTTTGGGCCCCTATAGGGGCCTCTGACCCGGGTCACGAG
>DATJUK010000181.1:0-9579 GCA_035502495.1 Solirubrobacterales bacterium
GCGAACTCAGGGGTCCGGGCCCGCGTCTCTGCTGCTACGTCGAGGGGGGTGGCTCAAGGCGCCTGAGGGTGTCGATCGCGTCCTCCCAGCGCGCGGGGACCAATGGGTCGGTCAGCTCGAAGACGATGCCCGAGGTGACGGTGGCGTAGGGGACGGCGTGGGCTCGCACGAGCTCGATCTCGGCCGCGTAGGCGGCGCGGCGGAGGCCGTCCGCCTCCCAGGTGCCGAGCGGGGCGCACCGAAGCCGCAAGGTATGCACCTCGCCCTCGATGACGGTGAGCAGGGTGGCGCGCCCGGATGCGCGCAGGGCCAGCTCGCTGCCGGTGCCCTGGTGCAGCGCGAGCCGCAGGCCGGCGTCGCCGTCGGCCACCACCTCGCCGACGCTGAGCATCGCGATGGCGGGCCAGCCGTCGGTCGAGGTAGTCGCCAGGAGGAAGGTCAGCCCCCGCTTGGCCGCGAGGTCGCGACCGTCGAGGACGCCGGCGAGCCGGCTCGGCAATGTCGCGCCGGCGGTCACCGAATCGACGCTCCCATGCTCACATCGTCCCATCGCGATCGAGCCCCAGCGCGGCGAGGATCTCGGCGCTGTGCTCGCCCAGCCCCGGCGGCGGTCGCAGCGGCGGTCGCTCGCCGACGTCGACGCCGCGATCGACCGCCCGCATCGTCCCGCCGTCCGGCAGCCCGATCTCGGTGACCGCGCCGAGCGCCGCGATGCCGGGATCGTCGGCGACGTCCTCCAGGGTCAGGATGGGCGCGCTCGGGACGCCCGCCTCGCGCAGGCGCTCCAGCCAGGTCGACGCCGGCGCGGCGAGAAACGGCGGCGCGAGCTCGGCGGCGAGCGCGTCGTAGTTGCGGACGCGCGCGCCGTAGTCGGCGAAGCGCGGGTCGGCGTCGAGGTGCTCGGCACCGAGGACGCCGAGCAGGCCGAGCCAGAACTTGGTCGGCGTCGAAAGGTGGACGACCACCGGCTTGCCGTCGGCGCAGGGAAAGACGAACGACTGCGACTGGTGCGGCCGGGTGTGAGGGCCGGGCGCCTCGCCGGTGGCGAAGAAGTGGCCCGCGGGCTCGCCGAGGAAGCTGATCGTCGCCTTCACCAACGATGCGTCGACCGCCGAGACGGTGCCGGTCCGCTCGCGCTCGAGGAGCGCCGCCAGGATCCCCATCGCCGAGAACAGGCCGGTGATCGCGTCCGAGAGCGCGGGCCCCACCGGCGGCGAGGCCCCGTTGCCGCTGAGCACGCTCATCAGCCCGCTCAGGGCCTGTCCGATCTGGTCGTACATCGGCTGGTCGGCCAGCGGGCCCCGCGTGCCGGCGCCGCTGATCGCGCAGACGACGAGGTCCGGGTGCTCCTCGCGCAGCCTGTCGGGCGCCAGCCCCAGCCGCTCCGCCCCCGCGGGCCTGAAGTTGTGCACGAAGACGTCCGCCCGGTCCAACAGCCGGCCGAGCACGAGCCGCTCGCCGGGCTCCCGCAGGTCGAGCGTCAGCGACCGCTTGTTGCGGTTGAAGGCGGCGAACCGCGGCGAGAGCCGGCCCGGATCCCAGACGCGGAACGGGTCGCCCTCCGGGGCCTCCACCTTGACCACCCTGGCGCCGAGGTCGGCGAGCAGCATGCTCGCGTACGGCGCGGTGATGAACCGGCCGGCCTCGACCACCCGGAGGCTGCCCAGCGGCCCGCCCGACGGCTCGCCGAACGGATCGGCCCCGGCTGTGGGCGGTGGCCCGCTCAAGGCTGGATCACTACCTGCTTCGGCTCGGTGAAGAAGTCCCGGCTGAAGGTCCCCCCCTCGCGCCCGACCCCGGAGCTGCCGCTCCCCCCGTATGGCGCCCGCGGGTCCCGGAACGGGAAGGTATTGACCCAGACCAGGCCCGCGTCGAGGGCGGCGACGAGGCGGCTCGCGCGCGCGTTGCTGTCGGTGGAGACGAGCGCCGAGAGGCCGTACTCGGAGTCGTTCGCCGCGGCGATCGCCTCCACCTCGGACTCGAACGGGGCGACGGTCGCGACCGGACCGAAGATCTCCTCCCGCCAGAGCGGCGAATCCGCGGGGACGTCGGCGACGATCGTCGGGCGCACCGCCCAGCCGTCGCCGGGCCCGCCCGCCACCAGCCTGCCGCCGGCGAAGGCGTCGCCGTCGAGGTAGGACGACACCTTTTCGAAGTGCTTGCAGGAGGAGAGCGTCCCCACCTCGGTCGCCGGATCGGCCGGGTCGCCGACCCTCAGCGCTTCGGCGGCGCCCGCGAACCGACGCAGGAACTCCTCGTAGGCGCCCTGCTCGACCAGGATCCGGTTGCCCGCGAAGCAGATCTGGCCGGAGTTCATGAACGAGGCCCGCGCCGCCAGGCCGGCGGCGGCCGCGAGGTCGACGTCGCCGCAGACGACGTGCGCGCTTTTGCCGCCCAGCTCGAGGCTGACCGGCACCAGGTTGCCGGCGGCGGCACGGCCGATCGCCCGGCCGGTCCCGGTCTCCCCGGTGAAGGTGACCCGGTCGATCCCGGGCGACTCGGTGAGGAACTGGCCGGCGGAGTCGGGCCCGAACCCGTGGACGACGTTGATCACCCCGGGCGGGATCCCGACCTCCGACGCCAGCCGCGCCAGCAGCGAGGCCGAGGCGGGGCTGTCCTCGGCCGGCTTCACGACCACCGTGTTGCCCCAGGCGAGGGCGGGAGCGATCTTCCAGCTCAACATCATCAGCGGGACGTTCCAGGGAACTATCGCGGCGACCACCCCCGCCGGCTCGTAGCGCGTGTAGACGGTGAGGCCGAGGTCGTTCGGGAACGCCTCCGCGGTGGAGAGCCGGGCGTGGTCGGCGAACACCCTGAAGTTCACCGCGCTGCGGGGGACCTCGAACTCGCGCAGCATCGTGATCGGCTTGCCGACGTCGATGCAGTCGGCCATCGCCAGCTCCTCGGCGTGGGCGTCGATCGCGTCGGCGAGGGCGTGCAGGAGGCGGCCGCGCGCGGCGAACCCGAGGCGCGGCCAGGGACCCTCGTCGAAGGCGGCGCGCGCCGCGGCGACCGCCCGCGCCACGTCCTCCTCCCCGCTCAGCACCACCTCCGCCGCCGGGGCCTGGGTCCAGGGGTTGACGGTCTCGAACCGCTCACCCGCGGCCGCCTCCGATTCCTCCCCGCCGATCACCTGGCGCACCAGGGGATCGGCATGCGTCCGCCGCCCGGCCCCGGTGGTGGCCGCGCCGGTCACGAGGCGGGCGCGGTCGAGACCGGGGCGCCGTAGGACCGCAGGAACCGGTCGAGGTCCTCGACCACCTCGTCGTAGCCGTAGTTCCGGTAGGCGTAGCCCTTCGACACGAATGGCGCTCCGGCGTAGAACATCTCGTACTGATGATGCCTGCCGGCGAACTCCGAGCCCACCGCGTCCCAGGCCAGCTTGAAGAGCTTGATCCGCTCCTCGGCGTCGACCCCGGGCGAGCAGATGTAGCGCTGGACGAGCTGCGCCGTCTCCGGCGCCGAGACGTCGCGGAAGGTCGCGGGCAGCTGGATCATCCCCGCCCCCGACAGCTCCCGCAGGATCGAGAGGCAGCGCGGGTAGAGCTCCGCCTGCAGGCCCATCACCCCGTACAGGTAGCGCGGGTTGGGCCGGGCGACGCCGTTGGCGTCGATCACGCACTCGGCCTCGGCCGCCACCGTCATCCCCTCGACCACGGCCGCCAGCGAGGCGAGTTCGCCCAGCTTCTCCACCACCGACGGGATCCTGTCGATGCCGTTCACGGCGGCGATCTTGCGGGCCAGCGAGATCAGGAACTTGATCTTGGCGACGAGGCGGATCTGCGCCTGGCTGTTGCCGAGCACGTGGGCGGCGGTGGCGAACCACTGGCCCATCGTCCCGCCGACGTCCCGGTACACGAACACGTCGCTCCAGGGCACGAAGACGTCCTCGAAGGTGACCAGCGCGTCGCTCTCGTCGAAGCGCGAGGAGAGCGGGTAGTCGAACTCGCTGGGCAGGTCGACGGCGTAGGGCCGGCGCGACAGCAGCTTCAGGCCCTTGCTCGCGGTGGGCACGACGAAGGAGACCGCGTAGCGCTCGTCGGACTCGGCGAGCGGCTTGATGCAGCTGACGAAGATGTAGTCGGAGATCGCCGAGGCCGTGCCGAGCATCTGGGCGCCGCGGATGACGATCCCGTCCTCCCGCTCCTCCGCCACGCCGACCTGCGGGAACTCGTCCTCCAGCGAGGAAGGCGTCGCGCTGCGGTCGATCTGGGGCGGGATGATCACGTAGCTGACGTAGAGGTTCTCCGTCACCAGCCGGCGGTAGAAGTCGGTGACGTTCTGCGAGAAGTCGCGGCCGTCGCGGTCGAAGAACTCGGGGAAGCCGGCGAAGCCGGCGAGGAAGCCGCCGACGTGGTCCGGGCTCCGCCCGACCCAGCCGTGGGTCAGCTCCGCCCAGGCGGTGATCGCCTCCCGGCGCGCGGCGAGGTCCTCCCTCGAGCGCGGGATCATGAACACCCGGTTGAGCGGCCCCGGGATGTCGCCGGCCTCGAACTGCATCCCGTTGGCCGGGTCGGCCGCGTGGTCGAAGAGCGACGCCACCGTCCGCACCACGCCCCGGTAGGCCGGGTGCGTGGCGACGTCGGCGACCCGTTCGCCGTCGACGTAGATCGAGCGATCGTCGGAGAGCGAGGCTATGTAGTCGGCGCCGGTTCTCATTCGGGGTCCTTTCTGCTGGGAACGGTGGATGCGCCCGCCGCCGCGAGTCGCGGCGCCCGGTACGCCTGCGGCCGGCGGCTCGAGAGCGCCGGGAACTCCGCACGGATGCGTGTCATCTGCCTGCGATCGAGGTCGGCCAGCGCCACCCCGTCGGCATCGGCGGCCTGGGCGCGGACCACCCCCCAGGGATCGACGATGCTGGACCTCCCGTAGAGGTGCCGCCCCCCCGCGTCGACGCCCCACTGGTTCGGGGCGACGACGAAGCACTGGTTCTCGGTGGCCCTCGCCCGCAGGAGCAGCTCCCAGTGATCCTTGCCGGTGGCGAGGGTGAAGGCGGCCGGGACGACGACGATCTCGGCCCCGGCCAGGGCCAGCTCCCGGTACAGCTCGGGGAACCGGAGGTCGTAACAGATCGAGAGCCCGAGGCGCCATCCGTCGACCTCGCAGATCACGGCCTCCTCGCCGGCGTCCTCGGTCGCCGATTCGCGATAGCTCACCCCGCCGACGTCGACGTCGAACATGTGGATCTTCCGGTAGACGGCGGCGATCTCGCCCTGGCGGTCGAAGACGATCGACGCGTTGGCGGGCTTCGCGCCGCCCCCCCGTGCCTCGGTGATCGAGCCACCGACGATCACGATCCCGTGCGCCCGCGCCCAGGCCGCCATCGCGCGGACCGACTCGCCGTCCTCGATCCGCTCGGCCGCGGCCTCGATCACCTCGGGGGTGCCGTACCCGTTCCACTTCTCCGGCAGCACGACCAGCTCGGCACCCGCCGCGGCGGCCTCCGCCACCAGGGCGCCGGCGACCTCGATGTTCTTCGCCTTCGCCGGGCCCGCGTTCAGCTGCACGCACGCCGTGCGCAGGCGGTCGGAGCTCATGACACGCCCTGATCCCGTTCGGCCCGCGGCCCGCGCCGGGCGCCGTCGACCGCCTCGACCTCGTAGCTGCACTCCAGCCGGCGGCCGTTGCGGTCGTCGATCAAGGTGGCGAGGAAGCGCTCGCCGAAGGAGAAGTCCGGCGTGCGCAGGGGGACGGTGCCGAGGAAGACGACGATCGGCCGGTCCTCCTGACCGACCACCTCCCGGGCTCCCTGCAGCAGCTCGAGCGGGTCGCGGATCAGGGCGACGCGCTCGCCCTGGTAGAGGGTCTGGCCGTCGTCGACGTGGGACTCGATCCGCAGCTCGTCCCAGATCGGCGCCACCTCGTCGAACTCCCAGGCCACGTCGGCGACCACCTTCGGGCAGATCTGCTTCGCCAGCCCGATCGATCGCCGCTCGAGGTCGCGATCGGTGACGTCGCTGCCGACCGTCACCAAGGGGCCGGAGCCGGGGATCTCGACCAGCACCGGCTCGACCTCGCCCGAGGTCTGGGTGCCGTGCACCTGGATCGGTCCGCCGGGCACCGCCAGCAGCTGGTTGGAGACCGGGTAGAAGACGGGGATCGTCGGCGGCCGAGGGACGCCGATCGCGGCGAGCTCGTCGATGTGGCGTTCGGCGTCGGCCGCGTCGCGCGCGGTGAAGCCCGCGACGACGACCACCGGGTCGCGCAGGGAGACCGGGCGACGGGCGCCGTCGAGACCTTCGACGTTCAGATCGAGAGAAGCCAAACGAGACGCTCTTCCGAGGACGTGTCCATGCTATCTAAAGAATACCCTAAATCGTTACGGCGACACAAGTGAGTTATGGACACAATTGCTCACGCCTGTCTCAACCCCACCAATCGGGGGCGGGATAGTCCTCGTAGGCGATGTGGCGGGCGTAGCGGCCGCCGAAGAAGATCAGCGGGTCGCCGGGCGCCTGCTCGCCGGCCAGCACGCGACCGATGACGATCACGTGGTCGTTGCCGTCGACGAGGCGCTCGACCTCGCACTCGAGGTGGCCGAGCGTCCGCGGGACGACCGGCAGGCCGCTCGCCGTGGTGGCGAGGTACCCGGAGGCGTCGCGCTCGCCGCCCGGCCGGGCGAACTCGGTCGAGAGCTCCTTGTGCACGTGGCCGAGGATGCTGACCGCGAACTTCCCCGAGCGCTCGACCGCGGCCGCCGTCCGCGTCTCGCGGGTCAGGCAGACGAGGAGCGTCGGCGGCTCGAGCGACACCGAGGTCAGCGAGTTGACCGTCATGCCCTGCCTCGCCCCCGCCTCGTCGTTCGCGGTGACGACGACGACCCCGGTGGCGAAGCGCCCGATCAGCGCCCGGAACTCGTCTTTGCCGAGGCCGGTCAAGCCCGCTGGCCGGCGTCGGCGACGGCGGCCGGGTAGATCGATCCCAAGGCGCTGCCGATGATCCGCACGCCGGCCCGGGTCTGGTCCTCGTCGACGATCAGCGGCGGCAGGAACCAGACGGTCCCGATCCCGCGTTCGGCGCCGGCCCGGAACAGCGCCCCGGATTCGTAGCCGTACTGGCGCAGGCGCTTCGCGATCAGGCCGCCCGTCGCGGCGTCGGGCACCGCGAACTCGACGCTGCCGAGGAGGCCGATCGCGCTCGTCCGCCAGATCCCCGGGTGGATCTGCTTCAGCTGCTCGAGCTCCTCGCGCAGCACGCCCTCCATCCGCGCGGCGCGCTCCGGCAGTCGCTCGCGGCCGAGGATCTCGAGGTTCGCCAGCGCCGCCGCGCAGGCCACCGGATGGCCGGCGTAGGTGTTGATGTGGATGAAGCCGACCGAGGGGAGCCGCTCGGCGTGCTCCCGCGCCACCGCGATCCCGCCGAGGGGCACGTAGCCGCTGGTGATCCCCTTGGCCATGACGACGACGTCGGGGTCGATCCCCCAATGTTCGGAGCCGAACATCTTGCCCGTGCGGCCGAAGCCGGTGACCACCTCGTCGGCGACCAGCAGCACGTCGTACTCCTGGCAGACGGCCTGGATCCGCTTCCAGTACTCGGCCGCCGGCACCTTGATCGCCTGGTGGACGGAGACCGGCTCGGCGACGAAGGCGGCGACGGTGTCCGGGCCCTCCTGCTCGATCGTCCGCCGCACGTCCTCGGCGCAGCCCAGGTGGCACCCTTCCTCCGGGGTGCAGTAGCCGCACCTGCCGGGCGAGGGCTGCGAGGTCCGCACGACCCCGCCGAGGCCGGGGGAGAAGCCCTCGCGCAGCGCCGGGTTGCCGCTGATCGTCAGGGCGCCGTAGCTCGAGCCGTGGTAGCCGCCGGCCCGGGCGAGGATCTTCGTCTTGCGCGGCTTGCCCCGCGAGGCCTGGATCGCCCGCGCGACCTTGAGCGCCGCCTCGTTGGCCTCGCTGCCGGTCGAGGTGAAGAAGAGGACCGGGTCCCGCACCGGCAGCATCCCGGCCAGCTCCTCCGCCAGCAGGGCCACCGGCTCGTGGGAGATGCCGCCCTCGAGCGAGGAGTAGGACAGCCGCTGCGCCTGCTCGTAGATCCGCTTCGCCACCTCCTCGCGGCCGTGGCCGACCGCGCAGGCACCCAGCGTGTGGCCGCCGTCGAGCAGCTTGCGACCGCCCTCCTCGATCAGGTAGGCGCCCTCGCCCCGTTCGATGAAGCGGGGGAACCGATTGCTCGAGTTCTCGTCGAGGAACCCGTAATCGGTGCCGAAGTGATAGACCGACCGCCGGGCCGCCTCCCGCAGCGTGGCGCGGGTCTCGGCGGCGGCGGTCATGCCTCCTCACCCCCGTCGACCGGTCGCGCCTCGCTCTTCGGCCCGAACGGCTCGGGCCAGAAGGGGCCGTCCCGGACTTCGAGGTATTTCTTCATGTTGCCCGCCCCGCGGTGCTGATAGAAGTGAGCGACCTCGGGCGCGTCGCGGGAGGAGTGGACGACCGGCGACACCATCGCCATGACGTTCATCGCGTTGCGGAAGCCGATCGCCTCCAGCGCGTAGGTGGTCATCAGCTTGTTGAGCCGCACGGAGTCGCGCGGCACGAGGGCGATCCGCTGCGCCAGGGCCTGCGCGCGCTCGAGCAGCTCGTCGTGGGGGACGACCTCGTTGACGGCGCCGATCCGGAGCGCCTCCTCGGCGTCGAAGTGATCGCCGGTGAGGGTGTAGCGGTGGGCGACCTTCCAGCCGACCAGGAGGGCGAAGAGCGGCGAGGAGTTGGAGATCTGCCGGACCTCGGGCTGCCCGAACACCGCCTGGTCGGAGGCGATCGTGATGTCGGTGGCGAGCGCGATCCAGAAGCCCCCGGCCAGGCACCAGCCGTTGACGGCGCCGATCACCGGCGTTTCCAGGCTCATGATGTGCATCGTCTTGTCGGGGTTCTTGGTGTCGAATTTCCACCACCCTTTGAGCGCCCCGCGCGTCGTCCCCTCGTCCGTCTCGACCTGGCGGAAGCGGTCCATCGCGAGCATGTCGTAGCCCGCCGAGAAGGCCTTGCCGGCGCCGGTGAGGACGATCGCGCTGACCGAATCGTCGGCGTCCGCCTGGTCGAGCGCGGCGTGCATCTCCCCCTCCAGCTCCGGCGAGAGCGCGTTCATCACCTCGGGGCGGTTGAGGGTGATCGTGACGACTGGCCCGTCCTGCTCGTAGAGGACGTGTTCGTAATCGGGCATTGGGCTTCCTCTCGCTTGGTGGGGCGGGACGCTGACGATCAAGTGCAGATGCCGTTCAGAGTATACGTTTCAACATTCGTACACAAGTCAGCAATTCGCATCCATTTCGGCCCGAGAGATGCGAGGTAGGCGAAGCACGCCTGATGTATTCGGGTATAATGCGGGTATACAATCCCAGGTTGGTCGCGCCGTCCTTCGCGTGGCCGGAGGAGGTGCGGCGTGAAGAAAGACCTCGAGTTCTTCGATGTCGATAGCATTCCCTGGAAACCGATCGACGGCCTTCCGGGCCAGTCCGAGCGCATCCTGGCAGGCGATCCGAACGGGCCTAATCAGTCGCGGATGCTGAGGTTCGAGCCCGGCACCGTGACACCGGATACGTTGACCCATGACTTTTGGGAGGAGGTCTGGATCGTGAGAGGGTCG
>DATJUK010000182.1:0-20685 GCA_035502495.1 Solirubrobacterales bacterium
TCGGCGCCACCCCCGGGATGGGAGCTGTGCCGGCGCGTCCCGCCACAAGCGCTGAACAGCCAAGCACCGTGGTCCCTTCGTCCTGACACGGGGCGGCGGACCCGCCGGGACGGCCGAAGCAAAAACTTATCTCCGGCGGGCGGCGCCGATCATGAGGGCGAGAACGTATACCTCGCTCGCAGTCCTCATGATCGGGGACGGGACCCGCCGGCCGGGGCTCCATGGTCCCTTACGTCCCTCGAAACCGCCCCGCGAGGGTCCACCTAACGGTGCTCCTCGCCGGGCGCCAGTTTCCCGTCCCGTCCCACGTAGCCGTCCTTGCCGCCGACGACCACGTAGACCGCCTCCTCGGAGTCGCTGAGGTTGCGGACCCGGCGGTGGGTGGGGGCGTCGACCCAGGCGAGGCCGCCCGGCCCCAGCTCCCGCTCGCTCCCGTCGCCGAATTCGATCGCCACCCGGCCCGAGTGGACGAAGTAGAGCTCCTCCTGCTCGTCGTGGAAGTGGCTGCCGGTGGCGTAGGCGGGGGGCAGGACGATCGCGTTGACGCCGAACGCGGTGACCCCGAGCGCCCCGCGGACCTTGCGGAACCCGGGGCCCGCGCCGAGGTCGTCGAGGTTGGCGGTGGACCAGCCCTCGCCGCGCTCCACCTTGTCGGTCTGTGCCTCGCTCATCGTCCTGCCTCCCTTTCGTCGCCTTTTGCCTACAGCGCCGGCGGTACGGGGGGCGCCGCGGGCGCCGCCACCGGGCCGCCGCCCAGGCTTTTCTCTTCGCCGACCGGCGGGTAGACGTCGGTCAGCAGCGCCAGGTAACCGTAGATCCTCGTGTAGAAGCTGTTGCAGTAGGTCATCGCGCCGTTGACGCCCTCCGGCAGGTAGCCGCGGAAGACGATCGTCAGCCAGGCGATCGCCGCGAGCGCCATGTGCATGTAGGCGACCGCGTAGACGACGATCAGCATCGGGATCGCGAGGATGATCCGGAAGAACACCTTGAGCCTGCTCTGCCGCTCTTCGCGCGGCCCGACGTTGACCCGGATCGGGTAGGCGGGATCGTCGGAGATGCCGAACGGCGGCCACTCGTCGGTCTGCAGGTAGATCCAGGCGTAGACGCGGATCCGGTACCGCACGAAGCCGGAGTTGAGGTTGTAGAGCCCTTCCGGGTACCTGCCGGTGAACAGCAGCGCCAGCCAGGCGAAGATCTGGGTGAAGAAGGCGGCGATCTCGTAGAGGTAGGCGACGATCAGCCACGGGATCGCGAGGATGATCCGGAAGAAGGTCGTCGCGCGGTTCTGTTCCGCCTGATAGTCAGCTTCGTAGTGGACTGGGTACATCTCTCCCCCTAAATGTCTCGGGCCGATAACCGGTCGACCGTCTTGGGTCAATAACCTGTCGCCCCATGGCGACCACCGACACCATCGTCTCCATCCCGTCGGACCTCAAGCCGGGGGACGGACGTTTCGGCTGCGGGCCCTCCAAGGTCCGTCCCGAGGCGCTGGCGAAGCTCGGCGAGCAGTCCCGGCTGATGGGCACCTCGCACCGCCAGGCGCCGATCCGTGACCTCGTGCGCAGGGTCCGCGAGGGCCTGACCGAGCTGCTCGGCCTGCCCGCGGGCTACGAGGTGGCGCTCGGCAACGGCGGCACCACCGCCTTCTGGGAGTCGGCCTGCGCCTGGCTGATCGGCGAGCGCTCGCTCCACCTCACCTACGGCGAGTTCTCGCAGAAGTTCGCCAAGGCCGCCGCCGCGGCCCCCTTCCTCGGCGATCCGATCCTGGTCGAGGCCGCCCCGGGCGACGCGCCCGCGCCGCGCGGCGACGCCGCCGCCGACGTGATCGGCTGGGCCCACAACGAGACCTCGACCGGCGTCATGGTCCCGGTCGAGCGCCCCGCCGACGCGGGCGACGCCCTGGTCCTCATCGATGCCACCTCGGGCGCCGCCGGCCTGCCGCTCGACGCCGCCCAGGCCGACGTCTACTACTTCGCCCCGCAGAAGGGCTTCGCCTCCGATGGAGGGCTCTGGCTGGCGGCGCTCTCGCCCGCGGCGATCGCCCGGATCGAGGAGCTCGACGGGGCCGGCGACCGCTGGCAGCCGGAATTCCTCTCGCTCGCCGTCGCGCTCGACAACTCGCGCAAGCAGCAGACCTACAACACGCCCGCGGTGGCGACCCTCTTCCTGCTCGCCGACCAGATCGAGTGGATGCTCGGCAACGGCGGCCTCGACTGGTGCGTCGCGCGGACCCAGGACTCCTCGTCGCGCCTCTACGGCTGGGCCGAGGCGTCGGACTTCGCGAACCCGTTCGTCACCGATCCGGCGAAGCGCTCCCTGGTTGTCGGGACCATTGATTTCGCCGACGACGTCGATGCTTCGGCGATTGCCAGATGTCTGCGCGCCAACGGCATCGTCGACACCGAGCCTTACCGCAAGCTCGGCCGCAACCAGCTGCGGATCGGGATGTTCCCCGCCGTGGAGCCGGATGACGTCGAGGCGCTCACCCGCTGCATCGATTGGGTGGTCGAGAACGCCGACGGCATCCGCGCCGCGAGCTAGGTTCCCGCGTCCGATGAAGGTCCTGGTCAAGGAGAAGATCGCCGACACCGGCGTCGACCTGCTGCGCTCGAAGTTCGACGTCGACCTCGGCCTCGACATGAGCGACGAGGAGTTCCGCGGCAAGCTCGGCTCCTACGACGCGATCCTGATCCGCTCGGCGACCAAGATGACGCCGGAGCTGATCGATCTGGCGACCAACCTGAAGGTGATCGGCCGGGCCGGCACCGGGGTCGACAACGTCGACATCCCGGCGGCGACCCGCCGCGGGATCATCGTCGCCAACGCGCCCGAGTCGAACTCGGTGGCCGCCGCCGAGCACACGCTGGCGCTGGCGCTGGCGCTGTTCCGCAACATCCCGCAGGCGCAGGCGACGCTCGCCGCGGGCCGTTGGGACCGCGCCAAGTTCAAGGGCGCCGAGCTCTACGGCAAGACGCTCGGCGTGATCGGCTTCGGCCGCATCGGCCAGCTGGTCGCCAAGCGCGCCCAGAGCTTCGACATGGAGGTGCTCGCCTTCGACAAGTTCGTCTCCGCCGAGCGCTTCCGCGAGCTCGGGGTCGAGGGCTGCGACGAGCTCGCCGACCTGCTCGGTCGCGCCGACCTCGTCACCCTGCACACGCCGCGGACGCCGGAGACCGAAGGGATGATCGACGCCGCGGCGATCGCCCGGATGAAGGACGGCGCCCGCATCGTCAACTGCGCGCGGGGCGAGCTGATCGTGCTCGACGACCTGGTCGCCGGGCTCGACTCCGGCAAGCTGGCGGGCGCGGCGCTCGACGTCTTCCCCTCGGAGCCCTTCACCGACCACCCGGTGCTCGCGCGCGACGACGTGGTCGTCACCCCGCACCTCGGCGCCTCGACCGCGGAGGCCCAGGACCGGGCCGGCGTCGTCACCGCCGAGCAGGTGACCGAGGCGCTCACCGGCGGCGTGGTCACCAACGCGGTCAACATCGCCGCCGTGCGCCCGGAGGAGATGGAGGCGCTGGCTCCCTTCGTCCCCCTCTGCGAAAAGCTCGGCCGGCTGGCGCAGGGCCTGGGCGAGGGCTCGGTCGACCGCGTCACCGCCGAATTCCGCGGCCGGATCGCCTCCTACGACACTCGCCTGCTCGGCATCGCCGTCCTGGTCGGGATCCTCTCCGGCAACACCGAGACCCCGGTCAACCTCGTCAACGCGCCGCAGATGGCGGAGGAGCGGGGGATCGAGCTGACCGAGACGAAGGACTCGGCGGCCGAGGACTTCACCGAGCTGGTCACCGTGCGGCTCGGCTCGGGCGACCACGAAGTCGAGGTCGCCGGCACCGGCGTCGGGCCGAAAAACGAGCCTTACCTGGTCTCCGCCTGGGGCGAGAGCTTCTACCTCCCGTTCGCCGAGCACATCACCGTCTTCCGCTACGCCGACCAGCCGGGGATGATCGGCCGGGTCGGCACCGCCTTCGGCGAGGAAGGCGTGAACATCGTCTCGGCGGCCGTCGGGGCCGAGCGCGGGGGAGGGGACGCCGCCGTGATGGCGCTGACCACCGACGCGCCGGTGCGACCCGACGCGATGGAGAAGATCCGCGCGCTCGACGGCTTCTCGGCGGGACGCTCGGTCGACCTCTAGACCGCAACGTCGCCCCCCGTGCCTTGTTAGGAGTGCGATGAAGCGTGTTACCGGACTCATCTTCGTCGTGGCAATCGCCGTGGCCTCGTGCCTCGCCGCGGTCGCCGCCTCGGCAGCGCCCTCGACCCCGCGCGCGGGCGCCTACGCGGCGGCCGAACACTCGATCAACCTGGTGCTCGCCGGCAGCCCCGGCGACGACCGGATCACGATCGAACTGAGCGCCGACGGGCGCTCCTACGAAATCTCCTCGGCGACGCCGCTCGAAGTCGGCGGGACCGTCTGCACGCACCCCGAAAAGCGGGCCGAATCGCTGCTCTGCGAAGCCGCCCCGATCGCCGGCTTCGAAATCAACACCGGGGCCGGGAACGACGTTGTGACGCTCGGTCGCACGGTGCCGGTCCCGGCGACGATCCGCGGCGGCGAAGGCAACGACGTCCTCACCGGCGGCGCCGGCAACGACAAGCTGATCGGCGGGCCCGGCGACGACGAACTGTTCGGCCGCGGCGGCAACGACCTGCTGATCGGCGGCCCGGGCAACGACAAGCTGTTCGGCGGCCCCGGCCAGAACATCCTGCGCCAGTAGGGCGGCCTGCGCCGATGGGGCCGGCCTGCGCCGATGGGGCGGCCTGCGCGAACGAGGCGGGCTGCCCCGGCGGTCCCGACCGGCGCGCCGCGCCGTCTCCCGACTAGGTCGTCGCCTCGGCGCGGCGGCCGAGGAGCGAGCCGCCGACCAGCAGCACGCTGACCGCGAGCCCGACCAGGGCGATCCCGGCGTCGAGCCGGAAGGCCGCCTGGAAGCCGTCGATGAACGGCGGGATCGCGCCGGAGAAGACGGTGGTCGTCAGTCCCAGCCCGATCGACCCGCCGGCGATCTGGAACATGTAGACGATGCCACCGGCGAGGCTCGACTGCGATTCGTCGACCGAGGTGACCCCGGCGGTGGTCGCGGTCGGGTAGAAGCTGCCGATCCCGATCCCGAGCACGACCATCCCCGGCACCAGGGCGCCGTAGCCGGCGCCGGCGCCGACCAGCGAGAAGAGGATCGCCGACGCGGTCATGCAGCCCGCCCCGATCACCGCCAGGCGCTTGGCCCCGAGGCGCGTGTAGAGCGGCCCGGCGAGGAAGGAGACGAGGGCGAAGGTGGCCAGCGCGGGCAGCATGCCGAGGCCGGCCTGCAGGGGCGAGAAGCCGAGTTCCTTCTCCATGAACTGCGGCAGGTAGAGGAGCGCCGCGAAGAAGGTCGCCGACATGCAGAGGATCGCCACGCAGGAGGCGGCGAAGTCCCGGTTGGAGATCACTTCGCGGGGGATCAGGGCGTGGCGGCCGGCGCGGCGCTCGAGCGGCAGGAAGGCCCCGACCCCGAGCACCGCGATCGCCAGCATCGCGATCACCCGCGGGTCGCCCCAGCCCCAGTCGTCGACCTGGTCGAGGGCGACGAGCAGCGAGACGAGCCCGAGCGAGATCGCGGTGATCCCGGCGTAGTCGATGCGATGGTCGGCGTCCTTGGGGTCGGCGAGGTGGACGCTCGACCAGACGACCGCCACGGCGAAGGCGGCGATCGGCACGTTGACGAAGAAGATCCAGCGCCAGCTGGCTAGATCGGTGAGGAGGCCGCCGATCAGCGGTCCGGCCGCGTTGCCGAGCCCCGCCGCGCCGATGATGATCCCGCCCGCCAGGCCCGCCTTGTCCTCCGGCAGGATCGCGTAGGTCATGCCGAGGATCGCGGGCCACATCAGGGCGCCGCCGATCCCCATCAGGGCGCGGGTGACGATCAGCCAGGTCTCGGTCGGCGCGGCGCCCCCGGCCGCCGACATCACGGCGAAGATCCCGGCGCCGAGAAAGAAGGAGACGCGCCGGCCGAACATGTCGGCGAGCCGTCCCCCGGTCACGATCAGCACCCCGAAGGTCAGCGCGTAGGCGTTCACCACCCACTGGATCGTGTTGATGTTCGTGTGGAAGTCGCCCTCCATCGTCGGCAGCGCCACGTTGATCGCCGAGAAGTCGTTGGCGATCACGAAGACCGCTGCGCCCATCGCGAAGAGCGCCGCCCAGTTGATCTTCGTCCCTTCCACGGGGCGGCAGGCTAGAACACCGGCCCGCCGGTGCGCTACCCTGCGCGGTGGAAATGGCCTTTCCGCTGAACAGCCTCGCGCTTCTCCTTCTCCTCCCCCCTCGGGGGGAATAGCGCTGGGCGGCGCGATAGCCGCGAGAGACAAAAGGCAATTCCAGACTTAGAGAGAAGGAGGGGTCCCATGGGACCGAGCAACCAGGACGCATCCGCTTCGCCCGACGCCAACCGCGTCCAGATCTTCGACACCACGCTGCGCGACGGTGAGCAGTCGCCCGGCATCTCCCTGAACGCGGCCGAGAAGGTCGAGATCGCCCAGCAGCTGGCGCGGCTCGGCGTCGACATCGTCGAGGCCGGCTTCCCGATCGCCTCCCCGGGGGACTTCGAGGCCGTCCAGGCGATCGCCCGCAAGGTCGACGGGCCGGTCGTCTGCGCGCTGGCCCGCACCCACAAAGCCGACATCGACGCCGCCTGGGGGGCGGTGAAAGACGCCGCGCGGCCGCGCATCCACACCTTCATCTCGACCTCCGACATCCACATCAAGTACCAGATGAGCACCGACCGCGAGGACGTCAAGGGGCAGGCCAAGGCGGCGGTGACGATGGCCAAGGCCTACTGCGACGACGTCGAGTTCTCGCCGATGGACGCGAGTCGCTCGGACTTCGAGTTCACCGCCGAGGTGCTGCAGATCGCGATCGACGCGGGCGCGACGACGATCAACGTTCCCGACACGGTCGGCTACGCGACGCCGGAGGAGTACGCGGCGATGTGGCGGACCTTCTACGAGCTGGTCCCGGATCTGCGCAAGGTCACCACCTCGGTCCACTGTCATGACGACCTCGGGCTGGCGGTCGCCAACTCCTACGCCGGCGTGATCGCCGGATGCCGGCAGGTCGAGTGCGCGATCAACGGCCTGGGCGAGCGGGCCGGCAACTGCTCGCTGGAGGAGATCGCGATGCTGTTCCAGGTCCGCGAGGACGTCCACGGCTTCACCACCGGCATCAACAGCCGCGAGATCGCCCGCACCAGCCGCCTGGTCAGCCGCCTGACCGGCTACCCGGTGCAGCCGAACAAGGCGATCGTCGGCCGCAACGCCTTCGCCCACGAGTCCGGGATCCATCAGGACGGGGTGCTGAAGGAGCGCACCACCTTCGAGATCATGGACGCGACCGAAGTCGGCTTCGAGTCGAACTCCCTGGTCCTCGGCAAGCACTCCGGCCGCCACGCGCTGAAAGACGCCCTGGAGCAGCTGGGCTACAAGGTCGAGGGCGGCGCCCTGAACTCCGCCTTCAAGGCCTTCAAGGAGGTCGCCGACCGCAAGAAGCAGGTGACCGCCCTGGACCTGGAGGCGATCGTCTCTGACGAGATGCGCGACCGCGCCGACGCCCACGAGCTGGCCTCCTTCGAGGTCTCCGCGGCGAGCGGGGAGGAGCCGACCGCGAAGGTCGGCGTCGTCCTCCCGTCCGGGGAGACCGTCACCGGCGAGGCGACCGAAGGCGACGGCCCGATCGACGCCGTCTTCCGGGCGATCCGCGCGGCGACCGGGGTCGAGAGCGAGCTCGTCAAATACACGGTCGAGGGCGTGACCGGCGGCGACGATGCCCTGGGCGAGGTCACCGTCCAGCTCCGCACCGACGGCACCCTGGCCTCCGGCTCCGGCGTCGCCACCGACATCATCGAGGCCAGCGCCCGCGCCTACCTGCGGGCCCTGTCCAACAGCCTCGAAGGCGCCGCCACCCGCGAGGCCGAATCGGCGACCGCCGAAGCGCTGATCGAGCGCACCGGCCCGTAACGGTTCCGACACCTCAAAGCGTCAAAGATTCCCCATTCCGCGCGCCACACGCGCGGAATGATTAGCCACGATCGGTCCCATGCCAGGACCGTCTGCACCAACTCGTCCCCACGACGACTTTCTGCAGACGGTTCCCTTGGGGCCGCTTGTGGCGGCGCGTGCGGGGCGGCAGTACGGAGTGGTGGGGACGAAGGAACTGCACGGCTTGGGCCTCAGCAAGGATTCGATCGCCGGCTGGGAGCGTCGCGGCGTCCTCCATCGTCTGCACCGAGGCGTGTACGCGGTGGGGCATACGGCGATCACGCCGAGGGGGCGGTGGATGGCCGCGGTGCTCGCTTCGGGGGATGGGGCGGTGCTCAGTCATCGATCGGCGACGGCGCTGTGGGGGATCTGGGGGTCGGGGACGGGGGAGACGCATGTGACCGTGCCGCGGAAATCGCGCTCGCAAGGGTCGATCAATCGCCATTTCGGCGCCCTTCCCGTCGACGAGGTCACGAATCGAGACGAGATTCCGGTCACGTCCGCGGCTCGGGCGGTCCTCGATCTCGCCGCGGACAAAGGCGAGGCGGCGGCCGAGAGCGCGCTCAGGGAGCTGGAATACCTTCAGCTCTACGGCCCCGTCTCGATCCCGACGCTCCTTGCCCGCCATCCCCGCCACCGAGGAGCCATGATCCTCGCCAGGTGCCTCCAACGCCTGAAGGATGACCCCGGTGGCAGGGTCCGCAGCCCACTCGAGGAACTATTCCTCCCATTCCTCGACGCCCACCACATTCCCCGTCCACGCCTGAACTTCTGGCTCTCCGTCGAGGAAGAGCGATTCCAGGTCGACTGTTACTGGCCTCAGGCGCGCCTGGTGGGTGAGCTCGACGACTTCGCCTCGCATGCGACTCGTCGGGGTCTGACGAAGGATCACCGTCGTGACAGGCGATTACTGGCAACGAGCTTCCACGTAGTCCGCATCACGGAAGGGCAACTCCGGTCCGAACCCTTGGCCCTGGCGGCCGACCTCCGAAGCCTCCTCCCTTGATCGCGGGCCCAACTGCCTGTGGTTCGCGACCAAGGGAGGAGGCGCCCTGCTTTGCGACTTACAACCGTCCGTGATAACGTACGCGCATCGTGGCAACCGCAACGCCCCAGGCAGCCCAGGCAACCGACCCGATCACCGCCGTCGGCCCCCGCATCCGCGCCCTGCGCGAGGCGATGTCCTTCTCCCTGCGCGACCTGGCCGACCGCTCCGGCGTCTCCGCCCAGATGCTGTCCCAGGTCGAGCGCGGGGAGACGTCGCCGACCCTCGCCGTCGCCGCCAAGATCGCCGCCGGCCTCGAGCTGACGCTGTCGCAGCTGCTGCGCCTCGACGAGGGCCAGCACGTCGCCGTCTCCCGCGCCGCCGGGCGCCGCTCCAGCCGCCGCGGCGGCCACCTGATCGAGGAGCTGACCCCGCCGCTGCCCGGGCAGCGCGCCGACGTGTCCCTGCACGTCCTCGACCCCGGCGCCACCACCGGCGGCGCCGCCGACCCGCCGATGCACGAGCCCGGCAGCCGCGAGACCGCCGTCGTCCTCGCCGGCGAGTTGGCCCTGGTCCTCGAGGGCACCCGCACCGAGCTTCAGGAGGGGGATTCCGTCACCTTCGACGCCGATCTCCCGCACCACTTCGAGAACGAAGGAAACATCCCGACCCGCTTCATCGCGGTCATAGCCGCCGGACTGAGGAGGAGTTAGCAGTGCCGAAGAACATGTTCGAGAAGA
Source organism: Solirubrobacterales bacterium (assembly GCA_035502495.1). Lineage (GTDB taxonomy): Bacteria > Actinomycetota > Thermoleophilia > Solirubrobacterales > 70-9 > VAYN01. Next base: position 9,745 of record DATJUK010000182.1, read on the forward strand.
TCTGGGAGCAGCATGAGGTCTCCGAGGGGCTGATCTACATCGACCTGCACCTGGTCCACGAGGTGACCTCGCCGCAGGCCTTCGACGGCCTCCGCCTGGCCGGCCGCCCGGTCCGCCGCCCCGACAAGACGCTGGCCACCGCCGACCACAACACGCCTACCGACGGCACGATGGCGGCGCGGCTGATCGCCGACGAGCTCTCCCGCGTCCAGGTCGAAACGCTGGAGCGCAACTGCGAGGAGTTCGGGCTCAAGGTGTACAGCCTCGGCTCCGACCGCCAGGGGATCGTCCACGTGATCGGCCCGGAGCTGGGCGTCACCCAGCCCGGCATGACGATCGTCTGCGGCGACAGCCACACCTCCACCCACGGCGCCTTCGGCTCGCTGGCCTTCGGCATCGGCACCTCCGAGGTCGAGCACGTCCTCGCCACCCAGTGCCTGGTGCAGAAGGTGCCGCGCACGATGCGGATCAACTACGCCGGGGAGCTGGGCGCGGGCGTCACGCCCAAGGACCTGATCCTGGCGACGATCGGCAAGCTCGGCACCGGCGGCATGACCGGCTACGCGGTCGAGTACGCGGGGCCCGCGGTGGCGGCGCTCTCGATGCCAGGCCGGATGACGATCTGCAACATGACGATCGAGGGCGGCGGCCGGGCGGGCATGATCGCCCCCGACGAGACCACCTTCGAGTGGGTCCGCGGCCGCCCCGGCGCGCCGGCCGACTTCGAGGCGGCGGAAGCGCGCTGGCGCGAGCTGCCGACCGAGGACGGCGCGACCTTCGACGCCGAGGTCGACATCGACGCGGCGGCGATCTCGCCGATGGTCACCTGGGGCACCAACCCGGGGATGGTCGTCCAGGTCACCGACACCGTCCCCGACCCGGCGGCGATGGAGACCCAGGCCGACCGCGAGTCGGCCGAACGGGCCCTCGCCTACATGGGCCTGGAGGCGAACACGCCGATGACCGAGGTCGCCCCGGAACGGGTCTTCATCGGCTCCTGCACCAACAGCCGCATCGAGGACCTGCGCGAGGCCGCCGAAGTGGTCGACGGCCGCAAGGTCGCGAGCACCGTGCGGGCGATGGTCGTCCCCGGCTCCCAGCAGGTCAAGAAGGCGGCCGAGGAGGAGGGCCTCGACGAGGTCTTCCGCAGCGCCGGCTTCGAATGGCGCGAGGCGGGCTGCTCGATGTGCCTGGGGATGAACCCCGACACCCTGAGCGAAGGGGAGCGCTGCGCCTCGACCTCGAACCGCAACTTCGAGGGTCGCCAGGGCAAGGGCGGGCGCACCCACCTGGTCAGCCCGAAGATGGCCGCCGCCGCGGCGGTCGAGGGCCACTTCGTCGACATCAGAGATTGGAGCTAGAGAATGAGGCCGATTGACGTCATCGAGGGGAAGGTCTCGGTGCTCGACCGCAACGACGTCGACACCGACCAGATCATCCCCAAGCAGTTCCTGAAGCGGGTCGAGCGGACCGGCTTCGGCGAGTTCCTCTTCTACGACTGGATCCGCGACGGCGAGATCGAGCTGGAGCCGAACCCGATTCTCGTCGCGGGGCGGAACTTCGGCTGCGGCTCCTCCCGCGAGCACGCGCCCTGGGCGCTGGAGGACTTCGGCTTCGAGGCGATAGTCGCGCCCTCCTTCGCCGACATCTTCTACTCCAACTGCACCAAGATCGGCCTCCTGCCGGCGATCGTCGACGAGGCCCACTGCAGGCAGATCGCCGCCGCCGGCGAGGCGCGGATCGACGTCGACGACGAGACGATCGACTGCGGCACCACCGGCGTCTTCCCGTTCGAGGTGCACCCGGACGTCAAGCACCGGCTGCTGAACGGGCTCGACGACATCGGGATCACGCTGCAGAACGTCGGCGCGATCGACGAGTACGAGAGCTCGGGCCGCGCGCTGGGCCCGCTGACGACGAGCATCTGACGAGGGACCGGAGGCGGAGCCGATGGCCGGATCGACCACCCGCGACTGGGACGCAGGCACCTACCGCCGCGTCGCTCTCCCGCACGAGGAGTGGGCGCGGGCCGTCCTCGACCGGCTGAGCCTCGCGGGCGACGAGACCGTCCTCGACGCGGGCTGCGGCTCCGGCCGCACCACCTCGATCCTGATCGAGCGGATCCCGGCGGGGCGGGTGGTCGCCGTCGACGGCTCGCCCTCGATGGTGGCGAAGGTGCGGGAGGTGCTGCGCCCGCAGGACACCGCGATCGTCTCCGACCTGACCAAGCTGGAGCTGGAGGAGCCGGTCGACGCGATCTTCTCGACCGCGGTCTTCCACTGGGTGCTCGACCACGACGCCCTGTTCGCGCGGATGCGGGCGGCGGTGCGCGCGGGCGGCCGCTTCGCCGCCCAGTGCGGGGGCGAGGGCAACATCGAGTCCTTCCGCCTCGCCGGCGAGGAGGTGGCGCGGCGCGAGCCCTACGCCGAGCACCTCGGCGGCGTCGAGAAGATCTGGAACTACGCCGGGCCGGAGGAGACCGAAGCGCGCCTGCGGGCCGCCGGCTTCACCGACGTGAGCTGCCGGCTCGAGCCCTGGCCGGTCGACCCGCCGGAGCCCGCCGCCTACGCGAAGACCGTCTGCCTCGGCCCCTACGTCGCCGAGCTGCCGGAGGACCTCCAGGACCGCTTCGTCGCCGATGTCCTCGCCACCCAGGCCGACCCTCTGCGCCTCGACTACGTCCGCCTCAACATCGAAGCCACCGCCGCCTGACCATGTCGACGGGCCGAAAACTCCAGAAGGGCTTGAGTTTTCGGCCCGTCGACCTCGGGTAGAGTCCGCGCCCGATGGCTGACGTGCCGAACATCGTCGTTTTGCCGGGGGACGGGATCGGGCCCGAGATCGTCGACGCCGCCCGCGAGGTCCTCGACTCGCTGGGGGAGTTCAGCTACGACGAGCGCCTGATGGGCGGCTGCTCGATCGACGCGCACGGGGTCGCCCTCACCGACGAGGTGCTGGAGGCGTGCAAGGCCGCCGACGCGGTGCTCCTCGGCGCGGTCGGCGGCCCGAGATGGGACACCACCAACCCCGACGACCCGCGCCCCGAGCAGGGCCTGCTCGGCCTGCGCAAAGGGATGGGCCTCTACGCCAACCTGCGCCCGGTGCGCCCGAGCCCGGCGCTGATGGGCGCCAGCCCCTTGCGCGAAGACCGCATCTCCGGCACCGATCTGCTGGTCGTCCGCGAGCTCACCGGCGGCATCTACTTCGGCAAGTCGGGCCGCGACGGCGACGCCGCCTTCGACACCTGCGAGTACGACGCGTCGGAAATCGAGCGGATCGCCCGCGCCGCCTTCGAGGCCGCCCGCCGGCGCGCCGAGGGTTCGGGAGCCAAGCCGAAGGTCACCTCGATCGACAAGGCGAACGTGATGGAGACCTCACGCCTCTGGCGCGAGGTGGTCAGCCGCGTCGCCCCCGACTACGCGGACGTCACCCTCGACCACCTGCTGGTCGACAACGCGGCGATGCAGCTGGTCAGCCGCCCTGCCGACTTCGACGTGATCGTCGCCGAGAACCTCTTCGGCGACATCCTCAGCGACGAGGCGGCGATGCTCACCGGCAGCCTCGGCATGCTGCCGAGCGCCAGCCTCGGCGCCGCCGGTGACCCCGGCCTCTTCGAGCCGGTCCACGGCTCCGCCCCCGACATCGCCGGCAAAGGCATCGCCAACCCGCTCGCCACCTTCCTCTCGGCGGCGATGATGCTGCGCCACGGCCTCGGTCGCCCCGACGAGGCGGCGCGGATCGAGGCGGCGGTCGACGCCGTCCTCGAGCAGGGCCTGCGCACCCCCGACCTCGCCGGGACGACCGTCCCACCGCCGATGGTGGACGTGCCGTCCCAGGTCGAGGTCGGCACCGCGGAGATGACCGCCGCGGTGCTCGAGGCGCTGCGCGACGACTAAGGCGCGGTCACCGCCCAGACGCCGGAGGCGACGAATTCGCCTTTGCCGGTTTTCAGGCCTTTGGCGGCCAGGGTCACGCCGAGGCGGCTGCCCTGCGCCGTCACCGCGGCGGGCCCGACGCCTTCGAGGTTGGTTTCCGTGGTCAGGTACAGGCAGACGACGCCCGCGGCGGCTTCCGGGGTGGTGTTGCCGGCGCCGAGGCCCGCGCACACGCCGGGGATCGTGGCGCCTTTCTGCACGACCTGGACCGAGGCCGGGTTGGCCGCCAGGATCTGCTGGAAGCTGACCGCGCCGAACGCGCTCGCTTCGTCGCCTTCGGCCTTGGTGCCGCCGAGGTTGAACACGCCCCGCTCGGTCTGGCTCGTCTTCAGGTTTTCGACGTTGCCGAGCACGCCCGCGGCGATCTTTTCCTTGGTCACCGCGCCGGTGGCGATGTTGCCGCTCGCAACGGCGCTCGCGGCGAGTTTCTGGCTGGTCACCGCGGCGTTGGTGATCTTGTTCGTGGTGACGACGTTGTTCTTGATCTTTTCCGCCGTCACCGCGCTCGCCGCGATCTTCGAGCCGTCGATGATCCCGGCGCCGAGGTTCCCCGGCAGCACCGCGTTCGGGCCGAGCTTGCCGGCGGTCACCGCCTTGGGCGCGATCTTGCCGCTGACCACGGCCTGCTTGGCCAGTTTCGGCGCCGTCACCGCGCCCTTCTTCAGCTGCTTCGGGCCGACGCTGTTCTTGGCCAGTCCGGCGGCCACCGCCGAGCCGCCCAGGGCGACGAACAGGGCCAACGACGCGATCACGTTCGCGTAGGTCAGCCGGGGACGAAATCGCTTCATCCTGCTTCCTCCTTTACGGGTTTCAACCGTCATTCGACTCACTTGGTTTCAACCCCTTCGATCCATCGGGCATAATCCCCCCAACATGGACGCCTGCGATTTGATTTGGAAGAACGGCGAATTCGTCCCCTGGGACGACGCCAAGGTGCACGTGCTCACGCACGGCCTGCACTACGGGACCGGCGTCTTCGAGGGGATCCGCGCCTACGAGACCGAGCGCGGCCCGGCGATCTTCCGCGCCAAGGAGCACTTCGACCGGCTGCAGAAGTCGGCCGAGCTCTATTACCTGCAATTGCCCTTCTCGGCCGAGGAGCTGCGCCTCGCCACCCACGAGCTGATGCGGCGCAACAAGCAGGCCTCCTGCTACATCCGGCCGCTCGCCTTCCGCGGCTACGGCGAGATGGGCCTCTACGCCAACTCGGCCCCGGTCGACGTGATCATCGCCACCTGGCCCTGGGGCGCCTATCTCGGCGACGAGAGCGCCGGGCGGGGCATCCGCGCCAAGGTCTCGAGCTGGCGCCGGATCAGCCCGGCGGGGGCGATCCCGCACGCCAAGGCGTCGGGCAGCTACCTCAACTCGATCCTCGCCAAGACCGAGTCGGCCAACGCCGGCTACGACGAGGCGATCCTGCTCGACGAGCGCGGCTTCGTCTGCGAGGGTTCGGGCGAGAACATCTTCGTGGTCCGCGACGGGGAGATCCTCACCCCGCCGCACACCGCCTCGATCCTCGACGGGATCAATCGCAAGTCGGTGATCCAGATCGCCCGCGACCTCGGCTACACGGTGGTCGAGCGCGACATCGCCCGGGCGGAGCTCTACCTCGCCGAGGAGGTCTTCATGACCGGCACCGCGGCCGAGATGGTCCCGGTCCGGGAGGTCGACGACCACGACATCGGCGGCCCCGGCGAGGTCACCCGCCACGTGCAGGCGAAATTCGTCGACGCCCTGCACGGGCGCGCCGAGGAGTACCTCGAGTGGCTCGACTTCGTCGACGTCCCCGCCGACGGGTCGGGCGACGGCCGCGACGGCGCCGCGATCGGCGCCGAGGAGATCGAGTCGACCGACGAGACGATCGGGCGAATTACCCCTGCCGCCTAGCGGCAGGCGCGGCCGCGGCCGCGCGCGCCGGGCCCCCTGGGCCCGCCCGGGCCTCGGCCCACGATCTCTCCGACTCGAAAGGCAGTACTTCAGATGGAACAGGTGAAGCTCTACGACACGACCCTGCGGGACGGCATGCAGGGCGAGGGGATGTCGCTCTCGGCGTCCGAGAAGCAGCGCGTGGTGCAGGCGCTGGACAAGCTCGGCGTGCAGATGATCGAGGCCGGCTTCCCGAGCTCGAACCCGAAGGAAGAGGAGCTCTTCGCCGCGCTGGCCGAGCTGCCGCTGGAGCGGGCCGTGGTCTGCGGCTTCGGGATGACCCGCCGGCGCGGGGTGGAGGCGGCCGAAGACCCGGCGCTGCTCACCCTGACCGCCTCCTTCGCCCCCGTCCTCACCCTGGTCGGCAAGACCTGGGGCCTGCACCTGGAGAAGGTGACCAAGGTCTCGCGCGAGGAGAACCTGGCGATGATCGCCGAGTCGGTCGCCTTCTGCCGCGAGCGCGGCAAGCGGGTCGTCTACGACGCCGAGCACTTCTTCGACGCCTACCGCGAGGACCCCGGGTACGCGCTCTCCTGCCTCGAGGCGGCGATCGACGCCGGGGCCGAGAACGTCACCCTCTGCGACACCAACGGGGCCGGCCTGCCGGACCAGATCGCGGCGGCGACCGAGGTCAGCGTGGCGCGCTTCGGCGGCCGCGCCGAAATCGGCATCCACGCCCATGACGACGCGGGCTGCGGGGTCGCCAACAGCCTCGCCGCGGTGAACGCCGGGGCGCGGATGGTGCAGGGGACCGTGAACGGCTACGGCGAGCGCTGCGGCAACGCCAACCTGACCACGATCCTGCCCGCGCTGCAGCTGAAGATGGGCTTCGAGGTGGTGCCGGCGGAGAAGCTGGAGGCGCTGACCGAGACCGTCCACTACATCGACGAGCTCTGCAACCTGACGCCGAACCCGAACGCCCCCTACGTCGGTCGCAACGCCTTCGCCCACAAGGGCGGCATCCACGTCGCCGGGATCGAGGCCGAGGCGCGCTCCTACGAGCACATCGAGCCCGCCGCGGTCGGCAACGAACGGGCGATCCTGCCCTCCGAGCTCTCCGGCAAGGCGACGATCCGCGACCAGGCGCGCGCCGCCGGGATCGAGATCGACGACGAGGGCGCCTCGCGGGCGATCGAGGTGCTGAAGGAGCGCGAGCACCGCGGCTACCACTACGAGGCGGCCCCGGCCTCCTTCGAGCTGTTGCTGCGGGGCGAGGCGGGCGCCTACAAACCGCTGTTCGAGCTGGAGAGCTACCGGGTCGTGACCCAGCGGCGCGGCGACGGCGAGGTCGAAACCGAGGCCACGGTGAAGGTGCGCGTGGACGGCGAGCGCTACGTCGAGATCGCCGAGGGCAACGGGCCGGTGAGCGCCCTCGACAAGGCCCTGCGCCAGGCGATCACCAGCCGCCATCCCCACCTGGCCGACATCGAGCTGACCAACTACAAGGTGCGGATCCTCGACCAGGATCGGGGCACCGACGCGGTGACCCGCGTCCTGCTCGACTCCGCCGACGGCGAGCGCGAGTGGGGGACGACGGGCGTGTCCGGGAACGTGATCGAGGCCTCCTGGCAGGCGCTGGTCGACTCGCTGGAGTACGCGTTCCAGTGAGGGCGGCGGCGCGGTGAGCGAGTTCGAGCCGATCCCGCTGTCGGGGCCGCAGCTCGGCGCCCGCGAGGAGGAGCTGGTGCTCGAGGTGCTGCGCTCGGGCCGGCTCTCGCTGGGGCCGATGGGGGAGCGCTTCGAGCGCGCCTTCGCCGACTTCCTCGGGGTCGAGGACGCGGTCGCGGTGTCTAGCGGCACCGCGGCGCTCCACCTCGGCGTGCGCCAGCTCGGCTGGGGGCCGGGGGACGAGGTCATCACCAGCCCCTTCACCTTCGTCGCCTCGGCCAACTGCCTGCTCTACGAGGGGGCGAGGCCGGTCTTCGTCGACGTCGACCCGGTGACCCTGGACCTCGACCCCGACGCCGCCGCGGCGGCCGTCACCGAGCGCACGCGCGGCCTCCTGCCGATCGACATCTTCGGCTGGCCCGCGGCCTGGCCGGAGCTGGAGGCGCTGGCGGCGAAGCACGGGCTCGGGGTGCTGGAGGACTCCTGCGAGGCGCTCGGGGCGATCGACTCGGAGGGCCGCATGGTCGGGACCCGCGGCAACTTCGCCACCTTCGCCTTCTACGCCAACAAGCAGATGACGACGGGGGAGGGGGGGATGATCGTCCCCACCGACGCGGGCGCGGCGGCGCGCCTGCGCAGCGAGCGCAACCAGGGCCGCGCCGTCGACATGGGCTGGCTCGACCACGACCGGCTCGGCTTCAACTACCGGCTCGCCGACGTCAGCGCCGCGATCGGGCTGGCGCAGGTGGAGAAGCTGCCCGCGCTGCTGGAGCGCCGCGCGGCCGTGGCCGCCGCCTACGGCGAGCGGCTCGCCGGCGTGCCCGGGGTGGAGGCGCCGCTCGCCGCCCGCGGCCGCGAGGTCCGCAGCTGGTTCGTCTACGTGGTCCGGCTCGCCGACGAGGTCGATCGCGACGCGGTGATCCGAGCCCTGCGCGAGCGCGGCATCGACTCCAAGTCCTACCTGCCGAGCGTCCACCGCTTCCCGCACCTCGCCGAGCTCGGCTATCGCGAGGGCCAGTTCCCGGTCGCCGAGGCGGCCTCGGCGCACTCGTTGGCGCTGCCGTTCTTCCCCGGGCTGGGGGAGGCGCAGATCGAGCGCGTCGCCACCGAGCTGGCCGCCGCCGTCGACGCCTCGCGGCGCGGATAGGCTGCCCGCGATGGCCCGCTTCCCAGGCAACGAGGGCGACGGCGAGGCGCCGGCGCGCTTCCGCAAAGATCCCGACCCCCGCTTCTGGCGGATGAACCGCTCGCTGCCCTTCGACTGGCAGCTGGCTCCCTACGACATCCTCCAGTCGCAGGCCCACGCCCGCGGGCTGGTCCGGGTGGGCGTCCTGACCGAGGCGGAGGCGGAGGAGATCGCCGCCGGGCTCGACCGGGTGCAGGCGCGGATCGAGGCGCCCGGCTTCGAGTTCGAGCCGGCCGACGAGGACATCCACATGGCGATCGAGCGGCTGCTCGGCGAGGAGATCGGCGCCCTCGCTGGCAAGCTCCACACCGGTCGCTCGCGCAACGACCAGGTCGCGACCGACGTCGCGATGGTGGTCGGGGCGGCCTCGCGGCGGGCGATGCGCCTCTGCGCGGCGGCGATGGAGCGGCTGCTCGGCCTCGCCCAGACCCACCGCGACTGGGCGATGCCCGGCTACACCCACCTGCAGCGGGCCCAGCCGGTCTACCTCGGCCACCATCTGCTCGCCTACTTCTGGATGCTCTCCCGCGACGCCCGCCGCTTCGCCTTCGCCGCCGACTCGGCCGGCGTGATGCCGCTCGGCTCCGGCGCCCTCGCCGGGGTCAACTGGCCGCTGCCGCGGGAGATCGTCGCCGCCGAGCTCGGCTTCGCCGCGATCACCCCGAACTCGCTCGACGGCACCTCCAACCGCGACTTCGTCATCGACTACCTGAGCGCCGCGGCGACCTGCGCGATGCACCTCTCGCGGCTCGGCTCGGAGCTGGTGATCTGGTCGAGCAGCGAGTTCGGCTTCGTCGAGCTCGACGAGGCCTTCTCCTCCGGCTCCTCGATCATGCCGCAGAAGAAGAACCCCGACTCGGCCGAGCTGCTGCGGGCGAAGAGTCCGCGCGTCGCCGCCGCGCACCAGACGCTGCTCGGGGTGATGCACGCGCTGCCGCTCACCTACGGCAAGGACATGCAGGAGGACAAGGAGCCGCTCTGGGACGCGATCGAGACGATCGAGTCGAGCCTCGAGGTGACCGCCGGGATCCTCGAGGACATCGCCTTCGACCGCGAGCGGCTGGCGGAGGCCTCGGCCGACGAGATGCTGGCGGCGACCGAGGTGGCCGACCTGCTGGTGCGCCAGGGCGTGCCCTTCCGCGAGGCCCACGGGATCGTCGGCGAGCTGGTCCGCGACGCGATCGCCGCCGACGTGCCGCTCTCGGGTCTCGGCCGCGAGCAGATCGCCGCCCGCTCCGAGGTGCTCGGCGACGAGTACTACGAGGTGCTGCGGCAGGCGAGCTGGCTGGAGCGCAAGCAGATCGCCGGCGGGACCGGCTCGGAGGCGCTGGCGGCCCAGATCGAAGGGGCGCGGGAGGCGCTGGCCGGCGTCCGCGAGGCCGCGGGGCCGGCCTGACCCGCCGCCCCCGAGCGCGGTCGTCCTCCGTCTCGGATGGCGGACCCGAGGTCGACCGCGGTGACGGGCGCCTGGGCGTCGATTTCTTCGCCCGCAGCGTCCACGACGTGGCGCCGGCCCTGATCGGCTGCCGCCTCTTCTTCGCCGGCGTCGGCGGCACCATCGTCGAGACCGAGGCCTACGAACGCGAAGACCCTGCAAGCCACTCCTTCGTCGGCCTCACCGAGCGCACCAAGGTCATGTTCGGCCCACCCGGCCACGCCTACGTCTACCTCTCCTACGGCATCCACAGCCTGCTGAACTTCGTCTGCGAACCGGAAGGCGACGCTGCCGCCGTCCTGATCCGCGCCCTGGAGCCCACTGCGCATACCGACACCATGCGCTCCCGCCGCCCCGCCGCCCGCACCGACCTCGACCTCTGCAACGGCCCCGGCAAGCTGACCGAGGCCCTGGCCATCACCCTCGCCCAAAACGCCTCCCGCCTCGACCGCCCCCCGTTCCAGCTTCTCCCGCCGGAGGGAGAACCGCCCGCCGTGGTCACGAGCCCCCGCATCGGCATCACCAAAGCGACCGAGAAGCCCTGGCGCTTCAGCGCCGCCGCCAGCCCCTACGTCTCCCGCCCCCGGCCGCAGCCCTGAGGGCTACGACCGCCCGGTCGTTCCACGGCGGCTGCGCCGAGGCGTGAGGGAAGCACGGCAAACGATGGGTGCGGGACAGCCAGAGACGCGCCCCTCCCGGCGGCGACCCGGGCAGGCTGAGGCCACCGCCGGGAGGGCCGGTCCCGAGAAGACGGCGAGGGACCGACGAGGAACGGACGAGCGACAGGCGAGGAACAGGCGAGTGACAGCCGAGAGGGCGCCGGCGGCCCGCCACGCCATGAGTTCGCACAT
>DATJUK010000183.1:0-5357 GCA_035502495.1 Solirubrobacterales bacterium
CCCCACCGCGGGGGGCGGTGGACGGGACGGGGGGATCGACCTGTGGATCGCGCTCAACGATCGGATCGCCGACGGGCGGGACGTGTCGTGGGTGTGGGACGCGGACTTCGAGGTGCTGGCGGGCGCGGTGCGGCGGGTCACCTGCGCCGGGACCCGGGCGCCGGAGATGGCGCTGCGGCTGAAGTACGCGGGCTGGCCGGAGGAGTCGATCGCGGTCGAGCCCGACATCGAGGCCTCGCTCGACGCCGCCGTCGCCGCCTCGACCGGGCGCCTCTTCGCCCTCCCCACCTACACGGCGCTGCTGGAGCTCCGCAAGCTGCTCGCCGACCGCGGGCTGGCGAAGGAGTTCTGGCGGTGAGCGCGCCCGCCGGCGGGGGCTCGGCCTCGACCTCGGAGGCCGCGATCTGGCACGACGTCGAGTGCGGCGCCTACGCCGCCGACCTGCGGGTCTGGGAGCGGCTCGCCGACCGCTGCGGCGACCCCGTCCTGGAGCTCGGCGCCGGCACCGGGCGGCTGGCGATCCACCTCGCCCGCCGCGGCCACCGGGTGATCGGCCTCGACCGCGACGCGGAGCTGATCGCCGCTCAGCGTGAGCGCGCCGCCGGCCTCCCGGTCACCCCGCTCCTGGCCGACGCGCGCGGCTTCGAGCTGCCCGAGCCGGTGGCCCTGGCGCTCGCCCCGATGCAGCTCCTGCAGATGCTCGCCGACCGGGCCGAGCGCCTCGCCTGCCTCGCCTCGATCGCGGCCGGCCTCCGCCCCGGCGGCCGCCTCGCGGCGGCGATCGTCGAGGGCATGCCGGAGCCCGAGGAGGGCGAGCCGCTGCTCCCCGACGTGCGCGAGGTCGACGGCTGGGTCTACTCGAGCCTGCCGCTGGAGGCGGTGGTCGGACCGGAGCACATCCACGTGCGCCGGCTGCGCCAGCGCGTCTCGCCGACGGGTGAGCTGACCGATGCCCCGGACGAGGTGACGATCTGCACGCTGACGGCCGAGGAGCTCGAGGCCGAGGCGGCCGCGGTCGGCCTGGTCCCGGTCGAACGGCTCTTCATCGAGGCGACCGCGGATCACGTCGGCTCGACCGTCGTCGTCCTCGCCGAGGAGGAGTGATGGAGCTCCGCGTCCTCAGCCTCTATCCGGAGCAGATGAACATCTACGCCGACCGCGGCAACATCCTCTTCCTGCAGCGGCGCTGCGAATGGCGGAAGATCGCCTTCGTCTGGCGCGGCGCCGGGCCGGGCGAGTCGGTCGACCCGGCCGAGCACGACCTCTTCTACGTCGGCGGCGGCCAGGACCGCGACCAGCGGGCCGTCGCCGCCGACATGGTCGAGACCAAGCGCTCGGCGCTGCGCGAGGCGGTCGAGGACGGCGCCGCGCTGCTCGCGGTCTGCGGCGGCTACCAGCTGCTCGGCGAGAGCTACCAGCTCGGCGAGGACACCCTGCCCGGGCTCGGGCTCGCCGACCTGCGCACGGTGCGGGAGGACGGCCCGCGGCTGATCGGCAACATCGCGATCGAGACCGAGCTGGGCGGCGAGCGGCGGCTGCTGGCCGGGTTCGAGAACCACGGCGGCCGCACCTACCTCGGGCCCGCGGCGCGTCCGCTCGGCCGGGTCGTGGCCGGGCACGGGAACAACGGCGGCGACGGGCTCGAGGGCGTCTGGCGCGACAACCTGGTCGGCACCTACCTGCACGGGCCGCTGCTGCCGAAGAACGCCTGGCTCGCCGATCACCTGATCGAACTGGCCCTGGAGCGCCGCTACGGCGAGCGCCCGCGGCTGGAGCCGCTCCCCGACGAGCTCGAGCGCGCCGCTCACGCGAGCGCCCGCGCCGCCGCCGGCGTCTAGCGCGATCGTCCTCACCCCCCGCGCGCCGAAGTGCGGTCGACCCGACCGGCGCCATAGGTGGGCAGGGTCGAGCGCCCCTCTGGCTACGGGGTCGCGGGGACGATGGCGGTCGGCTGGGAGGCGCGCTTCAGGTCCGCCGTGTCGAAGGTCGCCGAGTCGAGGCGGATCGTCGCCGGCATCGCCGCGACGAAACCCGACTCGTCGTCGAGGAAGTTGATCTTCGCCGTCCGGTAGTGCATCGGCACCACCCAGGAAGCGCCGAGCTCGAGCGCGATCCCGGCCGCGGTCGCGCCGTCGATCGTCGGCCCGCCGCCGACCGGGAGGAAGAGCAGGTCGATCCCCTCCAGCTGCGCCCGCTGCTCGGGGCGCAGCGCCAGCTGGCCGAAGTCGCCGAAATGGGCGACCCGGATCCCGTCGAGCTCGAAGACGACGATCGTGTTCGGGCCCCGCTCGGTCCCCGCCACGCCGTCGTGCTCGGAGGCGATCGCGACCACCTCGCCGAGCGGCGACTCATGGGTCCCGGCGAGCGCGCGGACCAGGGTCGGCTCGCCGTCGACCTTCTCCACCCCGTTGTGGTCGCCGTGCTCGTGGGTGACGATCACGAGGTCGACCCCGGCGGGCGACTCGATCTCCGGATAGCCCCACTCGATCCCCCGCGACGCCGCCGCCGACATGTCCCCCCAGGGATCGACGAAGGCGCTCGCCGCGTCCCCCTCCAGGGTGAAGGCCGACTGGCCGTGCCAGCTAACTCGCATGTGACTCCTCCAGTTCGCGTAGCGGTGGCGCCGCGGCGGGTCGGCCGGCCTCGCTGGGCTCGGTGTGGGTGTAGCGCCCGCCCCGCATCAGCGACGCGGCGGCGGCGATCAGGCAGGCGACGATGGCGAAGCCGAAGGCGGTGTCGAGCCCGTCGCTGAACGGCCCCGAGATCAGGCTGGGGAAGAAGCTGTGGCCGGTGAGGATCGCCTGCGAATGCTGCGGCAGTTCGTGCAGGGCGCCGCTGCCGACCAGGTGTTCGATCGGGTTGTAGCCGAGGAAGGCGGCGAAGAGGACCGAGATCGGCGGCGTCTGCCCCACTTCGTGCGCCTTCGCGGCGGCGACCCCGTGCGCTTCCAGGCCGCTCGCCAGCGCGTGCGGCAGGCTCGAGGAGAGCCCGACGATCAGCAGGGTGAAGAAGATCCCCATCGAGATCACCTGGGCCGAGTTCTGGAAGGTCTGGTTCATCCCGCCGCCCGCGCCGCGGTCGCCGGGCGGCAGGCTGTTCATCACCGCCGCCCGGTTGGGCGAGGCGAACATCCCCATCGAGATCCCGTTGAAGGCGAGGATCGCGGCGAACACCGGGTAGGAGAAGTCGACCGGCAGGAAGGTGAGGGCGGCGAAGCTGGCGGCCGCGGCGATCATCCCCCCGGTGGCGAAGCCGCGCGCCCCGAAGCGGTCGGAGAGGTAGCCCGAGGTCGGCCCGGCGATCAGCATCCCGATCGTCAGCGGCAGCATGTAGATCCCGGCCAGCAGCGGCGCTTCGGTGTAGTCGTAGCCGTGCAGCGGCAGCCAGATCCCCTGCAGCCAGATGATCAGCATGAACATCAGCCCGCCGCGGGCGACGGCGGCGAGGAAGGTCGACAGCGTGCCGAAGGTGAAGGCGCGGATGCGGAAGAGCGGCAGCCGGAACATCGGCTCCTCGGCGCGCAGCTCGACGATCACGAAGGCGACCAGCGAGGCGACGGCGCCCGCCAGCAGCAGCAGGCAGCGGGGGCTCCCCCACCCGGTCGGCGAGTCGCCGTAGGGCCGGATCCCGTAGGTGACCGCGACCATCGCCAGGATCAGCCCGAGGGCGAAGGTGAAGTTGCCCGCCCAGTCGATCGCCGCCGGCCGCGGGGTCGAGAGCTCTTTCAGCTTCAGGTAGGCCCAGACGGTGCCGAAGAGCCCGACCGGGACCGAGATCAGGAAGACCAGCCGCCAGTCGATCGGCGCCAGCAGGCCGCCCAGCACGAGGCCGACGAACATCCCGCTGACCCCGACGATGTTGTTGATCCCGAGCGCCATGCCGCGCTGGTTGGTGGGGAAGGCGTCGGTGAGGATCGCGGCCGAGTTGGCGAGCAGGCAGGCGCCGCCGATCCCCTGCACGATCCGGAAGCCGACCAGCCAGAGGGCGCCGCTGGTCCCGGTCAGCCAGTCGATCGCCAGCATCAGCGAGGCGACCGTGTAGATGACGAAGCCGAGGTTGTAGATCCGTACCCGCCCGTACATGTCCCCCAGCCGGCCGAGGCTGACGATCAGCACGCTGGTCACCACCAGGTAGCCGAGGATCATCCAGAGCAGGTAGAAGCTGTTCGAGGGCAGCAGCGGGTCGAGGTGGATGCCGCGGAAGATGTCGGGCATCGCGATCAGCGTGATCGAGGCGTCGAGCGTCGCCAGCAGGATCGCCAGGGTGGTGTTCGAGAGGGCGATCCACTTGTACCTGTCGTCGTGGGACGCCCCCACGCCGTTGGCGGTTGCCGCTGAGACCATGGCCACATAATACACAGGTAACCTGTGCAGTTCACCTGTCTATATGCGCTAAGATCGCTCCGTGCCGACGCAGACCGACATCGCCCCCCTCGCCGCCGACCTGCGGATCGCGGTAGGCGAACTCATCCGTCGCCTGCGCTCGGAGAACCTCTTCCCGCTGACCCAGACCTGGGTGCTCGGCCGCCTCGACCGCGAGGGCCCGGCCAGCGTCTCCGACCTCGCCCAGGCGATGCGGGTGCGACCCCAGTCGATGGCCCAGACCGTCGGCGACCTCGAGGCCGAGGGCATGGTCGAGCGCAATCCCGACCCCGACGACCGCCGCCGCGCCCTGGTCAGCCTCACCGTTCCCGGTCGCGAGCGGATCGAAGCCGACCGCGCCGCCCGCGAGGGCTGGCTGGTCAAGGCGCTGGAAGAGCTGCCCGAGAGCGATCGCGAGACGATCGAGCGCGCGGTCGGGATCCTCTCCCGCCTCGCCGACGCCGATGTCTAGCCGTGCGTTCGCAGTTCTCGCCGGATAGCGGCCAGAACTGCGAACTCGCTAGCGGCCGGTGGAGCCGAAGCCGCCGTCGCCGCGGGCCGACTCGCTGAGCGCGGTCGCCTCGACCGGCTCGGGCGTTGCCACCGCGGTCACGACCAGCTGGGCGATCCGGGCGCCCGCCTCGATCCTCACGGTCTCGGCCGGATCGGTGTTCAGCAGCAGGACCCGCACTTCGCCGCGGTAGCCCGCGTCGATCAGCCCGGGGCTGTTGACCAGGGCGATCCCGTGCTCGCGGGCGAGCCCGGAGCGCGGCATGACCAGCCCGGCGTGCCCCTCGGGGATCTCGACCGCGATCCCGGTGCCGACGCTCCAGCGCTCGCCGGGGCCGAGGTGGGCGGGCTCGGTCGAGTAGAGGTCGAGCCCGGCGTCGCCCGGATGGCCGCGGGTCGGCAGCACGGCGTTCTCGGTCAGCTTGATCACGGGCAGCTCCATGGCGCGCAGCCTAGAGAAACGCGCGGCGAGCCGGAGCGCTCAGG
>DATJUK010000184.1:0-39438 GCA_035502495.1 Solirubrobacterales bacterium
GTGGCCGCCGCCAGGTCCGGGTCGGCGAGGTCGACCGCAGGGGGCAGCTCGACGTGGAGGTCGTCGCTGGGATCGATCCGCACCCGCAGCGGCCCGCCGGACCAGGCGCTGAGCACGTGGCCGCCCCGCCGGCGCTCCCGGTCGACGAAGTGCAGGTGGTACCCGGCCACCTCGATCCCCTCGATGTAGGCGGGGAAGCGGAAGCCGACCATCGAGCCCTCGACGTCGATCAGCTCGAAGACGTGCTGGTCGGCGACCACCTCGGCCAGCGCCCGGTAGGGCGCGGCCTGGCGCGGCACCGAGCGCGCCCGCACCGAGGCGAAGCGACCGTCGAGGCGCACCGCGAAGGAGGAGGTCCCGTGCCGCGCCATCGAGTCGAGCGCGGCGAGGATCGACTCGTGGTCGAGCCCGGCCGCGATCTCCCCCTCGACCGTCGGTTCGAACTCGGTCACCACCGCGAACGGCGTCCGCTCCTCCGGCGCGACCGGGGTCACGTCGCCGTCGACGTCGGCGCGCAGGAACTCGCCGTCGATCGCGATCATCTCCCCGTCGAGGCCGTTCAGCGTCCCCAGCCCGAGGTCGCCGTGCTCGGCCAGCTCGGCGAAGGTCAGGTCGCCGTCGAAGGAGCCCTCCAGCAGGGCGCCGATCGTCGACGCCTGGAAGAGGACGTGCGCCTCGCGTTCCCGGTGGAGGTCGGCGTGGCGCATCGACTCGACGTGGAGGGAACGGATCCAGCGCTCATCCATCATCGCGGCAGTCTAAAAAATGGACCGTGCACCCGCCTTCGAGATCTGGTCACCGGGCGTGTCCGTCGCTTATGGCTCGGGCCGGGCTTCCCCGCGGCACCCGCGGCATCCGCTTAAGGCTGCTTCCTTCCGGACCTGACCTGGTTCGCGTGCCCACGTCGCGCGGGACCCGGCCGTCAACGCCGCCGCGACGCACTGACCCCGACGGTCAGTCCCTCGGAACGGTAGTCGGCCCCGCTAGAGCGGATTGCGGGTTATAGGGCACCGCTGATTCCCCGCCTAGCACGGTCCATTTACAAGCTTACCCTGCCGCCATAGGATCGCGCCGCCTTGATCGACGTCGACACCGCATCCTTCTTCGCCATCGTCGTCGTCGCGGCGGCCGCCGCGATCACCGTGGCGATCGTCCCGAGGCGCCTCGCGCCGCCGGTCGTGGTGATCGAGCTGCTGCTCGGGATCGTGATCGGCCCGCACGTCTTCGGCCTCGCCCACTCCGACGGCTTCATCGAATTCTTCTCCAACCTCGGGCTCGGGATGCTCTTCTTCTTCGCCGGCTACGAGATCGACTTCCACCGGATCAAGGGCAAGCCGATGAAGCTCGGCGCCTGGGGCTGGCTGCTCTCGGTGGCGCTCGCCTACGGGCTCGGCGGCCTGCTCGCGGCGGCCGGCGTCGTCGTCTCCTTCCTCTACACCGGCTCGGCGATGGCGACCACCGCGATCGGCACGCTGATCCCGATCCTGCGCGACAACGGCGAGCTGAAGACCCGCTTCGGCACCTTCCTGCTGGCGGCGGGCGGGGCGGGCGAGTTCGGGCCGATCCTCCTGGTGACGCTGGTGCTCTCGACCGACAGCGCCCTGCACGAGTCGCTGATCCTGCTCGCCTTCATCGCCCTGGCGCTGATCCTGGCGCTCGGCTCGATGCGCTGGGCCTGGCGCGGCTGGCCGCTGCTCGAGCGCACCTTCGAGGCCTCCAGCCAGCTCGCCGTGCGCCTCACCGTGGTGCTCGTCTTCGGCCTCGTCTTCCTGGCGTCGAAGCTCGGCCTCGACCTCCTGCTCGGCGGCTTCGTCGCCGGGATGATCGTGCGGCTGGCCCTGCAGGGGCACGAGCTGCGCGTCTTCGAGTCGAAGCTGACCGCGGTCGGCTTCGGCTTCTTCGTGCCCTTCTTCTTCGTCGTCAGCGGGATCGAGTTCGACCTCGCGGCGCTCGGCTCGGCCGGGGCGCTCGCCAAGCTGGCGATGTTCTTCGCCCTCTTCCTGATCGTCCGCGGGGCGCCCGCGCTGCTGCTCTACCGCGGCGTGCTGGGGACGCGCGACCGCGCCGCCCTCGCCTTCTACAGCGCCACCGAGCTGCCGCTGGTGGTGGCGATCACCACCCTGGCCACCGAGACCGGGCACATGCGGGCCTCGACCGCGGCCGGGCTGGTCGGCGCGGCGATGCTCTCGACCCTGGTCTTCCCCTTCGTCGGGCTGGCCCTGCGGCGCCACGAGGAGGCCGACCGCGAGCCGCACGTCGAGGTGGGCCCGGACGCGGGCTCCCCTCCGCTCGGAGAAGAGCCCGTCGTCCAGCCCGCGGGCTGAGCTGCCGCCCGGTCCTACTTGCGGACCAGCTTCAGCCTCTTGTAGACGGTCGCCTTGGACCTGCCGACCCTGGCCCGCTCCTTGAACAGGAGCTTCGACTTCTTCCGCACCTTCTTCAGCGCGGCGGGCTTGACCTTGAGCGCGAAGCGCTTCGTCTTCGCCTTCTTGACCCTGGCCCGGCGCGCCGTCGTGGCGGGCTTCTTCTTGCCCAGCATGCCGGTGATGGCGAGCGTGCAGGTGGCCTTCAGCTTGGCCGGGCACTTGGCCTTGACCGTGAGCTTGTTGCCCTTCAGCACCGCCGGGCCGATCAGGCCGGACCGGAGCAGGCTTTCCAGCCGCGCCGCGGACACGCCGCCGGCGCCGCCGTTGCCGTTGCCTCCGTTGTTGCCCTCGCCGCCGCCGCCCGGGCCGCCCGGCTCGCCGGAGTTGCCGCCGTTGCCGTTGGGACCGGTGACCGAGACGTTGTCGAAGCGGCTCACCGTTTCGGTCAGCAGCCCGAGCACGCTCGAGGCGCTGGTCGAGGCTTCGATCTGGACCGCGTAGCTGTCGCCCGCGGTCAACGAGACGCCGCCGCTCTTGGTGGCGAACGGCGCTTCCGCCGTGATCGTCTCGGTGATCGCTTTCTGTCTCGTGTTGGTCGACTTGTCGACCAGATAGGCCGAGTAGGTGAACGTCGGCGTCAGCGAGACCAGGCCGCCGGGGACGAACTGGCGTGAAAGGCTCAGCGTGCCCCCACCGCCGCCCGCCGCCGTGAAGGCCGGCGATTCGTCGAGGAAGCCGGCTTTGAACAGGCTCAGGGCGCTGACCGGGATCTGCGCTTTGTTCGCGAACGATCCCGCCGGCGCGCCTGCCGTCCCATCGTAGCCCGACCCTTCGGTGCCGCAGAGCACTTCGAGCAGGCCCAACAGTTTGCATTCCGCGGAAGCGACCTTCCACCCTTCCGCGCCCCCGGAAAAGCTGCTGCCTCCGTTCGGATAGACGGCGGCAGACGCTTGCCCGACAGCGAGGATCAGCAGGGCCGCTCCCGATGCGCACCCGAGCAGAAAGGTCCGCCGAATACGAGTCCTGAGCGTGGTGAACACGATGCTCCTTTCCCAACTTGGTCGTTAGAACGCACGACTCTTCTTCCGCAACCCCTCTACCAGTTACTTAAAATTCCCAACCTCGATACCTAATTTTCTGGACGGGTATCCGAACGACCCGTCCACCCCCAGGCACGAGATCCCTGGACGCCCCGCCAAGCCGAAGCGGCGTAAACTGCTCCGCCCGGGCGCGTAGCTCAGTGGGAGAGCGCTCGCTTCACACGCGAGAGGTCGCTGGTTCGAAACCAGCCGTGCCCATAGCCCGCAGATCGCATGAGAGCGCGCCGCCGGTCGTCGGCCGGGGTACGCCGCAACTTCTTCAGGCGGTCGATCTCGCGGTCGCCTCGGCGGCGGTTCTCGGGTAGGCGAAGCTCTGGCCCGTACGCAGCGCGAGGTCGCGCAGGTAGCGGAGCTGCGTCGCTGTGGGCGGATTCGTCGTGTGTGGCTGTGAGTCGGTCATACCCGGCCGACAGAGGGCGGGAGGAGGAAGGGCGAGGCCCTGACGGAGGAGGCCCTGCTAATCGGTGGCCGGGTCGACCGGCTCAAGAGCTGGAACTGCTTCTCCAGCGATTTTCAAACAGGCTGCGAATAAGATCGAGGCCGCGGCTGGTCAGGTCAGCCCGATCTATCGCCGTAGGGATGGATGATTCGGGACACGGTCACCGCACGCTTGACCGGCGATGCCGGGCCGTGCCAGTCGAGACCGTCGGCGAGAAGTTGGCAGTCGCCTGGGGCGCTGCATACGCCGGTCGCCACGGTCGTCGGATCGTCGCTCCCTCGCTGAAAGGTGAAATAGGAGTCGTTGGAATCGGGGTGGGAGAGGTCGACCGTAGGCCATAGAGGTTCTTCGAGTTTGGCCTCCAACCGGAGCCACAGGGCGGCCATCGCGGGCGGGAGGACCACGTAGCGCTCCTTGGCCGGTTCAACTTCGAGGCAACTGAGGACGCGTTCTTCCAGACCGCCCCTTCCGTCGGTCTTCTGTTCGCGAACCAGGACATAGTTGCCCCGTGCGGCATCGAGGACGTAGAAATCGCCCCTCCCGAGATCGTGGCGTTTGGAGGCGAAACGAAACGTCCCCTTCGCGAGCAGGTGCCTTGCCACGCGAGCGCTCTGTTCGAGCAGGACCGATGCCCCTTCGGGGGAGACGACGCCGAGGCTCCAGAACTGACGACCGCAGTATCCCGGGACGACGAAGGTGCTTTTCGTGCCAGGCACCCGGCGCGCCTTGGTCGAGCAGCCGGTGGCCGGCTGACCGAGGCGAGCCCAAACCTTGTTGATCGCCTTGGCCTCGAGCTTCGGGGCCCCCGCTCCCGGCACTGCGTGCGGGCCGCAGAGCTCTTCGGCGGTCGGTGGTTGTACGGCGGCGGCGGAGACTCGTCGTTCAGCACGGAGTTTCGACTTCGGACCGAGGGTCCCGGCGATGTGGATACCGGAGGTGGTGGTGGCCTTGGGTGTCCCGGCATTCAGATCCTTGATTACCGAAGGCGCCAACGGGACGGCTTGGGCACCGGCCGAGGCCAGAAGGACAAGCCAGACGACGACGATGAGGCCACTAAGAGTCCTGAGCTCGGTCTTGTCGTCCCAAAGCTTCTTGTCTATCGCGGTGACCCCTGGTATCGACCCGGCGACCTCCGCGGCGGCGCGGAGTGCTTTCACTATGCGACACCAACCGACGACCTCGCAACCTCGCGGAGGACCACCATGGTCGAGGAGTTTGATGGTCACGATCCCGAGGATCAGGACGGCGGTGGAAATGATGGCGAAGACTGGGAGCTCGAGGGCGTTGTCGGGCGAGAGACAGAAGTAGACGCCGGCCGCGGAGCACCCCAGGACGACGAGCAGGTCGGCGACGAAGATCCGGCGGAGCCTCCTGCGGCACTTGGGGGTCCAATCGGCAGAGAGCGGCCAGTCCCGGTAGTGACTCTTCAGATGGACGATCGAGCGTCCTCCGAGGGCCTGTCCGGCGGCGAACATCACGATGCCACCGACCCGTCCGAGACCAGTCGGTGTAAGAACCTGGAGCATCTTCAGGACGCTCATGCCGACGAAGGGCGCGGCCCAGACGAGCACCCGGACGACTAGTCCTCGTAACCCCTTCTTTGCATCCTGCTCCTGTTCCATCCCCGAACCCGATCCTCTGAGCCAACTGGGTTCGCGCGGCACTGCCGGGAGCCGACATCGCTGCGTCGAAACCCATCCGAAGGCCTCTAAACCGCTTCGGGCTGCTGGTTACACGCTCTGGGACAGAGTTCGGAAAAATTAGGAGACGTGTGCGAGATCGGCCTCTCGCGCAGCCTCGGCCGCCTCCAGCAGGTAAGTGACGCCGAACCAGTCGAAACCGGCCAGTGCAGCACCCTCGACAGGCGCGACCCTGCCGAGCGCGCCGATCTCCAGGGAGGCATCGGCGAGCGCCTGTGTCATCCCGGTCTCGGACAATCCGTCGGCGAAGGCTTCCGCCAGCAATGGGTAAAGGCCTGGCTGTCCCGCGATCCCTCCGATGATCACCCTTTCGACATCGAGCAGGGTGAGAGTAGGCCCGACCGCGCGGCCGATGAGTCGGGCCGCGACTTCCAGAACCTCCCGGACCTCTCTTTCATGCGGGTCGTCGGCCTGTCTCGGTTGAAGAACGGCTTCGATGACGGCGTCGAAGTCGGGGTGCCGGGTCGCCGCGGCGACCGTCTGGCCGCCGGCGAGGAGCTCAAGACAGTGAGACTGACCGCAACGGACGCACCGCGGCCAGGTCGAAGGGTCGGGATCGAGCCGCAGGGACGCGGCCTCCACCGGGGTCACCTGAACCGGGAGATGACCGATCTCGCCGGCGACGCCCGTACTGCCGTGCCAGAGCCAGCCGTTGAGTATCAGGCCTCCGCCTATGCCGGAGGACCACTTAATAAAGAGAGCGCTCTGCGCGCCGATGCCAGCTCCCGACCGGTGCTCCGCGATGGCACCGAGGTTGGCGTCGTTGTCGGCAAGCAGATGAGGCACAGGAGAACGCGGCCAGCGCTTGCGAACCTCCTCGCGAACGTCGAGGCCGGACCAGGCAGGTGCGGCGGCGTCGTTCATCGTTCCGGCCGTGACCTCGACCGGTCCGGGGAGGCCGATCGTGACCGCCGCGATGTGGTCGCAGAAGATCTCGTTGTGGTCGACGAGGCGTTGGAGCATTTCGGCGACCACGCCCAGGACGTGATGAGGCCGCTTGAGGATTCCTTGGACGGGTTCGGTGAGCGGACCGAGGCAGACATCTCCGTAGGCATCAGTGGCAACGACGGTGACGTGGGTGCGGCCGATGTCGATACCGATGGAGTACGCCGACGAGGGATCGACATGCCAGGCCAAGACCGGCCTGCCGCGTTCAGGGGCTCCTTTGACAGGCTCTGAGACCAGGACGCCCTCGAGGAGTGCGGTCAGACTGGAGACTGTCGACCGGGATAGGTTCGTCCTGTCGACGAGTTCGGACTGCGTCAGACCGTCGCGATCTTCGAGGAGCACCGAGAGCAGGCGCCGGAGGTTCTGCTCGCGTAGATCAGTCAGATCACCGCCAGGATCGACCTCTCCGATCTCACTCACGGCAGCCGATGGTACGCCTCACCGACGACAAGAGGTGTGGCGGGGTGGGTTCTGACGTAGTTGAGCGTCGACCCACGTTCGGTCGAGACTCAGGGAAAAGGGGTCCGCCCCAGCGGACCCTTTTCGGCTACGCCTTCTTCGCCCGGCGATCGGGCTTCACCGCCTTGATGCCGGCGGCGAGGAGCTTCGCCACCTCGGCGTCGGCACGGAGCCCGAGCGGCACCCGATTGGTCCGCGGCAACTCGGCCTGGTCGGCGAGGAGTCCTGCGATCAGGGCGTCGGCGAGCAGCTCGTTAACCTCAGCTTCCGTCCTCGCTTCCTCGATCCGGTTGGCGAGGGTGAGGTAGGCGAGGCACTGCTCGCGGTCGCCGTAGGAGACCTTCTCGCGCCTCGCCCCCGACTTCAGGTGCTTGACCTCCACCTCCTGCAGCTGGGAGAGGACGAGGCGCAGCCCGGCGGCGGCCAGGTCGGGGTTGTCGGCGAGGAGGACCGCGGCGATCGCCTTGGCGCGGGCGAGACCGTGTTCTCTGCGAGTGCCTTTGCCCCGACGGGAGATCAGGTTGCGGCCCAGCTCGTCGTTGAACTTGCGCGCCGCGGCCGCGTCGGCCTTGGCCTGCTCGCGCTGGGTCCTGCGCTGCTCCTTCTGCTCGTCCGGCGTGCCCGTCAACTGTCCGTTGCGCGAGCGCCAGGCGGCCTCTTCCTCGGCGCGTCTTTTCACCTCGGCCTCCTTGCGGTCCACCGCACGGCGCAGCAGGTCTGCCGCCATCTCGGGGTCGGTAATGTACGCCGACACCGAGACGAAGTCGCCGTTGTCGACCTCGTGCTCGATCAGGCACCCGGCCGCCCGGGCGGCGTCGGCCTCGGGTTCGCCCAGCCGCACCTGCGGGTCCTCGGAGACGAGGTATGGATTCAGGCCGTTCACCCGCTCGACCAGCTCCTCGCGCTCGGTGCGGTCGGCGATCACCTTGCCGACCGTCACCCGCCGCACGTCGATCATCGTCGGCTTCTCGGTGAAGCGACCCTCGCAGGTCAGCCGCAGGAGCTGGTCGAAGACGCGCAGGAATTCCGAGGGTGCGACGTCGCGGCGCCTCGCCATGACGCATACGCACTCCGCCACCCGCGGGGAGACCGCGGCGACCTTGCGCAGCACCCGCTCGGCCTCCACCGGGACGACCCCGGCGGCGACCAGCTCCTGGGCGCCCTCGGGGAGGTCCAGCAGCCGCAGCCTCTCGCTCACCCAGGTGACCGACATATCGACCTGCTCGGCGAGCTGCGACTTGTTCAGCCCCAGCTCCTCGGTGATCGCCTTCAGGCCCCGGGCGGCGTCGATCAGGTCGAGATCCTCGCGGTGGAAGTTCTCGACCAGGGACACCTGCCGGGGGCGCTCGCCTCCGTAGTGGACGACGGGAACCTGCTTCAGGCCGGCGAGCCTGGCCGCCGCGAGTCGACGGTGGCCGGCGATCAGCCTGGCCTTCCCGCCCTCCGCGACCGCGACCCGCAACGGCTCGATCACGCCGTCGCGGGCGATGCTGTCGGCGAGCCGCCGCAGGGCGGTCTCGTCCTGGGTCGTCCGGGCGTTGAAGCCCTCCTCGACGCGGATCTCCTCGATCGGTGCCCGCCGACGGTAGTCGGCGATCAGGACCGCGAGTTCGGCCTTCGAGTCGAAGCCGCGCTCGACGAAACAGGGACGGCCGGGGGTGCGGGGGTGGATCGTCGATCCGGGGTTTTTCCGGCCCGGGATGAGCCGGCAGTCATTGTTCTGCGATCTCCAAAAGGGCCCGGCGCATCGCCGAGGACTCTCACTCTGGGAACAGTCGTTCCCAGCTGGGTGTCGATCGACGCCTGCACGTCGTGGACTCCCACCACGGTCACGTCGGCGAGGCCGGGCTCTCGCTGGATCCGCGGAGAAGGCGGGCATCAGGCTGCGGTGTTTGTCCTGGTTTGAAAGCTCGCGAAGGGCGGTGAGCAGATGCCTGTCGGGACCGCCGGGTCCGTTGAAGGGCTGAAAGGTTTCGATGAACTCGGCCGCCTCCGGAGCCACACCCCGGAGACTCGCCTGCCATCTCTGCCTGCGTCGATTGTTCGGATTCTGAGGCAGTTCCTCATCGAAGAGCGGGAAGGCGTTCCCGCTGCCCGGCGGACGGTCGTTGTCGAGGACCAACTGCCAAACCAGATAGTCGAGAGAGGCTCGAAGGTTCTGGACGAAGTCGCCCGCGATCAGACTTCATTCCGGCAGTGGGTCCCGCTCGATCCTGATGCGCAGGAGATATCGCGAGGACGCCTGGTCGACCTCGGAGACAAGCCGATATGGCTTCGGTTCAGAATCGTTGACCTGCCGGATCGCGGCGTGTAGCGTCTCCAGGTGAGCAGCTGCCCGCTTGACCTTTTCGGCGGCTTCCCTCAGCGGATGGGGCGTCGTGTCCGGGTCCACGGAATTCGCGAAAGCTGGTCACCCGCGAGACGAGCTCAGGCGAGCGCGGCCTCGGGGACCGGAGCGACCTCGCGCTCTGGCTCCTCGTCGGCCTCACGTCGCTCGATCCCGATCAGCAGTTCCTCGTCGAGGACGGCAAGGATGCGTTTGAGGACCGGGATCGTCGGCATGTGGTCGCCGCGCTCGAGTTTGGAGATGTAGGAGTGCGAGGTGTCGGCCTGCTCGGCGAGCTCCTTCTGGGTGAGGTCGAGCTCGAAGCGACGTTCGCGGATGTGGGCGGCGATCCAGTTCTTCTCGCGCAGCTCGCGGATCGCAGCATACTCGTCGCGGGCCTCGCGATATCCCTCGCTGCGGCGGGCACGGTCGCGCGCCGCCTCGGCGACGGACCTGCCCCTGGGACGCTTGTCGGCCTTGTTAGTCACGGGAACAGCTTATCCATTTCGATAAAGAGGTCAAGGACGGTCCCGCCCGCCGGGCGCATCGCCTCCTGCCGCCCGCGGCGGCCTCCGCGGTTCGGCGTCCATCCGTTTCCTGAAATCGGCCATCCGTCGCTTCGCCAGCTCCTTGTCGCCTCTGGCCACCGCTCCGGTGTGCTTCTCGAAGGCGTGGAGCAGGACATAGAGGTTGCCCGAGCGCTGGTAGAGGACGCGGTAGCGCGTCCTCGCGAAGCGGACCCTCAGCTCGCGCAGCTCGCCCTCGATCTGCGAACTGATCGGAAATTCTGGACGCGGGGCGCCGGGCGGTCGCCCGTTCAGGTGCTCCTCGACGAAGGAGTCGATCTTCGCCGCCGGCTTCGGGCCGAGGCCCTCGATGAAGTCGTCCACGGGTTCGACACCGTCCGAGTCCCGGTAGTAGACCTTGACATCGGGCGCCAGGCGCGCCGCAAGTTCGGCGGCGCCGACGCTGGGCAGCTCGGAACGCCGTAGCTCGGCGGGGTCGAGAGCCGGAACGCCCAGCCAGGTCGCGACCACGGCGGCCGATTGCTCGCCGGTCACGAGACATACAGCGGCGGCCCGGGACGGACATCCGTGGCCCGAAGATGCTGTGGCGGCCGCCTCGTTGAACGCGGTCGGCGCCCTTGTCTACCTCGGGATCGGGCGGCGGTCACGCGCCCGGGGAGCTTGTGGGCCCGACCTCCGAGATCGCCGTGGCGGGGCGGTCGATCGCCAGATCAGCTCCCGGCCGGCAACCAGTCGACTGCGAGTCGATCGCCGCGTCGTCGGCGGTGACACCGAGATGATCGAGGCCCGCGTGGGTCCGGATGCACTCGCGCCCGACGCGTGCGGCTCACCGCGCCTCGGGGCTGACCAGTCCCCAGATCCGCGCCGCGGCCTCCGAGCGACTCTTCGCGCCCAGCTTCGCGAAGGCGTTGGAGACGTGCTTCTCGGCGGTGCGGCCGGAGATGCCGAGCTCCGCGGCGAGATCGGCGTTGGAGCTGCCGCGGGCGAGCAGCGCCATCACCTCGGCCTCGCGGGGCGTCAGGCCGGCGGTGCGCAGGGCGGCGAGGAGCGCCTCGGTGCCGAGGCTCGCGCGGAGGCCCTGGAAGGCGATCGCGTTGCGGTAGCTCTGGATCAGGTAGGGGCGCGCTTGGTTCAGCAGGTCGCGGTCGGCGTCGTCGAAGTCGCCGGCGGCGCCACGGCGGCTGAGCGCGATGCCGAGCATCCGCGGCGGCTCCTGCGGCAGGGTGAAGGCGATCTGGTGCTCGAGCCCGAGCGGCCCGTAGAGCAGTCGGTAGAGGTCGAGCGCGTGGTAGTCGGCGGTCGAGATCATCTCCGAGAGCCGACGGGCGGTGCCGTTGCGGCTCTCCAGCATGTAGAGGAGCAGCGGGTTCTGGTGCATGTAGCGGCCGAAGGTCTCGTGGGCCTCCGCGGGCAGTTCCGGCTCGGCGATCTCCCAGTGGTCATCGCCGGGGACCGGCGGGACCTCGTTGATCGAGATCCAGTCGCAGGGGATCGCCCGCCTCAACGCGTCGAAGACCCCGAGCCGGAACTCCTCGAGGTCGAGCAGGCCGTGCGTGTCCCCGATCAGCTCCAGCAGGCGCGGGTCGGGAGCGGTCATGACGGGCAGGGATCTTCTACGTGGTGACCACGTAGGTCAAGTTGACCGGGCCGCGGGGCGCGGACTAGCGTGGGTCGCCGTGCGCGGTCCACCTCTCAACCGGCGGAAGTGGTCCGCAGCCCGGCCCGCGCCGACATCCCCGACGCCGGATGGTCGTCCGGGCACGACCTGGAGGCGAGCGGTGTCCGGGCTGGTCGCGCTTCTCGCGCTGGTCGCCGTGGTGGCCTGCCTGGCGGGGCAGTCGTCGTCTGCCCGCGGCGCGGTCCCGGGATCGGCATCGGCCGTCGCGTTCGGCGGCTTCTCCGTGACCGATCTGGGGCCCGTGGCGGAAGACATCTCCCGGTACGGCCTACCGATGGCCGGAGACGACGACGGCGACGTGCTGTTCGGCGGCTCCGACGACCCCGCCGCGGTCTACTCCGACGGTGGCTGGACGAGCGCTCCGGTGCCGAGCGGCGCCGGCTCCGTGAACGTCTACGACATGAACGACGACGGGCTGGTCGTCGGGGCTGCCCGCTTCCCGGGGAACGCGGTCTCGAACGGATACCCCTATGCGGAAGGCTACTGGTGGGACCCGGAAAGCGGTACGACGAAGCTGTCGACGGTGCCCTCGGAATGCGTGGCGCAGTTCGACCAGCTGACGCTCTACTCGGTCGATGACGACAGAGAGGCGGGCGGTGGCGGCACGTGCCTGGAAGCGGACCCCGAACACCCGGGAGGCGACTACGGGGATCCGGGGGACTACGCGGTCGCCTATGCGCCCTCGCCCGGGGCGACGGCACAGGTCAAAGTGCTCAGAAACGACAACGAAGTCGCGCATATCGCCGCGATCAACGATTCGTGGGAGTGGGTCCAGGGCTTCGCCGGCCAGTTTCTGGTGAATCGCTCGACCCAGGCCGCGACGCCGATCACGGTCATCCCCCAAGGCGCTCTCGCCGCCCACCCGAATGCGCTCGCCGAGGACGGATCCTTCGCGGGTCAGTCGAACGGCGCCCCGGCGGTGGAGGCCCCGGACGGCACGGTCACGACGCTGCCCGCGCCGGAAGGCTACCCGGACACCGGCAGGGCGATGGGCATCGACGACGCCGGCCTGATCGCCGGCGGGGTCACCGGTTCGCCCGCGGCGCCCAGGATCGGCGATGCCGTGATCTGGCCGAGCCTCACCGGGACCCCGGTCGATCTCAACACGCTTCTGCCGCAGGGATCCGGCTGGCACCTCGGCGTCCTCGGCGGCACCAGCGAGGACGGCCAGTATGCCGTGGGTGCGGGCACGCTGAACGGCGTCGAACACTATTTCGAGCTGCACCTCTCCGACCTGTCCGCCTCGATCGCGCTGACCGATGCCTCGGGGCAGCCGTTCACGGGCCCGGCCGAACCGGGGGAACAGATCACGGCGACGGTCACCCTCACGGCGTCGGCGAGCGCGAGTGCGCCGATCACCCACATAACGGTCGATCCGCAGGGGCTGACCGTCTCACCGTCCTCGGCCCTGACCTACAGGTCCGGGACCGACCCGTCGGGCCCGTTGTCGCTCTCGCCCGGGCAGAGCACCAGCTATGCCGTCACCTACACGGTCGCGGGCAACGGCAGGGTGGGACTGTCGGTGTCGGCCCGCGGGAGCGAGGAAGGTTCGACCGAGGAGGCGAACGCCAGTGCGGTGGTGCATCTGAGCCAGCCGCTGGGAGTCGACGTCAGCTTCTCGCAGAACGGCTCGGACCTGTCGGGCTCGAGGCTCGGGGAGAACACGATCCGGCTCGCGGATGCCGACGCCGGCGAGATCCCGCAGGACGTGACCGCGACGGTGACGGTGACCAACCTCAGCCCGAGCACCCAGACCCACATCTCGCTGAACGGCATCCCGCCGCTCTCCTACCACGTCCCCGCGCAGGCCACGCAGCAGCTGCCGGTCGCCGTGACCGGGGGCCCGTCACCCTCGGGCGCCCTGCCGGACCTCGCACCGGGACAGAGCGCGAAGGTGACCTACACGCTGCACGTGACGAACAACGGCAACTTCGACTTCTCCCCACAGCTCCTCTCCTCCGACTCCCAGGGTTCCTCGACCTACGTGAGCGACGGCGAGGGGACGCTCACGGTGCTGCCGACCGCGCTGCTGTGGGTCAAGCTGAGCGCCGACACGAGCAGACCGGTAGCCCCCGGCGGTCAGGTCTACGTGTCGGGCTCGGTGACCGATCGCAGCCTCACGAAGAGCCTCGTGTTCTACGGCCTGGAGCCGAGCACCGACGGCAACCTCGGCGGCGGCGGCCTCGCCGACATCACCGATCCGAAGCTGCCGGACGGCGTCGTCGTGCCCTTCGCCGGCACGATCAGGCCCGGGCAGACGATCGACGTCGGCGGCAACCTCGCCACCGCCCCCGACGCCGGCACCACCGGTACGGCGACCTATGACCCGTTGGGTGCGGTCGATGAAGGCGACGGCACCCGGACGCAGCTGACCGCGGACCAGATCGGCATGAGCGCCGGCAGTTCCCCGATCACCGTCAAGACCGATGACTCCGATCCGCTGGTTCCCCCGGAAGACGAGACCCTGATGGGGGCGTTCACCGGCTCGGCGGCGAAGGGCATGGGCCTGTGGGCGCTCGGGCACTGGCAGGCGGCGAAGGAGCTGATCGCGCATCCGATCGACGGCGCCAAGGGCATCGGCAAGGGGATCGCGGCGTTCGCCGTGGGCAGCACCAGGCTGGCCTCGAGCGCGGCCTATCTGACCACGTCGGTGTACGGCTACAGCGTCGGGATCACCGACCTCTCGGACGCCGAGCGCCGCCAGGTCGAAGCGCAGATCGTGCAGGACTATCAATCGACTGCGATCGGCCGGCTCGTCGACCTCGGCGAGGACCAGGTGCGGAGGATCGTCGACGACATCCAGGCGGCGGGCGACACCGGCGACTACGCGAAGCTCGGCTCGATCTTCGGGACCGGCGCGGCGGACACGCTGACCGGCGTCGCCGACTACGTCCTCGCCGACATCACCTTCCAGAAGCTCGCCCAGGGGATGACGGTCGCCGCGAAGGGCGCCGCCGGCGCGGTCGCCGGCTCGGACGGATACCTGGTGCGCGGCATCAGGCTCCAGACGTCCTTGAACGACGCGAAGGTCGCGCAGGTGCTCGGCAAGGGCGTCGCCGGCCTGAAGCCGGGGATGAACCTGCTGCTCGACAACGCCGCGTTCCTCACCCGGGACTTCGGCCTCACCACCAGGCAGATCACCGAGCTGGTCAACTACTGCAGGCGCTCGGACCTGATCATCGCCGTGCGTCAGCGCTCGGCGAAGGCCGCCCAGCTGATCAAGCAGGGGCTGGCGGTCGGCAAGAACGAGGTGATCAAGCTGAAAGCCGTCAACGACGTCGACGTGGAGTACCTCGGCTACAGCAAGCACGATCTCAACACGGTCGTCTGGGCCTCGCCGGTGTCGAAGGAGTACGTGGAGAAGCAGCTCGCCGGCGCGGCCCAACCGGTCAAGGACGTCGTCATGCAGCGCTACGAGATCCGCGTGAAGGAGTGGAAGGACGCCTCGATCCGCTCGATCCTCGACAAGTCCGAGGCGAGCGGAAGGATCGACTGGGGTTTCAACGGGTCCGGCAACGGCGCGCCGGGCGCCGACCAGCAGGCCTTCCGTCGGTTCGCCCTCAAGGATCAGCCGAGCCCGGTCGCGGGCTCCGGGAGGACCTACAGGCAGGTGCTCGTCGGCAACAAGACCGGGGTCGCGAAGAACGTCCGGCTCGTGCCGATCTCACAGGACGTCGACGTGATGGCGATCCTCAAGGCCTCCGGCGAGATCCTGCCGGCCGAGGAGCGCGCGGCCGCCTACACCCACCTGATGGACGTGATCGAAATGCAGCATGGGGAGACGCCCACCTGGATCATGGACGGGGAGATCATGTTCCAGAAGAAGGCCAAGCAGCTCGCCGACGTCATCCCGGGCGGCGAGCCGCTGGCGGTGTTCGGCCCGGACGGCAGCGTCACCTCGGGATTCTTCGATCCCGGCCTGACGATCTTCGACAACTCGACGCTCGGCGGACGGATCTTCTTCAAGGGCGGCTTCAACGACCCCTACAGCCTGCTGAAGGCGAAGATCTCACTTGCCGCAAAGACGTTCGGCGCCCCCACCGGATAGGTGGTAGGTACTGGGCTACCAGCGCCGGCGGCCGGCACGTTCTGAGTAGGAGTTTTTCCAGGGGGTCCTTCGCGGCACGGGACTCGGCGAGGGGCGGGCGCGAGGCGGGGCAGGACCCGGTGGAGGAGATGCCCCGACGGGTACGAGCCGCCCGAGCAGCGAGCGTAGCCCGCGCGCTCGACCCGCGGGACCGAGTCGTGCGCCTTCGACAACGGCTATCCCGAGGAGGCTACCCTCGCGCCGCAAGTACTGTCACGTTACGGCCGGCCGGGCGTCCTCTTCGAGCCCGCCGAAGAACACCTGCGGCCCGTTCGAAATCCGCCCGGAGATCGAACTCGGTGGGAGGTCGACTCGCATCCCGCGACCCATCCGAGAAAGCCGGCGACGCGAGCCGCGGCCGGCCCTACGACTGGACCCGCTACGAGATCGAGGGCGGCGACGGGTCGCGGGCCTGGCGGCCGATCTGGGCTCCGGCGGCCCGGACCAGCTAACCCTCGCGGATCCGGAGCTCGGCTCAGCGGGTCAGGCCGACTACCGCGGTCGCCCGATGCGCCTGACGACGAAGCCGAAGCGGTCCGGCGTGGGATCGGCGACTCCCTCCTTGACCGCCTTGACGGCGAAGAGGTGCTTGCCGGGGGCGAGCAGGTAGGTCGTCGGGGAACGGCAGGCGGAGAACCGGCCGCCGTCGATGCTGCAGAGGAAGCGGGCGCCGGCGCTCGAGGTGAAGCCGAACTTCACCGTCACCTTTCTGGCCTTGGTGGTGAGGAGCTTCGGTGGATGGCTGGTGATCGTGGTCCGGGGCGGCCGGACCGGGGACGCGGGCGCTTGTGCCGTCGGGCCGCCGCCGGGCGAGGGCGAGGGCGCGGAGACGGGGTTGGCGGTGTAGGAGATCGTGACCGAGGCGAGCCCGGAGGAGTCGGCCGCGACCGCGCCGCCCGCGCTCGAGCCGCCACCTCCTCCTCCTCCGCCGCCGCCGTTCGCGGCGCCGCCCCCACCACCACCGTAGAGGCCGCCCCCGCCTCCACCACCGCCGTCGGCGCTGGTGACGCCACCGCTGCCGCCGCTTCCGATCTGCCCGGGCGACCCTTCGGGCGAGCCCGCCCCGGCGGTCCCGGGCCCGGTCGTCGAGGCTGCTCCCCCTCCCGCTCCGTGGCTCAGGCCGCCGCCCGCGGAGCCGGCCGCGCCCGCGCCGCCGCCGGTGCCGCCCATTTCGCCCGGGCTACCGCCGGTGCCACCGGCGCCGCCGCCGCCCGCGGCGACGATCAGCCGGGAGCCGAGGCTCGCCGGGTTCGAGCGCGGGAGGGTGCGGAGGTCCGAGGCGCCACCACCGCCACCGCCGGCACCCTCGCCGGATTCGCCTCCCGCGCCCGCGCCGCCGCCGTTGAAGCCGCCGGTGCCGGTGCCCGTGCCGGTGCCCTTGCCGCCTGCGCCGCCGACCTCGACGTAGAGGGTCTCCCCGGGCGAGACCGCGACGTCGCCGCTGACCACGGCGCCGAACCCGCCTTCCGCGCCGCTCGCCAGACCGCTTGCTCCGCCGCCTCTGGCGCCGACGGCGACGACGTGCAGGCCGGTAACCCCCGCCGGCACGACGAAGGTCTGCTCGCCGCCGGTGAAGGAGAAGGAGACGGTGTCGGCGGCGGCCGACGCGGTCGCCGAGAGGGCGAGGGCCGCCGACAGCAGGACGACGATCGCGAGGCGGAGGCTGCCACGACGGGGCATGTGCATCCCGGCACAGTAGGAGTCCGTAGCCCGGCCTGTCAAACGGCCCCGGTGGTCCGCGCGCCGACTCCATCCAAACTCCGGGCCCGCAACATCCGGGCCGACAAAGGAGCCGGGCCGCCGTGCACCTCCTGGCCACCGTCAAGGGGCACGAGATCGGGCTGCGCATCTACGAGAAAGGCGTCGGGCTCCGTGGCACCCGGGAGCGCCAGAAGGCCCATTATGAGGAGAACCGTCTGAACTTCCACCTTGGCTACCTCCCGTCCCGCCCAGCGGTCGGATTTCCAACCCGGCGCCAGGCAACCAGAACGAGAGGCATTCTTCGGAAGGCGGCGACCTTCACGTCCATGTCGGGACGATCCGTACGGCGAAAGACAAGCTTGCCGTCGACCACATGGTCCCCGACCTGAACTGTGGAAGACTCCCGGACTCGATCTCGCGGTTCCCACCGCAGCGAGCTGGGTGTCAGCGGGAACGAGCCCTGGTCCGCCTCGCCGAGGTCGGCGCTAGGGCCGCCACACGGGAACGGGCATCGCACCCAGGAGGTCGCGAGGCCAAAAAGTCCTGCAAGTCAACACTTTCCCAGGAGACCTCTTGTGAGAGCCCAGAAGGTTTGGCTGGCGCGACCGTCCCGCTATCCGCCGTGCGCGGCGAGGAACTCCGCCGGGGTGAAGACCGGGATCGTTCCGGCGAGGTCGAGCAGATGCCGGTCGCCGGAGACCAGTGCGGCCTCGCCGGCGTGCGCCAGGGCGATCAGGTAGTCGTCGTCGGGGTCGGCGCAGCGGATCGGGGGCGGCCCCGCCGGGTCGGCGGCCGTCACCGCGTCCCGACCCAGCAGCGCGATGTATCGGTCGACGACGTCGAGGTCGACATGGCGACGGAACTTCTCCCGCCGCAGGACGGACCCGAGCTCCTCGAGCAGCAGGTCCGAGACGATCAGCTCGAAGCTTCCGCCGCGGGTGGCCGCCAGGAGCTTCGCCGGGGTGCCCGTGGGGGTGATCAGCGCGGAGACGAGGACGCCCGGGTCAAGTACCGCCCTCGCCACGCCTCTCCTTGCGCATCGCGCGAAGCTCCTCACCGGCGAGGTCCATGCTCTCCTCCTCGTCGACGGGCGTGACCTTCGCCCAGATCTCGGCCAGGTCGTCGAGGCCGAGGTCGCGACGCAGCGCCTCCTCGATCACCTGCGAATCGCGCTTGCCGGTACGGGCGGCCTTGATCCGGACAGCGCGGAAGACATCCTCGTCGAGGGTGACGGTGGTACGTGTCTTCGACATGGACGCATTATTGCATCAAGATGCAGCTGCTCTCGACCTACCGCTGATCCCCGATCCAAAGCAGAATTCCCGGCGACTTCGCCCTGGGCAAGCGAGAGGTCTCTGGATTTCGAACAGCCCCTCCGGATCCCAGGCTGCCCGAACTCCAACGCCAGATCGCCCATGACCGACTGCCGGCGCGGCGGCTGTACGTGGTCGACCGCGGCTGGATCTCTACCGGGAGGCGGACTTCGATGTGGCGGAGCGCGAGCTGCGCGAGGCGGCCACCGCCAACCTCGACGACTGGTTCAACTTCGAGCTCGGTCCCTCCCGCCCGATCCGCGACGGTATCGACGCGAGGCGGATACCGATCGAGGCGCTGATCGGGCCCACCGTCTGGGTGTCCTTCCGCGTCGACCTCGTCGGCGCCGGGCTGAAGATGACCGGCGAGCCTGACGAGGTGCCGGCGCTCGCGCGGGTCGGCATGCCGTCGGCCGCCACCACTGCCGTGGCGTCGCGACCCCTGCCTGCCGTCCGTCGGTGCTTTCGCGCCGCCTCCGACGACCGGGGCGCACTGCCAATACTGAATGTCTACAAATATAAGCTCGATTGTTTCTGCGAGACTGAGCAGCCCGTGGGAGTAGGCCGCAGAAGAAACGGCAGCAGCCACGGACGCGGAGCCGATCGCAACCGGCGCCATAATCCGCGGTGACGGACCGAAGGCGAGTGAAAACGGCGAGCAGCGCGCCTGGGCGAGGCGAGGATCGCGAGCGCCAGAAAACCTCTGGGCGGGCCTTCGT
This sequence comes from Solirubrobacterales bacterium, assembly GCA_035502495.1. GTDB lineage: Bacteria > Actinomycetota > Thermoleophilia > Solirubrobacterales > 70-9 > VAYN01. Next base: position 19,364 of record DATJUK010000184.1, read on the forward strand.
CGATGCGGTCGGCCATCCGCTGCGCTCGCGGATCATCGCCATCATCGAGCACGAATGGGCGAGCGCGGCGCGGATCGCCACCGAGCTCGGCACGCCGACGCGGACGGTTCGCTACCACCTTCGTTTCCTGCGCGAACGGGGGTTCATCTCCGTGCGCCAGGCCGAGCGCCGGCGCAACGTCCACGAGTACTCCTTCGAGGGCACCACCTTCGGCTATGTCGACGACGAGCTCTACGCCAGCCTCAGCCTGGCCGAACGCCGGGCGACCACCCACCACTACCTGCGGGCCCTCTGGCGCGGGGTCGACCGCTTCGTCGCCGCGGGGAACGCCTACGACACCCACTTCCCCGTCACCGTGCGGGTGCGCCTCGCCGTCGACGAGCAGGCCTGGGGTGAGTTGACCGAGATCCTCAGCTCCGCCCTGGAGCAGATCCTGGCGGTGAAGCGGGAGTCCGCCGCGCGGTTAGGAGGCCGTGCCGAGGAGGGGTCGGATGCCGAAGTCGGCCTGCTCGCCTTCGAGGCCCCCGCGCGGGCCGAAATGCCACGGCACGTTGAGAGGACAGCGCCCTCCAATCAGAAGAGTTCTACTGAGGCAAGGCATTGACCCAGGCCGGTCCCCGGACGTAGCTTCCCGGCAAGGTCGATGTGAAAAAAGGGAAGTGGCACGATGATTGGGTCGCGAGCCGCAACTGGGGAGATGGCGCCGACCGGCGCCTCCGGAGACGAGCCGAGGCGGAAGGATCTGACGGCATTGATGCTGCAGGCCTGTGGCCGGCGCGGCTACCGCAACGTGCGGCTGGAGGAGCTCGGCGGCGACGGCGGACCGGCAGCGGCCGCCGGCTGCTTCGAGGACGAGGCCGAGTGCTTCGCCAGCGGCTACGCGAGCGAAGGCGAGCGGCTCCGGCGTCTCGTCGCCGCCACCGGCCGCCTCGCCGCCGGTCGACGCGAGGCGCTCGAAGCGGTGCTGACGGAGCTGTCGCGCCTGATCGCCGAGCGCCCGGCCGTGGCCAGGAGCCTCCTGACCGAGGTCCACGTCGCGGGCGGCCGCGCCCTCGAGGAGCGGGCGCGCCTGCTCGCCGACCTTGCGCGGACGATCGACGATGCCTACCGCGAAGACGCCTCCACCCCACCGCCTCCCGGCGCCGCGATGTTCATGGTCGAGGTGATCGAGGCCGCCGCCCTGCGCGCCGCGGTCGACGGCGACGCGGCGATCTTGACCACGGCGATCCCCGACCTGGCCCAGATGCTCGAGGAGCTCTACGCGCGGATCGGATAGAGCGGGCGCCGCACGGGCCGGATCGAAGCCACCTCAGCGCTTGTCGTGCCCGCCCGGCTTCCCGTGACGGGACTTGTGAGGCTTGCCCTTCCCACCCGTCTTCTTGCATTGCAGGGCGACCTTCGGCTTCCAGTGGAGCACACGGCCGTTCTGGGCGGTGAAGCGCGCGATCGCCCGCTGCGGCTTCCGACAAAGCGGTTCGGAGTTTTCGAGCAGGGAGTACTTCGGGCCGCCCTTCATCCGCAGTTCGAATTTTTCGACCGGCGCGTCGGGCACGGCTTCGAAGGTATTGCGGATGCCGTGGTTGGGACCCGAGTCGACTTTCCCGACGAGGAGCACCCGGATCTGTCCGTTCAGTTCGGCGACGAGCGCCGGCAATTTGTAGCCGAAGCCGCCGACGAGATAGACCGGCCCTTCGAGTGGCGCTTCGAGCAGCGGCGTCCAGGCCTTCGCCCTCCCGTAGATCGTCGTCGCGGGACACCTGCCTTCCAACAGCACCGGCCTGGTGCAGGTCTTGTTGAGGTTGCCCTGGTCGATGAACTCCGAGCTGGGCAGGTTGACCTGGGCGCGGGCGATGTTGGCGTAGGCACCGCCCTTGGGATAGGTCAGCACCGCCCTCAGGGCCGGGTGGCCGGCGTGCTTCATCGAGCCCTTGAGGCTCAGCTTCAGCTTCGGCTTGAAGGCGAGCGCCGCGCATTCGCCGACCTGGAAGCGGTTGGTGAGCGCCGTGCGGGCGCCACCGACGGAGACCGCGGTGCCGGCGACCGACTTTGCTTCACAGCTGGTCGGGTTGATGGTGAAACCCGGCCGGTCGACGGTCACCGCAAGCGAGCGTACGTCGAGCGGGATGCCGTCGAGGACACGCGGGAGCGGGTCCGATCTCACTGTGCCCTGGGCGGTGAAGGGGTCCACGGAGAGCGCCGAGCGCACCACCACCGCACCGAGGTCGAAAGGGCCGGCGACGGCCGGCGTGACGACGACGATGCTGAACGGGGCCCCTTTATATGGACCGGCCAGGTAGGCGTCGCCGGTGACGTAGTACGGGTTCGGCCCCGCCCCGGCACCGACCGTCGCGCTGCCGATCCGGCTCGCCGCCGGACAGGACGGGCTCTGCTCCTCTGCCTCTCCCCCACCCGGGACTTCCCGTGCCATGGCGGCGGCAATCTGGGCATCGGAGCACTCGGGCACGCCGGTGAAGCGCGCCGCCACCCCAGGCGGCAACGTCACTTCGAGCGAAGAGAGTTCCTGCGTCCCGTCGGGCCTGGACAGATGCACCGTGAATGGGGTGTAGGCGCCGGCGACCGGCGCCGTCGCGCCCGCGTCGAACGCCCAGGTGGCCGGTAGCGCGGCCCCGTCCGTCGGGCAGGAGGTCTGACCGGCCGCGGGGACGGAGGTCTGGAAGGAGGCCTGCGGGTACGCGGTCGGGCCTTCGGGCGCCGACCAGGGCGTGAGCGCCGTGGTGGTCGTATGGATGCCGCAGTAGGGCGGCGTGCGGAGCGGTGCCCTCGCACCTTCGAAGAAGTTCAGTTCGAAGTCTTCGAAGGGCAGCTGCGGGCTCTGCTCGACGGTGGTCGTGAGCCGGCCGGTCATCGGGTCCGGCGTCACCTTGCCCGGGAGCTTCACGACCACCCCGGTCTGCGGGTCGTCCACGGTGATGTAGATGGCGAGCAGCGAGCCGAAGGGATTTTCGCCCTGCCGCGCCAGGTAGACGGCGCCGGGCAGCGGATGGTCGACCAGCGGCGTCCTGACCGCGACCGTGCCGACCTTGGCGGCGTCGGGGCATTCGGCGGGTGCGGCGGTGAAGGACGGCCTGCCTTCGCTGGTCCCGGTGTAGCCGACCTGCGCCTCCGAGCAGGCGCCGAGGCCGTCGGCCGAGGAGGGATTGATGACAAAGCCTTCCGGCAGACTGACGGTCGCGTCGCGCAGGTCCGCCTCCCCGGGCGCTTCGGGGTCCTGCGGCTGCGGATTGTGGAGGTCGAAGTGAAGCCCGCTCGGGGCGTCGGCGACACTGGTGGTGGCGTTCGATTCGATCGAGGGGGCGAAGGGGGGCGCGGCGCAGCCCACCAGTGCCGGCACGAGGTCGCTTTCCGTAGCGCCCGTCGCCGGACGCGCCCAGGTCTCGAAGGCAAGAGCGCTCAGCAGCGGACTCTGGCAGGAGCTCGGCAACCTGAAGAAGGGGCCGACCGGACCTTCGGCCCGGCAGGTTCCCGACGGAAAGAGCGCCGGAAGTTCGGCGCAGATGCCGCGGACCCGGTCGTGCCCGGCTTCACCTGGCGTCCCCCAAAGCGTCACCGTCGAGGCCGTCACCCGCTTTGCCTCGGTGACGTTACTTAGGTATGCGGTGATCCCGTAGTCGCTTTCGCTGCGCAGCCTGGTGTTGATGTAGTTGGGCAGGCCGAGAACCTGAAAACCCAGTTGGGCCGGCATTCCCGGGGGCGGCACGAGATTGTAGATCGGGCGCAGGCCGACCCCTCCAGACCCTTCCAACTGCTGAATCGCGATCACGCCGACCACCGAGGCTTCAGGACATTCATTGACCTCAATGGACACGCCCTGGTACGGAGAGGCCGAGTGAAAGGAGTTGAACTGCTGGGCCGTGCAGCGCTGGATCGCCATCGGGTTGCCGACCAGACCCGGCGGCAGCATCACTTCGATGTTCCTGAGATCGCCTCCGGCGGGCCGGACTGGGAATTTCGAGCCCTCCGGGGTCAGTTCGGTATTGACTCCGAAGCTGGTGACGTACGCATAGATGCGACCGTCGGCTTGTCCGATCGGCAGCCCGTCGGGCCCGAGCAATCTGGAGTGGAATTCCTGAAACCCGGTGGTAGCTTCTTTTTCGCTTACTTGGTTTTCGGCCGTGACCGCCGCCGGCTCGGCGCCTCCGCCTTCGACTTCGACGTGGTTCAACAGCGCACCGACAGGGGCATCCACTTCGGTATGGATCAGCAACCGCATCTGTTCTTGGGGAAAGAGCTTGGCAGGTTCTTCGACCCCCGGAATCGATTCTTTGATCGTGCAGGTCACGGTGGTTACTTCCGACTGCGTTTCGGCTTTGCCACAGGCCGACCCGATATCTCTCTCGCCAGACCCTCGAGACCCTAGGAACAGTTCGATGCTTCTCGCGCCGATCCCCTTGGGCAGAGTGTCGACAATCGTTATGTCACTGCCATCGGTCGCGGCCGCACCGCTATTGGTGAGGAAGACTTCGTAGCCATCAGTACCGCTGGTGTCGCCGGGCTTGAAGCTGGTCGGCTCCGCCAGCGACTGCAGCCTCCAAGCCGGCCTCGCGGAGGCGGCGCCAGCGCTCGCGGGCACCGACAGCAGCCCCAGAATCAGCAGCGTGACGAGGAAGGGCCTGCGAGCAATCATCATCGAGCTGCCCTCCGCTTATCGTGGTGCGCTCTGCGCTTCTTCTTATGCTTGTGCCTCTTCTTGCCGTGATGGTGACCGTGCTTCTTCTTGTGCTTGGCCTTCTTCGGCTTCGGATTGCCGGACCCCGAGAACGTGCTGGTCGGGAAGGTAGGAGAGAGCGGCGGCGAAGTGGCCAGCTGACGGCAGGAATCTTCGCCCGCGCACAGGGAGGGCGGACTCACGGGTTCGGCGAACCCACCCCCCACCCGGGCGTCATAGACGTCGTAGTTGGGGTTGGTGTCCCAGCCTACGAGCGGCTCGCGAGTCGAGAAGAAGACGTCGTGGCCGTCCGCTGAAGCGTCGAGGAAGAAGGTTTCGTCTTCACTATGACCGCTCGAGATCAGCACGATGCAGCCCCCTGACGCGACGGCGAAACTGGGGTTCGCCGTGGTACAGCTGCCGATACCGGCGCGCTCGAACTCATAGACGTCGCGTTTGCCGTTCTCGTCCGCCGGGCTGAGCGAGTCGCGAGTCTCGAAGAACATGCGGTTGCCGTTGGCGGAGATGTCGCGTGGGCCTTCGAAGGGGTTCGACCAGCTCGGCAGCTGCGCCGGGCCTTCGGGGCGTGCACCGGATGGATTGCAGGAGACGCAACTGAGCGTCCTCGCTTCGGCGTCGTAGAGGTACGCCTCCGGACAGAGCGAATTGCCTTCGAGTCCGCCCTCCGTGACGTTCTGGTTCGGCTTGCACGGTTCGCCCCCCGGCCTCGTGTTGTCGTAGCCTGAGAGGGCCTTCGCTTCGGTGGTGAGGAAGGCCAGGTGCCTGCCGTCGGGGGAAACCCGACCGGTCAGTCCTTCGGGCGAGGAGGTCCAGGCTGCTTCGTCTTCTTCGGAGAGACGGGCGATGAAGCGGATCGTTCCGTCATGCCAGACATAGAGATTCTTGGCGCCTTCCAGGGCCGTCTCCCCGGCGGCTTCTTCGGCTCCGGTCAGCGCCGTGGCGGCGACGAAGTAGACATAGCTGCCGTCTTCGCTGATCCCGATGACCCCTTCGATATGCGGCGAGATCGTGGTCGGGGTCAGCAGGCTCAACGTTCGCGTGTCGGTGTCGTAGCGGTAGAGGGCTCCTTCCGCGCTCATCACCGGCAGTAACTTGCCCGGGGCGGTGAAGAAGACCTGCGAGCCGTCGGGGGTGGCGCCCCAGAAGGTGCCACGGCCCGAGGGCCCGGTGCCGAATTTGCCTTTGCCTTCTTTCTGGGAGCGGACGTCGAGCTCGACGGTGCCGGTCCCGTCCAGGTGGGCGAAGAGCGGTTCCTGAACGGTTTCCGCTTCGCCGTTGACGGCGGTCGCGTAGCTGCCGCCGAAGCTCCAGAAAGCCTTCGAGCCATCTCGAGAGACGGCGTTGGCAACGATGCCCTGGTCCATCGTGCAGAAGCCGCCTTCGTTGCCGAAGCGGGTCCTCGGCGCCGGCGGTGCCGGGGTGCCGTCGGGCAAGGTGCTGATCAGGGCAAGACCCGAAGGGGAGCGTTCATAGAGGCTGAAGCCCGTGCCCGCCGGGGCTCCGGCCTGGGGAAAGGCGCCGTTGGCGGCGAAGAAGGAGCGGCTGCCGTCGCTGCTGGAGCCCGCGTAGGAGGAGCAGAAATATTCGAGTCCGGTGAGGTTGACCGGCGTGAACGCCGGCGCCGGTTCGCCGGTCAGCGCTTCGAGGTTACGCGTCACGTTGTCGCGCCGATAAAGGTTTTCAAAGCCTCTCAGGGCGCCGGGCGCCAGAGCGGGTTCGCTGACCGCGAGACCAGCGTAAGAGAGGTCAGGGCTGAAGCCGCGGAAGGGCGGGTTCAGGGGATTCTGCTCGAAGCCGAAGGGGGAGATGTTTTCCGTGCTCCACCCCGTACCGGTTCGCCTGGAGAGGTATTGACTCGCCGAGGGCGCTCCTTCGGCATCCCCGAAGGAGGTCCAGGACGTGTAGGTGACAGACTGACCGTTGGTCGCGGCGGCCTGGGTGAGGACGACAAAGCGTTCATTCCCTAGGCCTCCAGCGCGGCCTGGAACCCCAACCTCGGCGCTGTTCTTCTCCGCCGGGGAGACCAGCTCGTAGGCACGGCCGTCGGGCAGCCCTTCGCCGGGGCCGAAGGTCCTGAAGGTCGGCGGCCGACCCTTGCAGATGTTTTCCTGGGCCGGTTCCCCTTCTTCCCCGGGACAGATGACCCCGGTGGGGAAGAAGGAATCCTTGACCCGCAGGCGGTAGTGATAGGTGGTCTGAGGCGAGAGGCCCGAGAGGGTCGCGCTGAGCGTAGTCGGGTCTTCATCGCCGGCAAGTTGGATCGGGACCGCGGGGGCCAGTTTCGCCGCGGCGAAGCCGCCGGCCCTGAAAGCAGCATCGTCGACGTATTCAAACTGCGCTTCGGCGGCGCTGCCGAGCGGGTTCACGACCGCGTTGACGATCGCGGTTTCGGTGCCTACTTCGGAAGCGAAGATCCGGCCGAATTCAAACGCCGCTTTGGTCTTGAAGCTGCCTTCTTCCCCGGTGGTGCTCCCATCGGCGTTGGTGGCCGTGACCCGGCAACGGTAGGTGGTTTCAGGTGCCAGGCCGGTCGCCGTGGCGGCTGCCGAGTGCATTTCGATGTCGGCGGCGCCGGCGTCGAGGCTCGTTTCCTCGGTCGCGGCTGCATTGGCGAACCCTTCGGTTTCGAAGTGAGCCTGGGTGACGTATTCGAACTGATAGTTGCTGGCAGCACCCTCGGGATTGATTTTCGCGCCCAGAACCGCCGAGGTGCTCTTCAGCGTCGTCGGGGCACAGGGACCGGGAAGCACAAGCGGACCCGGCGGAGGGAAGCGGACGTAGAGGACGCGACTCGCATCAGTCGCAGATCCTAATCCTCCTTCGCTCACATAAACATCACCGTTTGCGGTGCTGTAAGGAGCCACCGAACTGAACGACTGTCCGTTCTGGGCAATCCCGTACGCAAACCGGCGAATCCCGTCATCAGCAGAGCTTGCTGGTGCGCCGAACTCTGCAACGCTGTACGGCCCTTCGGTCGAGAATAGGTTGCCCGACGCATCAATTCCCACAAATGAGAGATTGTTCACGGTAAATTGACCAGTTTCCTCCAGCGACATAGCTTCGAACTTTCGGACTCGGACTCCGAATTGGGCCCCTCCCCCGCTGGACACATAAAGATTCCCGTCTGCATCAACCGCCAGGCTGGCTGCATTTTCATCCCCTTGATGCAGAAGCGCCGGCGGGCCTTTTAGCGCACCCGTCGATTCGAATTCCTGCACCCTGTAGGCCTCTTCAGTCCCCACCCTGAAGCTGTCTACAACCAGGACCTCCCCCCCTGGCCCCACCACAACCGAAATCGGCGTACCTGCACCGTCCAGAGCTCCGTGCGGTGAAAATTCTCCTTCGGAGGTCCCTTCGGAGCCCTTTCCGCACACGTCGCCCGAGGCCGCCGCGCAGACGTCACCTGACGTCGTCTTATTCACCCCACCACCGAAGGTGAGGATGAATTGGCCTTCTTCGTCGAACTTCTCGATTCGAGAGTTGCCGGGGTCAACGACATAGAGATCATGGAACGAGGGGCTCAGCGAGTTGTTGTCCACCGCAACGGCACCCAATTCTTGGAACTGTCCGGAACCTTCGCCCGCAATACCGGGCTGACAGGTTGAGGTGCAGGATTGAAGTTCGGCTGCGCCCGTTTTGACGCCCCAACCAAACGCCTTCAGGAAGGTTCCCGAGGTGTCGAATACGTCGACGCGGTTGTTGCCGCTGTCGGCCACATAAAGACGGCCCTTTGTCCGGTCCACCGCCAGGCCTTCCGGCCTAATCGTGTGCCCGGCGCCGGTGCCGGCCGTGCTGATCACCTGGAAGCTTTCCGCCGCCAGGGCGCTTCCTGGCGCTGCCAGCAGAAGCGCCATGAAGGACGCCAGCCCGATGAGAAAGCCCCAGCGGTCCCTGAAGCGTCCCTCGGTCGGGCGGGCGGCGCGTCTCGGAGACATCGCCGCCCGCGAGCGGGTGAGCAACCTACCTGGGTTTGGAGTGTTTGGCGTCTGCTGCATGATCAGGTCGTTGCTCACGCTTGGATCAGTCCTCGACCTGCGACTCAGGGTGCCGTGATGGCAAACGTCCCCATTGCCGACTGACTGTTAGTCGTTGCCTGGAACACGTATGCGCCGGAAGTACCTACGCCATTGGCTGCAAAGTCGGGCGTATAGACTTCGACCGGGGCGGCGAGATTGCTTTCGGCCGATTCGTAGACGCAGAGCGTGCCCGTCGGGGCGGTCGGCGCGTCGATCGTGCCGGTGCACGTACCATCTCCGTCTTCGTCCGTCACGTCGACGGCGACCGAAGCCGGAGCGGAGGATTCCAAAGGTACCGACCAACTCAGGGCCCCGGTAGCTTCTCCCCTGCTGTTGCCGGTCAGGCTCCACACACCCGTCTCGGTCTTCCCGGTCGGGAGCGTGTCGGACCAGCCACCGCCTCCGCCACCACCTGAGCCGGCGGCGCCGTTGCAGGCGTAGGCCGTGCCGGTGGCATTGGTGAACTTGGCTCCTACTTCACCTTCACCGTGACATTGAGGGCCGGAGTAGGAAGTGATGGTCACACCTTCGCCATTCGACCCGTTGCTGCCGTCTTTGCCGCTGCCGCCAGTGGCGCCGGTATCGCCCTTGTCCCCCTTGGAGCCGGCGGGCCCTGCGGGTCCCGCCGCACCCGCAGGACCGGTGGGCCCCGCAGCCCCCGCGACGCCCGGCTTGCCCGCGTACTTCTTGGCGATCTTTTCGACTTCCTTCTTCTGCTTCGAGGTCAGGGCGCCGGAAGCGGCGAGCGCGCTGCCGCCGAGCGCGGCGATCAGGGCCACGACGGCGACGATCAGGCCGGCGGTGCCGAAGGGTTCGCGGATCGCGCGGATCGGGTGACGTAGGCGTTTCACTTGACTCTCTCCTCCTGGCCGGCTTCCCGGGCCGGACCGTGTTCGTGGCTGTGTGGGCCGGACAAGGCCGGCGTGCCGCGGCGCCCGATGGGCGGTCGCGGGTGAAGTTCGGTGGCGACGGAGGCGTGTGAGGTTGGGCGGCGCGGAGCGACCGTTGCCGTGGGGGCGCAGGTGCCTCCGGCGGCACAGCGGTCGCCACCGCCCACCGCCCCGGGCGCCCACGGACGCCGGACGCCCGCCGCACCGACTGCCAGGGAGAGCAGTGGGGTGCAGTCCGCGAGAGGCGTCGCCGGGACTTTTGCGCCCGCGACGCCCGTCGGCTGAGCTTTGGTCGAGGTCATCGATCTCCTCCTGCCTGGAGGACGCTTGTCGCCGGTGGCCCTCGACGGCCTCCTGCACGTCCTCGATCTCCCTGCTTCATCGACCTTCCGGGTCGACACGAAGCAATGTAGCGCAAATCAGAGGTCTTATGTTCCTAAAGCCCTGCTCGAATGTATACGACCTAAGTTTTCAGGATCGCGAGCAGGCCCGGCAAGCGGCGCAGCAAGGAAGAACTTCGGGCGCGGTCGCGCCCGACGGGTGGAGGTGGCGCGGCCGAGGGCGTGGCTCAGGCGGCGCCTAGCGCGCAGCCTTCACCGCCGCCTCGCGCCCGACGTAGGGCGTCAGCACCAGTTCGAGCAGTTCGGGCAGGAGAGCCGTGGGTACCTCGCCGCGCTCGATCGAGCCGGAGACCAGTGCCGCCAGCCCGCCCATCAGTCCGTACTCGGCTGCGGGCGAGGGTCGCCGCGTCCGTTTCGGGCGGCCTTCGGATAGCGTCGCCAGGACCCGCTCGAGGAAGTCACGCTGCAGACCGGCCATCTCCCCGCCCGCCGCGGGCGGCGCCTCGAGCGTGAAGCGCGCCAGGTCGGGGTTTCCTCCGAAGCAGTCGAGGAGCGCCTCGAGCGCGCCCGCCACCCTCCCGGGCCAGCCCGTCCGCGCCGCCTCGGCGCCCTCGCGCATCGCCCCGAGCAGGAAGTCGGTGACCTGCCCGTAGACCTCGACGAAGGCGTCCTCCTTGTCGGAGTAGTAGTTGTAGAAGGTCCGGCGCGAGACGCCGGCAGCGGCGACCACGCGGGTCACCGTGGTCTCCGCGTAGCCGTCGCCGACCACCACCGCGATCATCCCGGCGGCGATCCGCTGCTTCTGGTTCTCCATCACCAGCTCGCGCGGCAGGCCGTGGCGCCCAGGGGGCAGCCGCGGCAGCCCCGAGCCTCCCTCTCCCGCAGATTTCCGTCCTGCCACGACCGTCAGCTTAAGCGCCGCGGCAGGCGCGCGGCGGGCCGCCAGAACGCCGCGTCTAGAAACCGGGGGTCGGACGGGGCTCCGCGGGGACGCCCGGCCCCCGGGCGAAGTCCTCGGGCGGCGGCAGCACCAGCTCGGCGTCGGCGGCGTCGGGCCCGAGGTAGGGGCGCACCGCCAGCCACATCATCTCCGGCACCAGCCCCGGCATCGCGGCCGGGAGATCGGGACCCAACCGCCCGCGCAGGAGGCCGACGATCGCCCCGACCAGGAGGAGCGGCGCCGCCCGCGGCACCGCGGCCGGATCGGCCGCGACGGCCCGCCCCTCCTCGACCAGCCTGGCGAACCAGAGGAGGAGCTCTTCGCGGCGGACCAGGACCATCTCCTCGGCACCGAGGAGGCCGAGGACGCCGAAGTGGATCGCGGTCGGATGCTCGCGGATCCAGCGGGCGAGCTCCCACGCCGCCGCCCGCAGGCTCCCGGGCCAGCGGCCGCCCGCGGCGAAGGCGTGCCCCACCCGCTCGCGCAGCTCGGCGCCGCCTACCTCGAGCACCGCCAGGGCAAGCGCCTCGCGGGAGCCGAAGTCACGCTCGAAGCCCTCTCGCCCGACGCCGGCGCGCGCCGTGATCTCGGTGACCGAGGTGGCGCGGTAGCCGGCCTCGCGAGCCAGCTCCATCAAGGCCACCGCCAAAGGATGGCCCAGGGTCAGCCCGCCCTCGGGCAGACCGTGTCGCCGTCCGCTCATCGCGGCGACCGGGGGACGATCCGCGAGTGGTCCGGCCTGGGAGCTAGCCGGTCCCATGCTCCCGGCGTAGCCGGGAGAGCCGGGCGGAGCCGACGATCGGCTCGAGCACGAGGGCGGCGGTTTCGGCGAGCAGCTCGGCGTGGGTGTGGCGCCGCGACTCGAGCAGGCACTGCTGCAGGTAGAAGGCGAGGCCGGCGATCGCCGCTTGCTCGAAGTTCGGCAGAAGCTGGGCGTCGGGGTGGTGGCGTCGACCCTCCGCGAGCCGGACGATCGACTCCTCGAGCATCGCGTCGTGGCGGGCCATGGCCTCGGGCCCAGCGCCCTGGGCCTCGATCAGGGCGAGGCGGGCGGCCAGCGGCTCGGCAAGGATGAAGGTGAGGGCGCCCGAGAGCGCCAGGTAGGCCGAGGCGTCCCAGTCGCCGCCCTGGACCGCGGCCGCCGAGATCTGCTCGCGCGCCCGGCTCACGACGCGCTCGAAAGCGGCGAGGAAGCAGTCCTCCTTGCCCTCGAAGAGCTCGTAGAAGTTGCCCACGCCGACCTTGCCGGTCGCCAGCAGATCCTCCACCGTCGTCCCCGCGTAGCCGCGCTTGGCGAAGACCTCCGTCACCCGCTCCAGCACCGCGTCTCGCTGGTGGAGGGCCAGCACCTCGCGTGAGATCCGCTCGGCGCCCATCGGCGAGCCCTGCAGATGGTCGGGCAGTTTCGCCATGCGCCGAGGATACAAGCCCGCTCGATCTCTTCCTCGGTTCCCTCATCGTGCTCCCCCGGCGACGATGGATCGCCCCCGCCGGCCGCCAGTCTACATGTGTTGTTTCTAAATCATCGCTAGGTTGGTGGCGAAATCGTAGGGGTATGCGCAGATCGACGGGTAGGGAGTCGATGTCCGAGGGGTGCTGGCAGAGGACCGGTGAGGGCGAGGGCGCGGCGCTTGGGCCGCTGCTCGCCCGTGCCTCCTTCGAGGCCGCCCAGGCGCGCCTAGGGGGCGAGGGGGAGGCCGGCGCCCTGCGCACGCGGCGCGCTCTCGCGCGCGCCGCCTTGGAGCTGAGCGGCGAGGTGGGGTACGACGGCGTGACGGTCGGCGCCCTGGTCGCCCGCGCCGAGGCCAACCGCGAGCGCTTCTACCGGACCTTCGCCTCCAAGGAGGCGTGCTGGCTGGCCGCCTACCGCTGCGGCATCGAGGAGCTCGGCGAGAGGCTCCTCGGCGCGTGCGCGCGGGGCCGCGACTGGGCCGCGGGGATCGGGGAGGCGCTGGAGGAGCTGGCCGACTTCCTCGATGCCGAGCCCGCGCTCGCCCGCGGGCTGCTCGCCGAGGTCTACGTCGCCGGTCCGGCGGCGCTCGCCACCCGCAAGTCGGTGTGCGGGCGCCTCTCCCGGGCCATCGACCGTGGGCGCGAGGAGGCGCCCGCCCACTACTCCCCGCCGCCCGCGATCACAGCCGAGTTCCTCCTCGGCGGGATCGAGGCGGACGTGCGCAGGAGCCTCCTCGCCGATCCGGCCGGTTTCCGGGCCGAGGCCCCCGGGCTCCAGCGCCTCGCGGTCGTCCTCTACTTCGGCGCCGAGGAGGCGCGGCGGCGACTTGCCGGCGGCGGTCGCTGAGGACTGACGTTCGACGCTCAGATCGAGCCTATGCGCACTGATAGATGATTTGTAGACAGCCAAGCTTTCAGACGCTATCGTGGGCGCGCCTGTGGCGCGGTGCACAGCGTCGTCATTGCAGGTGGCCTCACTCCCTAGGGCGGTTTACCCGACCGCTTTTTGAGGCCAAGGCCGACGTCTCCTCATTCCCTGGGGGACGCCGCGCGAGGCACGGGAGACCGGGATCCGCCATCCCTGACGGCGGGGTCGGTCCTCGTGCCCTGCCCGATCGACCGGCGGGGCGGATCGGGCGCTCGGAGCAGAAATCCGTCCGAAGTGGTCTTGTGTGGATCGAGACGATGGCCTAGGTTCCTGGCCCACCCAGTCCAACGGAGGTTCCCCGGGAGACGTATGCCTGCGAGCAGGTGGGGCGTCACCAACTCTGAGCGGCCAAAGGAGGAGCATGAGCAGCGACGTCTATGCGGTGAGTGAGATCGTCGGATCCTCGACCGGAAGCATCGAGGAGGCGATCGAGAACGCCCTGGCGAGGGCGCGGAAGACGCTTCGGAACCTCGACTGGTTCGAGGTCACCGAAGTGCGCGGACATCTCGATGACGACGGTGGCATCGGCCATTACCAGGTGACGCTGAAGCTCGGCTTCAAGATGGAGGACTGAGGCGCCGCGAGCCTCGCCGCCGCCCGGGTTGCAGTTCTGCCGCGCCCCCTCGAATCGGCGCTATGACTGTCGGAGATCGGTGGACGGCGCTCAGCGCCTCCCGACCCCGAGATAGGCGAGGGCCCCGAGGGCGTTCATCGAGACCACGCGCCAGAGCAGCTTCGGCCCCCGGATCCCCTCCTCGGGCCGCCGCTGGATGTCGCGCTCGGCGAAGCCGACGATCGTGAGCGAGATCGCCAGGACGAGCCCGATCGCCACCTTTTCCGCGGGCGAGCGATCGGTGAACCGTCTCTTCTGAAACATGCCGTCCTCCCTCGGGCCGACTCCGGGCCTCCCGACCATCCGCCGTCAACGACCTCCGGCCCCCGCTCCCCCCGAACCGTAGTAGTCGCCGACCTGGCCTCGACCCTCCTGGTCCAGGTCGGTCTCCCCGAACTTCGGCGAGTCCTTGATCTGGTCCTTGGTCCGCGAGACGTAGACCTTCTCCTCGTCGGCGTCGACGCGATCGATCACCCCGGCCGGCAGGACGACCTTCTTGCCGAAGATCCACGGTCCGGTGTCGACGACCAGGCCGTGGGCGTTCTCCTCGTAGGTCGCCTCGTCGATCTTGCCGATCCCGCCGTCGAGCGCCTCGACGGCGAAGCCGGTCACGTCGACCCCCTGGGTCGGGTCGGCCCCGATCCCCGAGTCGACGCCGAACACCCACATCTCGATGATTTCTTCGGTCATGGTCTTCTCCTTCGGTTCGATGGGTCCGCCGGCGACGATGTGCCGCGCAACGATCGCCGGAGACGGATCGGGTCATCGCGGAGGGTGAACGTGAGCGGCACGAAGAGCCTTCCCTGGCCGGCAGCGAGGGCACTCCTCACCGAGTGCGCCGCGCCAGGGCCCGGGTACCCGGCGAGGCGGTGCCACGAAACGGGCGGCGCCGTTCAGCCGTCGGCGTCGGGTCTCAGCGCCGCGAGCGCATCGTCGAGGCTCTCGTAGACGAGGCCGTCGCGCGAGAGGCCGGTGACCGCGAGGATGCGCTCGACCTGGTCGGCCGGGCAACAGACGACGAGGCGCCTGCCTTCCGCCACGAACCGCCGGCGGGCGCGGAGGATCACCGCGATCCCGGTCGAGTCGATGAACTCGCAGGCCGCGAGCCCGACGACGAGGCCGACGTAGCCTGCGTCCACCCCGGCGATCGCCTCGTCGAGCTCGCCGGCTACCGCGAGATCGAGCTCCCCTTCGACGGAGATCTCGCAGTAGCCCGGGTCGAGGTCACGTTGCTCGAGCGAGAAGCCGGCCACCTCGGCAGTATCCCACCGTCTTCTCAGGTGGCCCGGGACGCGGCTAGGAAGCCTCGCCCATCGGCATGCAGACGGTGAGCTCGGTACCGCGTCCCCGCCTCGAGGTGAGGTGGAACTCCTCGGAGAGCGCGCCGATGATCGGCAGGCCCATGTGCAGGCTCGGCAGCTCGCGCTCGGGACGCGGGAAGATGCCGACGCCGAAGTCACGGATCGTCAGGCAGAGGACATCCTCGCCCGCGCTGACGGCGATCGCGACCCGACCCTCCACGTCCTCCTCGTAGGCGTAGCGGACCGCGTTGGTGAAGGCCTCGGTGACGACGGTCCGCAGGTCGTCGAGGCACCTGGGAGCCATGCCGAGGCGGTCGGCCTCGGCGCTGACCGCCTCGCGGGCGAGGGCGACGCTCTCGGGGCGGGCGGGGAGCTCGATCTCCACGTCGCTGCCTTCCATCTGCGGCGGATACCCTCCGGAAAAAGCCAGAAAACTCGTTCCATCCGCCGTGACGCGGCCTCCCGGATTGGTTCCCTCAGTCGGGGACCCCGCCCTTCAGGTAGACGACCTCCCAGTAGTTGTCCTCGGGGTCGGCGAAGTAGGCGTTGCGGCCCTCGAACTCGAGCGGGTCGCCGGGCGCCTTGGTGACGATCGCCCCGACCCTCTCCACCTCGGCGATGATCTCGTCCACCTCCTCGGGCCGCTCGACGTTGATGCCGAGGCTGAAACCGCGCATGCCGTCGACCCGGGACGCGGCCGGCGCCCGAGCGTCGGCCGCCAACTTCTCCCAGGGGAAGAGCCCGAGGAAGATGCCACCGAGCCGGAAGGCGCAGAAGTCCTCGGCCTCGATCGCCGGCTCCCACCCGAGCGCGGCGTAGAACCCGCGCAGCCGCGGCAGATCACGGGCGCCGAGCGTGACCACGTTCAGCCGGGCGGGGACCATCTCGGCGAGTGTATGCCCCGCTCGCCTCCGCGACATCGGTGTTCGCGGCGAGGATGTCGTTCTGCACGTGGTGTCCGAGGAACCATCGGGCACGCAGTCGGGCGACGACCGACAGGGAAGCAAAATCAGCAGATGAAATCGCCGTTCGCGTCGGCGCGGTCTGCGCGCCGGCCCCGTGGCGGTCGCGTCAGCGAACGGTCACGTGACGAGGTGCCGAGGTCAGCGTGCTCCCGTCGGGCGCGCGATAGGAGAGGCGCGCGGAGTAGCGGAAGCCGGGGGCGAGCTGGTGCTCGATCGTGACCGTCGTCGCGCCCGGCTTGACCGGCTCGGAGGCGATGGTCTTGAAGTGCGGCTTCTTCGACTTCGAGGCCGAGGCTTGGCGATCATGCGGCTTCTTCTTCGCGAGGGGTCCGATCCGCTCGACCTGGAGCGAGACCGTCGCGCGCCCGACCGAAGGAGCGTCGAGCTTTCCGGAGACGGTGACGGTGCCTTTCTTCGACGCCGCCTTCTCGATCCGGATGCTCTTCGGGCCGCGCCGCGGCAGGGACGGCGAGGCCGGTGGCGCGGTCACCGCCACCGAGAAGGGAGCCGAGGAGGCGGGCCCGAGCGTGTCGCCGAAGGGAGGCGCCGGCGTGATCAGGCGTGCGATCGCGGGCGTCGTCACCTGGTAGGTGCCGCCGGCGGGCGGGACGAAGCTGAGGCTGAAGTGGTCGGAGGCGTCGAGGAGGCCGGAGCCGACCTGGGCGCCGTCGGCGGCCCGGACGATCACCGGCCGGCCGGAGAGGCCGGGATAGCCGGGCTCGGGATCGGCGACCGCGCCGCTGACCATGACCGGGCTGCCGGCGAGGACCGCGGCCGCCGAAGGGGAGGCGGTGATCGAGGGGATCGCGTCGGGCACGAACGGGGCGCCGGGCGATTTCGGCACGGTCTTCAGGTAGTCGCCGATCTGCGCCTGCTCGGCGGGCGAGGTGAGGAAGCCGACCAGGGCCTGGGCGCCGGCCAGGTTGACCGCCTCGCCGGGCTTGGCGGGGTCGATCACGTAGCCGTCCAGGCGGACGAGGAGGATCGAGGGGCCGCCCGGCGCCGAGGCGCTCTGTCCGGCCGAGAGGACCGAGAGGTTCGTGATCGTCCCGGCCGGGGCCCGGCCGGAGGCGAGGAAGTTGAAGGTCCCCCGGTCGCTGAGGGCGTAGCAGTTGGTCGAGCTGTTCGTGGTGCCCGTGCAGTTGTTGGTCTGGAGCACGTTGTTGGCGAGGTTGCCGGAGATGATCCGATACCAGGCGGGGAGATCGGCACCGCCGGCGATGCCGCCGTCGGCGCTCGGACAGGTCGGCGCCTGGGGATCGGAGGAGAGCGCGGCGGCGGTGATCGGGGTCATGCCGCCGCCGTCGGCGGCGGTGACGTCGCAGAGGGAGAGCCCGGCCGGAGCGAGTCCGGATTCTGAGACGAGCTTCCAGACCGCGTGCTCCAGGATCGTCGTCGTCGACGCCGTGTTGGTGCCGCCGCGGCTGTCGAAGGTGGCTTCGCCGGCGATGCCCGAGGAGGCGACGTCGGCGAAGGCGCGGGCGATGTCGTGAGGCGCGTTCGATCCGACGCCGGCGACGTCGGTGGTCGAGCCGGCGAGGACGTAGTCGGTGTAGAAGAGGGCGCTGCCGAAGCGGTCTTCGTAGGAGAAGCCGCCGGCGACGAACTTGCTCTCCAAGGCCGGTTCGTGGAGCAGCAGCACGCTCGGCCCGCCGGTCCCCGTTTCGGCGTTGGTCGCCGCGGTGTTCTGGGCCGAGGGGGTGTAGATCAGTTCGTACTGCGGGAAGGCCGCCTCGAACTGCGGTTCGATCACGTTGGCGAAGAGCCCCGATTCGCTCACCTCGATCGGGCCGAGGACGGTCACCTTTCCCGGCGTGTCGGCGGCGGCCGTGCCGGTCGCCAGGGCGAGCGTCGCGATCGCGACCGCCACGAGAAGAGAGGTCCGGATCCTCACCGTCGCGAGCCTAGTCGCGGCGCGGCGGGTTTTCCAGCGTCGATCCGGGAGTCGACGGTCGGGGGGTCGGTTGGCAGTCGGCGGGGCTCGCTCGGCGTCGTCACAATCGTCCGCGTCGGTCCGTCCCGCCAAACGAAGCCCCGGTCAGCCTGCCCCTGTCCGCTTCATCGCGGGCCTCGGACCGCCTGCACGCGATGCTCGCGCGGGGTGATCCCGTAGTGGGCGCGGAAGGCGCGGCTGAAGTGGCTGCGGTTGGCGAAGCCGCGGCGCTCGGCGATCTGGCCGATCGTGAGGTGGGCGAGGGCGGCGGTGGCGAGGTCGCGGCGGGCGCACTCGAGGCGACGGGTGAGGAGCCAGCGGGCGAAGGTCGTCCCCTGGTCGGCGAAGAGGCGCTGCAGGTAGCGGTTGGAGACGTTGACGTGGCGGGCGACGCGGCTCGGCGAGAGGCTCGGATCGGCGAGGTGTTTCTCGACCTCGTCCAGGGCCGCCTGGAGGAGGAGGGCGCGGCCGGCCGAGCGGGGCAGGGTGGCCGCGCGCCCCAGGGCCAGGGCGAGGAGGGTGGTCAGCTGCTCGGCGAGGAGGGTCGTCGCTTCGTCGTCGAGCGCGGGCGCCGCCCGGGCGAGCAGCCGCAGCTGGCCCGCGATCATGGTGCCGAGGCCCGAGTCGCCGGCGATCAGGGTCGCGGCGGCGGCCTGAGGCAGCGCCAGGCGCGGGCCGAGCAGCTCGAGCGGGAAGCCGACGGAGAGCTGCTCGAAGTCGCCGCCGAAGGCCAGCTCGAACGGTCGCGTGCTGTCGACCGCGGCCATGTCGCCCGGACGCTGCCGCACCCGGCGACCGTCCTGTTCGGCTTCCCCCGCGCCGCTGAGCTGCAGGTTGAGGTAGAGCGAGTCGCCCGCGCCGCGCGCGATCAGCTCCGGTGAGCGGCAGACCCGCTGGGCCTGGGAGCCGATCCGCGCGATCGTCAGCGGGCCGAGCGGGCGGCCGCGGATCGTGCCCGCGAACGGGCCGGCCTCGGAGCGCTCGGGGACGAGCGGCAGGAACGCCTGCCAGACGACTTCCCGCCAGTAGGCGAACTGCTCCTCGCCCGGCACCGTCCCGGTGTCCCAGGAGGACGTCCAGCCTCCCTCCGAGCGTCCCGATCCGCGCGCGCCGATCATCGTCCGCCCAGCATAGGCGCGATCTCGTCCGCCGGAGCCACATTTGTGCGCGTACCGGGGCACCACCGCGGCGGCGCCGACGGCAGGCTGGCACGGATGGCGGCGTCGGCGAAGGCAGCTGCGACGGCGGGGCGAGCCCGCGGGTCGCGGCGCCTCCTGGTCGCGCTCGCGGTCGTCCTCCTCGCTGCGGTCGGGACGGCGCGCGGGGTGCCCGCCGCGGGCGCACACGGCCACCGGGCGGGCGGCAAGGGCCCGCACGAGCACGAGCTGAAACCCAAATCCAAGCCCAAGCCCCCGCCGCCACCCAAGCCGGCGCAGGGGAAGCGCCTCGGGGTCGACTTCAGCCTCCGCAACGGGGAGTACGACTCGCACCTCATGTGCACCTCCGACACCGGCTGCTTCACCAAGACCAGCGAAGAAGACACGTTCTCCGTCGAGTGCTGATCGCAGGAGCCGACGGGTCGGAACGCTGCGCGAGCAGGCTCGGCTCCTCGCCCTTCTATCCCGCCTCGGCGCTCTATCTGCCGCGGATGTTGAGCACCAGCGTGTCGGTGCCGCTGGCCAAGCTCGCCGCGACCCCGAAACCGCGGCCCGGCGGCAAGGGCCAACCGGACCTCTGGACCGAACGCGCGATCGGCGTCACGGGCGCCGACCGACCACCGCTCGACTGCTCGGCCGAGGCGTCGAAGACCTGCGACCAGCAGGTCAAGTGGGAAGCCACGGTCCGCATCTTCAGGATGAAGTGACGCCCATGCGCAGGATGCGGCGCAGTCGATGAAGGCAGGTCCCCGGCTCTCCCGCCTCGCGCGACCCGGCCGGCATCGCTCGCCGCGGTCGCGCCGGCCGGCGCTGGGGGTCCGTCATGGTGGGGCCGTGCGGACCCGGGCGTGG